>JBFKDP010000001.1:0-59364 GCA_041619575.1 Litorivivens sp.
CAGGTTCCGCCAACCTCATCGGCTTTTTCCAGCAGCAGATAGCGCGATATTCCCGCCTTCTGCAAGGCGATGGCCATCGCCATACCGGAAAAACCTGTACCAATAATAACAACGTCGGTAGTAATCATAGGGCGCATTCTTATATAAGTAGCGCCCTATGTTGACGATTTAAACAGGCAACGCAAGCCCTTTTGCGGGAGAAATGCGTCAGCCTATGACGCGTTCGCCAATTCTCCCTTTTCTATCTGGCGCTTTATCCAGCCGCTGGCATTGCCGCCGTCGCAGTTGCCGGTCAGTTCCGCTGCGAGATCAGCCGCCGCCGCCAGCCTGCCCAGATCAATACCGGTATCAAAACCCATCTGGTTGAGCATCAGCACCACATCTTCGGTGGCAACGTTGCCAGAGGCGCCGGGCGCGAAGGGGCAACCGCCCAGACCGCCGATGGATGCGTCAAACTTGCGGATACCGCACTCCACGGCAGCGTACACATCAGCAACGCCCATACCACGGGTATCGTGAAAGTGGCAGGACAGCTTGTCTGCACCGTAGGCGGCCACCAGTTTGCTCATCAGCGATTTTACCTGTCCCGGCGAGGCCGCGCCGATGGTGTCCGCCAGGATGACTTCGCTCGCACCGTACTCTAGCAGTTTGCCGGTGATCTCAATGACGGTCTGCTCGTCAGTCACGCCCTCAAAGGGGCACTCCCAGGCCGTAGCCACATAAGCCACTACATTCATAGCATCGGTTTTCGCCTGAGCCAGCACGTCCTCGCAAACCACCAGCGCCTGCTCGGTCGTCATCCGGACATTTTTTTCGTTCATGGTGTTGCTGGCAGCAATCACCAGGCCCATGGTGGTTATGCCGGCTGTCTTCGCCAACTCATAGCCCTTGCGGTTGGGAATCAACGCCGAAAAGCCGTAATCCCCTCTTGGAAGTCCCGCTGCGACAATATCTGTCCCGGCCATTGCCGGAACGGCTTTGGGAGAAACAAAAGCGCCCACTTCAATATGCTGAACACCGGCATCCAGCAGCTTGCTTATAAGGCTTAAACGCTGCTCCGGCGTCAGAATCTTCGCCTGATTCTGCAAACCATCTCTCGGGCCTACATCGTTAATAACAATCTTTTCTTTCATAACCTAGCCTATAACCCCGTTCGCTTTCAGTTCGGCAGTGGTGGATTCATCGTAGCCAAGAATCTCACGCATCAGCTCGTCGGTGTTTTCACCAAGCAAGGGCGCCGGAGAAAAGCTCTCTTCATTGGTGCGAGACAGCTTGATCGGGCACCCAGGCCCCTTGGTAGTTTTGCCTGAGGGGTGAGGAAGGTCGACAACCATATTGCGGTACTGGACCTGCTCGTCGGCCAGCGCGCGACTGAAGGTGTTGACCGGTGCGGCAGGTATACGCTTGTCGTTAAGCTTGGCCAGCCAGTTGTCGGTGGTGTCCTGCTTGAAAATTTCCGCCAGCGTAGAGTCAATGTATTCCTTGTCCGCCAACCTGCCCGGCTGGCCATCATACTCGGGCTTGTCGAAGCCGGGGCAGTTCACCACCTGCTTCAGGTTCTGCCAGAAGTTATCGGTAATCACGCAGATCACCAGATGGCCGTCAGCGGTAGGATAGCTGTTGTAGGGAACATGCACGAAATGACTGTTACCAATGGGGTGAGGATCCTGACCTGACAGGTAGTACATGGTCGCCATGTAATTGAGCAGGGAGATCTGCACGTCGAGCATGGAGATATCGATATGCTGACCGACGCCGGAGCGATCGCGTTCAACCAGCGCCGCCAGCACGCCCATAATGCCAAACATGCCACCGCCGAGGTCACCAATGGGGATGCCGGCGCGCATCGGGTGTTCGGAATCCGACCCGGTAATGGACATACCGCCACCAAAAGCCTGAGCCACTTGATCAAAGGCCGGCCGCTTGGCACCGGGGCCTTTTTCGCCAAAGCCGGTTATGGAGCAGGTGATGATTTTCGGGTTGATCTTTGCCAGATGGTCGTAATCGATCTTGAGCTTGGTCGGCACTCCCGCCGCAAAGTTGTTGATCACTACATCTGACTTGGCTACCAGCTCATAAAACAGCTCAAGCCCGCGCTCGGTCTTCAAATCCATGGAAATGGTGCGCTTGTTGCGGTTCAGGGTAATAAAGTAAGCCCCCATGCCGTCTATCGAGTTATTCGGGTCAGTCGACAGAAGCTTGCGGGTACCCTCCCCGGTAAGCGGCTCTACCTTGATCATGTCGGCGCCGAGGTCAGCCAGCGTCATGGTACAGAAGGGGCCGGACAGCATATGTGTCAGGTCAATAATGCGGATGCCCGCCAACGGTTTGTTCATTGTATATCGCCCTTTCCTTGCATTCGGAGTTACAGCAGCCCTATTCCCGCGGGAATAACGCCATAAAGATATAATGTTATTACTTTATAGCTTATTATGCTACCATTAGCTTCAAGCATGCAAGATGACTGCGAAGATAAGCGCATGGGAAAAACACTGATAGAAAAGATTCTAAGCGGACATACCGCCGTCGAACTGGACGCGCGGCGACGCCTGATTTATATCGACCGTATTTTTCTGCACGAGCGAACGGGCAGCATTGCCCTGAAAAGCCTGCATGAAAGCGGCCGTACCGTGGCGCGCCCGACACAGGTTTTCTGCACTATGGATCACATCGTCGACACCTTTCCCGGTCGCGGCGATGAGACCCTGATGCCCTCCGGCACCCAGTTCATTCGCGCCACCCGCGAGGCGGCCCGCGAAGCGGGTATTACCCTGTTTGACGTACGCGACCAGAATCAGGGTATCGCTCACGTGGTAGCTGCCGAGCAGGGTATTGCCCTGCCCGGCCTCACCATGGTCTGCCCCGACAGTCACACCTGCACATTGGGCGGCCTCGGCGCGCTGGCCTGGGGTATTGGCTCAACCGAAGCTGAACACGCCCTGGCCACACGAACGCTGGAACTGCGCATTGCAAAAACCATGCGCGTCACCTTTGACGGCGAGCTGGGGCCTGGGGTCACTGCAAAAGATATGATCCTGCACCTGATCTCTCGCTACGGCGCCAACGGCGGTGCAGGCTATGTCGTAGAGTTTGCCGGCAGCGCTATTCGCGCCCTGCCCGTCGAGCAGCGGATGACACTGTGCAATATGGCGGTAGAATTCTCGGCAGTCACCGGACTGGTGGCCCCCGATGACAAAACCATCGACTATGTGCGCGGCCGTCCTTACGCCCCCACCGGCGAACAATGGCAACAGGCCGTTAGCCACTGGCAAACACTGCACAGTGATCCGGATGCTGAATTTGATCGAGAGCTTCATATCAATGCAGCAGACATTGCTCCCTCGGTAAGCTGGGGCATCAACCCGGAGCAAACCATCGGCATTGATGACGTAATCCCCGAGCCAGCGGGCGATGCCGAGCAAAAAAACTACATGCGCAAAGCACTGGCTTACATGAAGCTAACACCAGGTCAGGCACTCGCGGGCACCCCCATTGATGCAGTGTTTATCGGCTCGTGTACCAACAGTCGCCTGAGCGATCTGCGCGCAGTGGCTGAATTCCTGAAGGACAAAAGAGTCGCACCTGGCGTTGCGGCCGTTTGTGTGCCGGGCTCAACCCAAGTGAAAAAAGCCGCAGAAGCGGAAGGCATTCATCTGATATTGCAGGCCGCCGGTTTCGAGTGGCGAGAGTCTGGCTGCTCCATGTGTTTTTATGCCGGAGGTGAAACCTTTGGTGCCGGCAAGCGCGTTTTGTCCACCACCAATCGCAATTTTGAAAACCGCCAGGGACCGGGGGTAAAAACCCATATCGCCAGCCCACTAACCGTTGCCGCTTCGGCAGTGAATGGCGTTATCAGCGATCCAAGAATGACCGCCATCCTGCCCTCTCTGAAGGAGTACGTGCGATGAGCCTCCAGCCATTTACGGTACACACCGGCGTCGCCGCGCCCTTCCTGCAGGCCAATATCGATACTGACGCCATTATTCCGTCTCGGGAAATGAAACTGGTTTCCAAACAGGGGCTGGGCGAAGGCCTGTTCGCAGCCTGGCGCTACAAGCTACCCGGCAGCCGCGAACCCAACCCCGACTTTATTCTGAATCAAGACGCCTACCGCAACACCAGCATTCTGCTGGGGGGCTCCAACTTCGGTTGCGGTTCTTCCCGTGAACACGCCGTCTGGGCGCTGTCTGAATACGGCATCCGCGCCATCATTGCGCCGGGCTTTGGCTCAATTTTCTACAACAATTGTATTGGCAATGGGGTCTTGCCGGTCGTGCTACCTGAAGCTGCCATCCAGGCATTGGCGAGCGCCTGTGAAACAGACCCGCAATACCAGCAGATCACCGTTGATCTGGAAAACCTTTGCGTAACATCACCCGACGGCTCGCAGTTTGCGTTTCAGGTTGAAGCTAACGCCAGAAAAATGCTGCTGAACGGATTGGATACTATCGGAGCCACCGAACTGCACGCCGCAAAGATTGACGCCTTTGAAAGCGCCGACCGAAAACAGCGGAGCTGGGCCTACCTCTGAGTTTGACGCCAACCGACGACCTGATCTGACCCTACAATAAAACCGCACGGGCAGATCGCACTCGCGGGAGGCGGTGCTCACGATACGACGGAAGCTATCGCCTGCTCTTTCTGGCGCGGTTAATCTTATTTATAAAATGGCTATCATCCGGCAAGGCGCGTTAGCGCGCCTGCACGACATTTTCCGCAAACAAGGCATTGATTTCGTCGTCACTGAGACCCGCCAGCTTCAAAGCCTGTGCTGAGTGCTCTCCCTCTTTGGGCAGATCCTGACGAACTCCGAAGCGACGCCCGGCCATATTCACTGGCAATCCCGGAAGCTTGGTTTTCTCACCATTGGGCAAAGTCAGATCCAGCAGACCACCGGACTCGTTCAGGTGTATATCGTCAAATAGATCAGAGGGTTTGTTGATTGGCGCAAAGGGCAAGCCGGTTTTATCCAGCTTGGCCATTAAATCGGTCTTACTCATAGACGCAAAGCATTCGCGAATTGCCGGCAGAATACGGTCGCGCTGTTTGACTCGCTCGGTATTGGCATCCAGTGAACGGTCTTGCGCAAATTCGGTCAGCTCAAAGGCTTCGCAAAACAGACGCCACTGGGTATCGCTGACCACGCCGACAAAAACCTGCTCACCATCCGCACTGTCGAAAATGTCGTAGACTGCCCAAGCCGAGGTACGCACCGACATGGGCTGAGGCTCATTGCCGCTGACTGCCTGTTGAGCCATATGCTGCCCAACCATAAAGGCCGTACTTTCAAACAGAGAGCTTTTCACCTCCTGTCCTTTGCCTGTGCGGTGACGCTCTTCCAGAGCCGCCATCACAGCAATCACACCAAACATGCCACCGGCTATATCAACCACAGAGGAACCCGCGCGCATCGGCTTTCCGGGCAAGCCCGTCATATAGGCCAGTCCACCCATCATCTGGGTTACTTCATCCAGTGCGGTGCGGTGCTGGTAGGGGCCGTCCAGGAAACCTTTTAGCGAGCAGTAAATGAGTCGCGGATTTCTTTTAGACATCGCCTCGTAGCCAAAGCCGAGCTTTTCCATGGCACCGGGGCGAAAGTTCTCAATCAGCACGTCCGCGCTTTCAATAAGCTTTTCTGCCACCGCATGGCCTTTATCGTTTTTAAGGTCGATACACAGACTCTGCTTGTTACGGTTATACATGGGAAAGTAGCCGGCACCGGACCCCATCAGACGGCGGGTATTGTCGCCCTTCAGCGGCTCAACCTTGATTACCTCGGCTCCGAGATCAGCCAGTATCAGACCAACGGTCGGCCCCATCACCATATGGGTAAATTCAACAACCTTGATACCGGATAACGGCAGATTAGCTTGTTCAGTCACGCGATTCCCCTGTCTACATCTCAGCGCCGGCGGCTGGCAATTACCCGGCTCAACGGCTACAATTGAATATATGTTATATCTTTATATCATTTGATTCAACAGGCGTGTTTCCACCACCATGACTAACATCGATATTGAAATCAGCGAAGTTGGCCCCCGCGACGGTTTGCAAAGCATCAAAACCATTATGTCCACCGAGGACAAAAAGGCCTGGATTGCCGCAGAGGCCGCCGCTGGCGTACCGGAAATTGAAGTGGGCTCCTTTGTCCCCCCGAGCGTCATTCCACAGTTAGCCGACACCGCTGAGATTGTTGCCTATGCCCGCACCATTCCCGGCCTGGCAGTAGCCGCGCTGGTACCCAACCTGCGCGGCGCTGAAAATGCGATTGCCGCCGGTGCTCACAAGATTTCCATTCCGCTGTCGGTCAGCGAAACTCACAGCCTAAAGAACGTAAAGCGCAGCCACGCGCAAATGCTCGACGAGATCGACCGCATCGTAAAACGCATTCGCGAGCTGCCCGAAGCCGAGCGGCCAAAATTTGAAGTAGGACTGTCAACGGCCTTCGGCTGCACTATCGAAGGCCCCGTTTCGGAAGACCTCGTAGTACAACTGGCCGTTAAAGCCGTTGCCCTGGGCGTCGACGAAGTGGGTCTTTCCGACACCACCGGCTACGGCAACCCGGCACAGTTAAAGCGTCTGGCAAAACGCATCTGGGAAAATTGCGGCCGTGAAAAACTTAACGGTGTACACCTGCACAATACCCGCGGACAGGGTCTCGCCAATGCATTGGCCGCTGTGGATATCGGCCTGACCACCATCGACAGCTCGCTGGGTGGCATTGGCGGCTGCCCCTTTGCGCCCGGCGCCAGCGGCAATATTGTGACCGAGGATCTGGTCTTCATGCTTGAGGCCATGGGTCTTAAAACCGGCATTGATATTGAGAAGTTGCTGGCGGTAAGAGAACTGGTGCAGAAGGCCCTGCCGGGAGAGGAGCTATACGGCTTTACGCCGGAGGCAGGACTGCCCAAGGGCTTTGTAGCGGCAAGCTAGAAACATTGCCCACCATGAGCGCTTTAACGACTAAAGCGCTCGCCAACAACAGCCCTATTCTTCCATCAAGGCCTTGTAGAGGCTCTGTTTCGGCTCAGCCATAACCCGATGCACCAGCGGCGCAAACAAATCCAGTGACAGTTCTGGCTTGCTGTTATCAAACGCCGGATTATCGTATTTCTCGATAAAGCGCGCCGTTCGTTCGTAGTGCTCTGAATCCTTGAAGTTATCGCGCATGTTTCTATCCATGCCGAAATGATGAAAAAAGTTATAGCCCTGAAAAATACCGTGATGCTTCACCATCCAGTGATTGGCCTCTGAAACAAAAGGCTCGATTATCGCCGCGCCAACATCGGCATGGTTAAAGGGGCCTAGGGTATCCCCGATATCGTGCAGCAGAGCGCACACCACATACTCATCATCTTCACCCGCCTCGGCCGCCCGCTCAGCGGTTTACAGGCAGTGCTGCAAACGATCTACCGGAAAGCCGCCAAAGTCACCACCCAGCAAACTCAAATGCTCCAGTATGCGATCAGGCAAGCCCGCCTGAAACTGGCGCTGCTCACCGAGAATCACCTGCCAGTCTTCGGCAGTACTTTCAGTCATGGCTTTGAACTGGGTTTTCATAAGTAACCTTCCTCGCTGGGTTCAAGAGGTTCGCCAGACAGCCGTCAGTACGCTTTGCTAGCGAGCAAAAGCTCACCGGGTAAGCAGCAGCTGGAATGACAGAGTTTCTTGTTGTTTTTTTTGTTTTGGCTTTCGAAGACTAGCGGCTATTGAGGTGACTATACAGAAATTGATCGCCCCAGGCAGGGGGCGATCGGGAAGGGCCTGGGCAAACCAGTGGTAATGTGCAACTGGCAGCTAACCTACTGCTGCCCTTTCCAACAATCCAGTATCTCGCCTGCACCAGCGCTCCACACGCCTTCCTGAGAGGTAATGTAGTCCAGTGCTTTTTCAAGCCGCGCGATACGGTGGGGTTGTCCCAATAACCAGGGGTGAATATTCAAAGCCAATATACGACCACCCTGATCTCTGGCTTCTGCCAGCAGAAAATCACAGGCATCACACACCTGCTCTACCCAGCTGTCTTCCGAATGGCCGTTGTTCTGGATGACAAAGAAGTCTTCCAGCTCTGTGGAGAGCGGCATGGCAATCAGTTCGCCTGCAGCCGTGCGAAAGCCATAGGGCATATCGTCGTTTACCCAATCGCAGAAGTATTCGATTCCATGGGCTGCCAGCAGGTCCGGCGTATTGGCTGATTCACTTTTGGCCGGAGATATCCAGCCGCGAATCGATTGTCCTGTGAGACTACGCAGGCTATCCAGTGCCCGTTCAATTTGCGCCGCTTCTTCAGTTTTGTCCTGCCCACCGTAATGCAGCGCGTCCATATGCTCGCCGTGGCAGAGTATTTCATCGCCGCGCTCCTTCAACACCTCCATCAGGTAAGGGGTACGCTCGGCAAGCCGACTGTTAACCGCAAAGGTCGGGCTTACCCCATAGCGATCAAAGGCTTTGAGAAACCGGTAGATGCCAACACGGTTGCCGTAATCGCGCAGGGAAAAGTGTCGCAGGTCCGGATAGGGCATGGTCATGCCACCCGGCACTTTAAAGGGCTTGCCCTGCTGATTCAGCGGGAAAAACTGCAAACCCACATTTACCCATAACGCCAGTTTGTTGCCCTTGGGCCACTCGACAGGTTTGCGGTCAGTGAGCATCGACCAGTCGTAGCGATCGTGATCCATCCCATAGCTGCGCTCGGGATACTCCAGATAGGCTTTATCGAGGCTCATGCAGCACCTCCCTTCTTGGCCGCAATGTCAGCGAGCGCTACGTCGTAATAGTTTTCCAGGAAATACTCGGCAATTTCCCGCCCCGTCGTCACCCAGACATCATCGTGGCTGGTGATATAGTCCAGCGCCTCTTCAAAAGCCTTTAGACGATGCGGACAGCTCACCTGATAATTGTGGGTAGGAATACACATAATCGTGCCGCTGTCGGCACCTTCCTGGTACAGGCGATCAAAGTTGTCTTTGATGTTCTGTCCGTAGCGGCGCGGCTCAATCTTGTTCACCACGTAGGCAATGGTGTCATTCATTTCCAGCGAATAAGGGATGGAAACAAACTTTTTGCCACTGCGCAGATGAATGGGTGTGGGCTGGTCGTCATGGAACAGATCGCAGGTATAGATACCGCCTTCCTCACCAAACAGCTCACTGCCCACCTCCGCAAACAGATCGAGCGTGAGTTCAGAATGGGACAGAGCAGGCGCCAGGTACCCGGCGCATTTCTGACCGGTATGCTTGTAGATGGTTTCCATGGAATCGCGAATCATGTCGCGTTCCTGCTGTTCGCTCATGCCATAGGTGTAGCGGGTGTTATAGATGCCGTGGCTAAAGAACTCCCAGTTGCGTTCTTTACACAGTTCAATAATTTCCGGGTGGTGATCACACAGGGCGGTGCTCAGGGAAATTGAGCCGCGCACCCCATATTTTTCCAGCACCTGCATCTGCCGCATATGGCCAACCCGGTTGCCGTAATCGCGAATGCTATAACCGCCTACGGCCGGTGCCGCCTGTGGCCAGGGTTTTCGCTGGGGATTGTCCGGTGGATTCAGCTCGTAGAATTCAATATTGGGAGCAACCCAGAACGCCACTTTTGCACCGTTGGGCCATTCAATTTTGGGTCGATTCTGATAGGCCCAGTAATCGTAGAAACCCGGATCTTCCTTCATCGATTGCAATCCTTGTTACTTAGCCTGCGAATCCAGCCAGTCAAATACTTCCTGCACGTCCAGCACGTCGGCGTATTTCAGTGACAGATCGGTGAGGTTGGCATAGTGATAGCTCTCATGCTTATCGGCCACGCACTCTTCCGGCACGATAGTGCGGTACCCGCGCGACAGGGATTCCACAGCAGTTGCGCGTATGCAGCCCGAGGTAGAACCACCAGTGACAATCACCGTATCCACCTTGTGCCACACACACAGGGATTGGAGCTGGGTTTCAAAAAAGGCTGAAGGCATTTTTTTCAGGTAGATCACATCGTTAACGTGATCGATTTCCAGACGGTCATCGAATTCGCTGCGCTCACTGCCAAACTTGATGTTCTGCAGGCTGTCGGGCGTATCGGTGCGTGTACCCCAGATACCCGCGTCTTCACCTGACTCCATATAGGCCACATGAGTCCACACCACCGGCCAGCCTATGGCGCGAAACTTTTTCGCCAGAGTATTGATGTATTCCATCTGGCGCGGATCGGTTTCGTAGGCAGTTTTAAAAAGGTCAGTGCGGGTATAGGCCTTTTGCGGGTCGATATTTACCAGAATGGCTTTTTCACCAAAGCCAAATCGCTTTCGCGCCGGGTTGGCTTTCACTTCCTGATAAATTTCTTTGGCCGTTTTGCTTGTGGTTTCCATAGTTACCTCCTTATTGCACTGCGAGGCTGTCGCGCAGACAGTTGAGCATGGCGCGCTCCATCAAAAACGCTTTAGCCTTGACCGGATCGCTGGCCGTTTCCATGAGCATGGCCTGACGTTTCTTCTGAATATCCGGATCCGTGGATTCCATCAATTTCTTGTTTTCAATGGTGTGTTTCTGCACAAAGTCCACCGCCAGCTCGCGGCGCTGACGGTCGTACTGACCAAACTCCGCCAGATGATCGCCGCCCTCTTGCATCAACCGCACCAGCCGCTGGGCCAGATTGTAAGCATCGTGCAGACCGCCGTTCATCCCCATGCCGCCCAGCGGGTTGTTGATATGGCAGGCATCACCGGCCAGCACAATCCGTTCGTTGAAGTAGGTATCCGAAACGCGTTGATGCACGTTGTACAGGGTGCGATGACCAATTTCATAGTCACTGCCCTTGTCGTAAAGATGCTTTAAGCGCTTTTGAATGTACTCGTCAGAGAGCAGCACTTCATCGCTGTCACCCGGCTCCGTGGGCCACAGCACGCGCCATATTTTTTCGGTACGCAGTATCACGCACCATTCGTCCGGGTCAGACACATAATTCACATAGGCCAGATTGTCGAACACCTCTTCGAAAGGAAAGGGCGTGCTGGCTACCAGAAACTTTTCGTCGTAAGTAAAGCCGCCAAAGCCGATCCCGGCGGACTTGCGCACATTACTGGAAGCTCCATCCGTACCGACGCAGAATGCGCCCTGAAGTGTCTCAATGCCCTGGGGAGTCCGAACATCGACTTCAACTCCGCCTGCTACATTTTTAACCGACACCACTTCATGGCCGAAGCGCACATCGACATGGGGAAAGGCCTTGAGCTTGTCGCCCACAATATGGGTCATCTCATACTGCTCGAGCTGCAGACGAAAAGGAAACGGGGTTTCGTCGGCGATCAGCTTCATATCAAATTCGGCAACTTCGCCGGTGCGGCGATCGCGATAGGCATACTTATCGACCTTCAGACCCTTGGCGAACATAGCATCGGTCAAATCAACTTCTGCCAGCATTTCCAGTGACGGTGGGTGGAAGGTCGACGCACGTAAATCAATGGGCAGAGATTCCGCCTTTTCGAGCAGAATAACAGGCACGTTGTGTTGCGCCAGATAGAGGGTTAGCAGCGAGCCGGCGGGGCCTGAACCGGCTACGATAACGGGTTTGTCGTATTGCATTGTGTTCTCTCGTTGGTTGTTTGTGTTGGCAAATTCCTGTGGCCGCCCCCGCCTGCCCTGGAATCTGCTTTTACCACCACCGCGCCACTCCCTTAAAATGAGAGGAGCAAAGTGAGGCGAACGAATTAGCTGCCTTTATACTCATCCATACTCAAGCTCATCCGGTACTGAAAGCGCTTTGGGTTGTACTGGCAGTACAGAATATCCACCAGCTTATCGTCACTGGTGTAGGAGTGACGCACCAGTGTCAGGGTTGGGTCACCAGGCTTCATTTCCAGCTCCCGCGACACTTCCAGCGAAGCCTCGTCGGCCCCCAGATACTGATCCACCTTGGTCAGGTTCAGACCGTTCTCGCGGATAATATCTAGGCGCACGCCCTTTTCCAGCTCGCGCTTGGTGAAGCCTTTTTGTATCCCAACGGTCCAGCTAATGTAGTAAGCGAAGGGCTCGCCCTCTTCGCTGCTGCGCACACGAATAATCCGGTGTGCTTTTTCGCCCGGTGCGAGTTTCAGCTCTGCCCGAATATCACCGGGCGGCACTACTTTCTCAACGTCAATAACCTTGACCCGGGTGTGACGCCCCATACTGGCCAGTTTTTCCAACATACCCACCAGTGGCGCCTGAACCGCTTCCGGCTCGTAGTGATGGGTAACATGGGTGCCCTTGCCGCGGCGTCGCTCGACCAGTTCCTCTGCTGCCAATTCATCCATGGCACGCTTGGCTGTAATACGCGACACCCCAAACATTTCAGCCAGCTGCTGCTCGGTAGGCATTTGCGTGCCGTGCGAGATCGTGCCATCCATAATCCGGCTTTTCAGCAGGGTGTACATCTGATGGTACAGCGGTGTCGGCGTGTCGCCCTGCATCAGTTCCAGATCGCGTTTGCTAAAAAGCGGTTGCGCTGCGCTCATCTATCTCTCCTAGTCTCCCGGCGGGTAGAGCACGACCGGCTCCAACCCAAAAGCTATATCATTATAGCTTAGAGACATTGTGATCTCGCCTGCCTGTTTTTACAAACTTGTTACACTTGCCAGCACGTCTTGCAGGGACATCACATCCGCATACTTGGCGTGCATATCGTGAAGGTTTGCCGCATGGGCCTGCGGGTTCCGATCCCCCACTGCCTCGCGGGGCACCACCACGGGAAAATCATGCTGCAGCCCGTCCACCACCGTGGCGCGTACGCAGCCACTGGTAGTAAGGCCCGTGACCACCAAGGAGTCAGCACCGGCCGCGCGCAGCTGCACATCCAGATCGGTGCCAAAGAAGCTGCTGGCCCACTGTTTTTCGATAAGTGCTTCGCCTTCCAGTGGTGTCAGTGCCGGATCAACCTTCACCCATTCGGACTCGGGCGTCAGACAGTTCAGCGCCTGAATCCGGTTGCGAAATACCGAGGCCTGCTGATCGTTGTGGTAGACCACCGTGGTGAAAAACACCGGCAAACCTTTTGCTCTGAAAGCCGCAAGCAGTCTGGCATTGGCTTCAACCACCTCGGGACAATCGGTTCCCAGCGGGCAGTCGGAGCTGGTAAAGCCCTTGATCATATCGACCAGAAGCAGCGCGGGGCGCAGGCCGATGCCAACACTGTTGCGTTGTAAATCCATATCAATCCCTGTTTCCGGCGCGGGTAAAGAAGTCGCTCAGCCGCGCGGCAATATCCTGGGCATAGAGATCGCAGGCGTAAGTTCGCGCCCCTTCGATCTCCTGCTTTTCACCCTGCTTCAGTAATTGAAAGGCCGCGTCCAGCTGTCCGTAGAGCGGGTCCTGGGTTCCGGCAAATACCAGCACCGGACATTCAACTGCCTGCAACTGCTCGCCAAAGGGCTGTTCAATCACCGCCTGATAGGCGTCCGGATAGGCCTCGCCAACGTCCAGACCCAGCAGGGTTTCGCGCAGACTCAACGCCAGGGGGGCCTCCGGCTCTTTGTCGCGCATCCGCCGCCACATGCCCAGCAGGTGGCTGCCATCCTCGCTCAAGGGAAAGGGTTTCGCCTTTTCCGGCAGAATGGCTTTCAATTGATCGCTTAACAGCGTGGGTCCGGACAGGGCCATCGCCTGCGCCAGATCCGGATTGTCGTGCGCCAATTGCACCGCCACGGAAGCACCGGTGTGATGGCCAAACAACAACGCCGTTTTTATATTCAGCGCGTCGAGAAACTGTTGTATGGCTCTGGCATAGGCGACAATAGACGCTGGTCCTTGCAAGGGGTCGCTTTGGCCAAAACCCGGCGTATCCGGTGCCAACAGCCAGTAGTCATCACCCAGTGCGCGCATCAGCGATTCAAACATCACCGACGAGCTGGGGCTTTGATGCAGCAGTACCAGCGGCGTATTCGCGGGGTTGCCCGCCTGCCGGTAATGCAGTTGACCGGAGTCGATGTCACAGTAGGCGCGACGAATCACTGGCCCAACTCCACGCTGATCCATTTCAGTTCGGTAAATTCTTCGGTGCTGTAGTGGCCACCGCTGCGGCCCATTCCTGACAGCCCGAGACCACCCACCGGCGCCATCGCATTGCTCTGAAAGGCGTGCATGCCGATATGTACGGCGCCACTGCGAATCGCCCTGGCGGCTTTAAAACCTTGCTGGATATTGTGGGTCAGCACGCCGGCAGACAAGCCGTATTCGCTGTCGTTAGCCAGCTCAATGGCGTCGTCCAGATCAGACGCTTTCACAATGCTGGTCATGGGGCCAAAACTTTCATCGCGCCAGGCGCTGCTGTCGCGGGTTGGCTCCAGCAAGACCGTCGGTTCAAACACCAGACCGCTTTTAACCTTGCCGCCGGTCAGCAGGGTCGCGCCGCGAGACAAAGCATCTTGTAGGTGGGCTTCGACCTTTTCCACCGCACGGCGGTTAATCAAGGGGCCGTACACGCTATCGGCATCGCGCTGCTCGCCAATCTTCAGGCTTTCGCAGGCGGCTTTCATGGCTGCACAAAATGCCTCAAAGACGGGGGCTTCCACGACAATACGGGAGTTGGCCATACAGATCTGGCCGGCGTGATTAAACATACCCTGCACCGCAATAGCGGCTGCCTCGGCCGGATCAAAATCCTTCAGCACCACCAGCGCACTCTTGCCACCAAGTTCCAGCTGCACGCGTTTCATCTGCTGCATGGCGCTGGCGCCAATAGCCTGGCCCGTTGCGGTTGAACCAGTTAAGGCAATGGCGTCCACATCCGGATGATTAACCAGCGGCGCACCGCATTCCTGACCAAATCCGGTCAATACATTAACCGCATCGGCGGGCACTCCGGCCTCGACTAACAACTTGGCAAAGGCGACGGCGATCAGCGGTGTTTCTTCCGAGGGCTTTATCACTACGCTATTGCCGGCGGCCAGCGGGAAAGCCGTCATTTTAGCGAGCAGCGCCAGCGGCGCGTTGTAGGGCGATACAATGCCCACCACACCCAGTGGCTCGCGAAACACCATACTGATGCGCGCGGGGTTGTCATTGGGAAAGGTATCACCGTATAGGCGGCGCACTTCACCCGCAGCGGTGCGCAGCAAGTCCACAGTGTAGTGAATTTCATAGCGGGCCTTGTTGATGACCGAGCCGCTTTCGTCCATCAAGAGATCAAGGTAGCGCTGCTCACCGGTGCTCGCCATTAACTCGGCGGCACGCAACAAAACCCCTTCGCGCTCTTTAGGCGCCAAAGCAGACCATTGCTCAAAACCTTTGCGCGCGGCAACAACCGCAAGATCCACATCCGCTGTATTGGCACGGGCGGCCTTGCCGATCACCTGTTCCGTTGCGGGAGCGAG
This sequence comes from Litorivivens sp., assembly GCA_041619575.1. GTDB lineage: Bacteria > Pseudomonadota > Gammaproteobacteria > Pseudomonadales > Spongiibacteraceae > Litorivivens. The sequence continues at coordinate 15,329 of JBFKDP010000001.1, forward strand.
TACATCAAAGTACTCGCCGCTTTGGGCTTTCTGTTCGCTACCGGCAATCAGTAATTCGCTTTTGTAGAAATCAGCCATTAGCGCTCTCCACCTTTCCCGCAACGCCGATAATGCGCGTGCCACGGAAAAATTCGAAGGTTTCTACCACCCCTTCATCACCCAGACCGCTCAGGCCCCAGGCCGGACGGGGTGCCATCGGGTGAAGGTTCAGCATGCTCACCGCATTGATCTTGATATTGCCGGCACGAATACCGCTGGCTATCTTCCAGGCGTGTTGTTCTTCACCAAACACATACGCCGCCAGACCAAAGGGTGTGCCGTTGGCCTGCGCTATCGCCTCGGCATCGTCGGTAAAGGTATGCACGGTTGCAACCGGGCCAAATATTTCTTCGCTGGCCTGTTCAGCACTTAAACCTGTTATCAGCGTCGGGGCAATAAAGTAGCCGTCCAGCGCGGGCAAGGCCGAGGCGCGCAAACACTCACCGCCCTGCGCTTCGTATTCTGCGACCGCCTTTTGAATCAGTGCATAATGGCCTTTGTGTACCACCGGGCCCATCGTGCTGGATTCGTCCATGACATGGCCGAGCTTAATCTTTGCAAAGCGTTCGGTGATCGCTGACAGCAATGTTTCGGCTACAGATTGATGTACCAGCAAGCGCCCCAAGGCGCGACACCACTGGCCGTTCAAGGTCGTCATTCCGGCAATTACGCCATCGGCTGCCGCTTCAATATCGGCGTCTTCCAATATAACAATCGGGTTATTGCCGCCCAGCTCCAGCTGAGCCGGTTTGATATCTTTAGCACAGGCCGAAGCCACTGCGCGCCCCGCCTGTAAACCACCGGTAAACGACACGGCGGCAATGCGCGAATCTTCCACCAACGCGGCACCTGTCGCGCCATTGCCGTGCACCAGCTGGAAGACCCCTGCGGGCAAACCGGCCTCCACCAACGCCTCGGCAATCAGCTGACCGGATTGCGGTGCCCACTCCGAAGGTTTAACAATTACCGGACAACCAGCGGCCAGCGCTGAGGCCAGTTTGTGGCAGGTAATTCCGGATGGCGCATTCCAGGGCGCAATGATCGCCGCTGGACCCAGCGGCAAGCGTTCAACCACCACATCGCCATGAGGGCCTTCAAAGGGCTGACGCAGGGGTGGGTTGCGCAACAGATTTGCGGCAGCGCGAAACGCGAGCACGCAAATCTGGGCGACCTGGGACGTTGTTTTCAAGAGTACGCCGGTGCAGATGGCGTCGGCCTCGGCAATTGCACTCAGGCGGGTGTTAATGGCGCCTGCAATGGCATCGAGGGCGGCCGCACGCTCGGAATTGGACAGTGCAGCCCAGTCACCTGCCTCATGGGCGGCATGGGCAGTCGCAATAGCGCGTTCAACCTGCGCAGCGTCGCTCGCCATTTGATAAAACAGCGGCTTGCCTTCGCTGGCGTGGTAGACCTCCGTCTCCAGCGTGATCGCAGGAGCCTGCCAGTCGTTGTCGATGTAATTCTTGAGTTCCATATGGCTTCCTTGGGCGTCAGCCATCAACCCTTACCAAAGGCGTTCTGTTCTTCACCTTCAATCACCAGACTGGCGGTATCCAGTCGGCCTTTTTCTGCAGGGAAAGCCTGTACCAGCCCCATCGCAAGGTCACGCAGCGCACGCGAATAAGGCGTGCTGAACATGGTCCCTGAGGTGCCCGCACACTTGAGTGCAGCGATGGCGACCTGAAAGCTGTGCTCGGCGATCTGGCCCTTACAGGTGCGCCAGAATTTAACCACCTCTTCCTTGGATACCATCGGCGGCTCACTGCTTTCGATCTGAACCTGACGGCGCGCCCACAATAAAGCGGTCTGCAAGTTGGCGTACATCTCGCCAATGATCTGCTGTTGATAGGGGCCAGTACCCACGGGCTTGCCGGTATCGGCAAATTTCTTGTCTTTCATCAGCTGCACAGCCGATTGGTAAGCGGCAACGGCGCCGCCCATATAGATCACAGACGCAGCCACCTGATTCCCCACAAAGCTGGAGCGACTCATCTGGCAGCTGCGGGCAAAGGCGCCAGGAATACCCAGAGCATTTTCATCAGCAACAAAGACATCTTCCAGCACCAGCCCTTCGGTGGCGGTGCCGCGCATACCCATGGCATCCCATTCAATCCGGCCACGCGTGCCTTTGGCATCGCGCTCTACGATAAAGGTGCTTAGCGCGCTGGCATCATTGATGCCTTCCAATGCCGCGGTCACCAGATACTGGTCGGCGACACCGGTGGCACAGCCAAACGACTTTTCACCGTTCAGGAGCCAGCCGCCGTCAACTTTCTTCGCCTGGGTAGTGATGGTGATCGCAGAGTGTTCGGATTTCACGGACTCACTGGCATAGTTCGCCAGCCATTTGCTGTCGCGCCCCATGGTATAGAGCACTTTCTCGGCAAAGTCTTTCACCTGAGGTGCTTCATCATCGTTGAACAGCCCTTCTTTCAGTGCTGACAGGGCGAGCGTGCCGCGCGAGGCCGAGGTATTGTGAAAAAAGTAAGCCAGACCGGTAGACGGGCATACGGTACCAATGGCAAAACAGGCGGCTGCCCAGTCGCGCAGACCACCACCGAGACCACCGTATTCTCGTGGAACAACCAGACCCAACAATCCGGCGTCAGCCAGCAGGCGTACATTGTCTGGATTAAATTCGCCCTGCTTGTCTGTCGCAGTTGCGCGCTCGCGCAGGGTGGGCAGGATACTTTCAACACGCTCGGCGCGCTCACGTTCCTCAGCGGTCATGTCTTCGATGAGGAGTTCGGAAATCATTTTGCTCATGGAGGGTTCCTCTGAAACTTTTTTGGGCGGAGGATTCTCCTCTCACCCCAGCCCTCTCCCTGAGGGAGAGGGGGCGCTCAATTTAACTACGGAGTATTCTCCCTCTCCCTTTGGGAGAGGGCTGGGGTGAGGGTAGGTTTTACGCACTCACCTCACGCAGCGACGCAATCTGCTTGTCCGCCGCGTCCTGTCCTACCAGCGGCGCTATCCGCTGCCATACCGGATCAACCTCGGCGTTGAAAATGGCAAATTTGTTGCGCTTATCGCGGGCCGCGAGCTCCTGCGGCGTAACATCTTCCAGTGCCTCACTGGAGATACCCTTTTCGACCAGAGCAAACCAGTGGTCCAGATAGGCATCAACCGGCTGCATAATCTTTTCAAAAGCCTCTGGCGTGGCGCGATTAGCGAGCATCCACGGTGACATGATGGCGTACTGACGCGGTGACAGATGCGCGGCTTCCAGACCTTCAATCTTGCGCGCGTCTTCGCATACCTCGGTCAGGGGTTGATACACCTCATTGAGATAATTCAGACGCGAGCCAATATCCACACGGGGTATCAAATCCAGGTGAAAAGCGTGGTGATCACCGGCCTGCACCGAATCGACCGTGTAGTGCGGCACCGCGCTGTCAGAGGGCATAAAAGCAAAAATCATATGCGAATCCAGCTGCATGGCAGGCACCACAATGCTGGACGTCAGCACCTGAAACAGCGGGCCACCGGTAAACTTGCGCATACCACCCACGCTGCCTTGGTGCATGGGCAGCTGGCTTTCCAGCGGTAGAAAGGGTCCGCCTTCGTCGTTCAACACTTCAGTCATGCCAAAGGTATCGACGATGCGATTGAGTACGTGGTCGTGCAAGGCTTTGGGTAAAGAAGTCATGATTAATCCTTGGTTGCCAGCAGGGGCTCAAGCAAGTGCCAGGGCCGGCCATCGATCAAATGGGTACGGTGAGAAACCACTTTGTTTTCAGCGTTTTTCGGATGCAGCACCAGCGGTGTCACACTGCGTGAAGCACCCGCACGGGTCAGCATGGGATAGGTCAGCACACCGTCAAACTGGCGGGTTTTCCATTCACCGAAAATCGTAAAATCTTCATGCAGGGCTGCGCCGAAACTGTTGCCCAAGGCGGAAGGCTGCATCGCGGCCAGCAGGTTCACCCGGTTTTCTGCAGCCCGCTCAATCAGGCCCGTGGTCAGCTCCCACGGCTCCAGCGGCATCAATGGCACACTCACCACATCCGCGCCCTGCATGGCGACCAACCGAAAGGCTTCGGGATAGATAGAGTCGTCGCTGCACATCAGGGCAAGACAACCAAACTGGGTTTTCACGACCTCAAAGCCGTCACTCAACACCGACCAGGCAAAACGCTTACTGAAATGCACCTGCCCTTGACTAGCGACCAAACCACTAGCACCAATTGCAACCGCGCAATGTTGCCTGCCGCCTGCAACGGGCAGCACCAGCGAGGTGGTGATCAGCGCATCGCCTGACACTTCGGCCAGTGCCGCGATCGCCGCTTCCGACTCTTTCACGGCGGTATCAGCACTTGCATCGGCAATACAAAACAACCCCGGCAGCGCGATCAAACGGGCGCCCCCGGATACCGCGTTTTTAACCGCGGCTTTGGCTTCTTCCAGCGCACCCGTGCCGTTGTTTTCCAGCTGAATAAGGGCAGCAGGTAAGTCTGCCTCAGCGGCAAATACCGGCGCTTCGAGTGATTCGGGGTTTTCACCCAGCGCTGAATAAAGCTCAGGGCGGCGACTGGAAAAAATATCCGTCCCGTCAGGGCGCTGCTTGTTACGCGCCTGCGCGACATCAATTTCAGCAAAGACGACTTCTTCTTCGCGGGTCTTGGCCATAGCCAGCACCGTGCCATCTGGCGCGACAATCTGACTCTCTCCCGCGCCGTTGAGAAACTCAACCGGAATATTGGTAGCCGCACTGATGCCATCCATCATGGCCTCTGGCACCAGCGGACCAACCTTGTTCGCCGCAACCACAAACACTTTGTTTTCTGCCGCGCGCACCGGGATATGCAAGGAGCCTTCATCCGGCGCAAAAGAGTTCAGACTGTTAAGCATGATATCGGCGCCTCGCAAGGCAAGGCAGCGAGGCGTTTCGTTGATCACGCCGTCCATACACATATACAGCCCGAGACGCCCCAGCTCCGTATCAATCACCGCGCCGGGCTCGGATGCACGCTCTAGAAAATCGTTCTCGTGGCCAATCAGCACCTGCTTGTCGCTCAGGCCAAGCAAGTCACCCGCAGGTGAATAGAGAAGGTTGCTGCCACTGACTTTACCGCCCTCACGCTGCAGTGTGACACCGACCACAACAAAGGCTTCTATTTCCCGTGCTTTGGCTGCAATGGCTTGCAGGAAGTCACCCTCGATCGTCAAAGACACTCGGTAGCAGTGTTCCGCATCGTCATACCAGGACAGGTGATTACAGAATTCCGGCAAGACAACGATGTCGGGGTTCTGCTCGCCAGCCTTGCCCAGTACCCGCAGGCAACTTTCAAGGTTGACGTCGATATCACTGCCCACATGAAACTGCGCGGCGGCGGCTTTTATACGTTGCTTCACAACCTGAATCCCTTTAAATACCTAACATGGAGCGGCTGCCGCCGCTCCTGCGATTAAAAGTACGTGTATTTGACAGTCAGGCCGTAACTGCGGCGCGTTCCCATACCAACCATGTACTGATTGAACACGCCAATCACAAATGCGCTGGCCGGATAATTCTCGTCGGTAATGTTCTTGCCCCAGAAGCTAATATCCCAGTGATCATTCGGGCCAAGCGCATTCACTGACAAGTTCGCTACCGTGCGCGCCGGTACCCAGCCCAGATTAAGCGGCGTCAGGAATTGTTTGGACTGGTAGTTGGCATCCAGGCGACCCGTCAGCAACCAACCAGAATCAAAATCTTTCTGCACGTTGAAACCGATCGACGCCTGCTCTTTTGAACCCCGGGCCAGCTGGTTGCCACCAACTTCACCATCAGTAGGACAGGTAACACCATCACAGCCGACACCCGTAGACGCGTCGCTACGACCGGGAGAATATTTAACGCCGTCATCGTAGCTGGCGTCGTTATAGGTGAGACCGACATCTACCGAAAAATTGCGGTTAAAGCGGTAAGCCGCTTCAAGCTCAATACCAATACTTGTCGCATCACCGATGTTGGTGACTACATCCGATGAGGACAGCGAAGCCTCCTCGGGCGGCACAGAGCCTTGCAGACCGGTCCAATCTATATAAAACAGCGCCCCGTTAAGCGTCAGCGCAGCATTAAGTAGCTTGTTTTTGCTGCCAACTTCATAGGTCCAGTTGGTTGCCTCATCGTATACGAGCTGACTTTCACTTTCGGCATTGTTGAAGCCGCCCGTTTTCAACCCTTTGGCAACAGAGAAGTACACCATCTGATCATCATTCAGGCTCCAGTTGACGATCGCTCGTGGCGTGAAATAGAGAAACTGCTCGTCGTCTTCTTCCACGATAATAGAGCTGGTCACGGTATCAGCCAGGCCCGGCACAACCGGATCTTCCGGCAGGCTGTAGCTTACTGACTGCCCAAAAGCGAGACCGAAAGGGTCTGCATGACGGAAGACATATTTGTCCTCATGGGTCAGACGCCCCTCAAAGGTCACATCGATAGTGTCAGTCACCAGATACGACGTCGAGAAGAACAGAGCCATGATCTCATCTTCAAAACTGGTGTCTTCCAGACGGGTTTTCGCATGCTGGCGAACTACCTGATCGTAGACGATCCCTGTGGTCAGGCGACCGGGATCCGGCACAGCCGACGATGGCGTAGAAAGCGGCTCATAACAGTTCTGGCGTTGCTCCTCGGTGAACGGCGAACACACATCACTGATGAAAACGGTGGAGTGCTCACGGTCTTCGGTCTTGGAATAATAGGCACCTAGGCTGGCACGGAAACGGTCACCACTATCAAAGTCAAAGCGCAACTCATGAGAAAAGGATTCCAGTACCGAGTTCGGGCGGCCACTGAACGTATTCGAGTACTTGTAACCGTTCGGATCCTGGTTATTGGCAGCATTCAGAACAAAGTCTGCGGCAATACCGCGGCCCACCATAGGGTCTTCACCACCGGGGCCACCGGTTGAATAGGTCTCGTGATCCGCAAAACCAAACAGGTAATGGGCACTCCAGCTTTCGTTCAATTCATAGCCGGCCGTAAATGTAACCACTTCGGTAGAGGCCACCTGACCGATTCCACGCGGGTCGATCAGGATACCATCCAGCGTACGCGGACCTTCGGCGCCGGCTGCTGTTGTAGGCAATTCACCGCACCAGGCAGAAAAACCGGAGTGGGCTGCTGTGGGTGAGGGGTTACCGATATCGTTGACCGTACGCCAGTTACAGTTCAAGTCCAACTGATTGTCCAGGCGCAGACCAAAACGGGCTGCGTTAACGCCGGAGATACTGTAGCCAGCTCCGGTTTCTTTCTCTGCGTTGTTTTTGTAGTAACTGGTACGCAACATCAACCTGTCGGTAGGCTCATACGCGAGCATCAGGCTGTAGATCTCGTCATCCCAGCCACCAAGGTTTCCGGTTGTGCTCGGACCAGATGGATCGGCATCGGCCATTGGGTGATCATTTTTGGTGTGACCATCATACTGAGAGAACCCAAAGGTGGCTTTCGCCAGCAGCCGGCCTTCCAGTGCGATGGGGCCATTGAAGCTGGCTTTGATATCCTGGCGCTCATTGTCACCCACGGTAACGGCGACATACGCTTCCGGCTCTGCCTTTGGCTTGGCGGTAATATAGTTAACCGCACCGGCAAAGGCGTTGCGCCCAAACAGTGCATTCTGCGGGCCCTTGATTACCTCTACCCGCTCCATATCAATCATGCCCAGGTTCAGCATACTCTGACGCTGCAGATACACACCGTCGATAAAGAAGGATACGTTCTGAATGCGCGAGGTCGTGAACTGCTGAGCCAGACCACGGATAACCGCATTGCCGTGGTTGCCGCCTGTAATAAAGCTCTCAAAAGTGAAGCCGGGTGTGGCCGCCGCAATATCATCCAGACCGGTAAAACCGCGACGCTCAAGAGAATCAGAGGTAAAAGGTGTTACCGAGACCGGAATGTCCTGGATGGACTCTTCGCGCTTACGGGCGGTAACCACGATCTCCTCCAAAGACTTGTCCACGCGCGTTTTCTTCGCTGGCCCCTGCTGCGCTTGAGCCGAGACAGCCATCATTTGTAGACCGACTATACCGGAGAGCAGACCGACCGATTTCTTCGTCAAATTCATAGTATCTTCCCGCACGAGATGCTTTTGAAAGTTAAATAAACTGGCCTCAGCCAAACTCCGATGCCCTCCCCCCGGCACCCATGATGAAACCAGCAGCAAAATACCTGCCAAATCACCATTTGTTATAATCTAATATCATTATAGCTTTTAAGTCAACAAGGCGGCATACTGGGATTTCTGGCCGCAACCACAAGAGCCTGGAAACATGTATGACGACTACACCGTAGCCCTAGCGCTTTTCGACTATATACCCACGGTATTCACGGCACTGGGCCTGTACTGGCTATGCACTTCGCAACTATTTGATTTGTCAGTGATTCGCCGGACGGCGATAGTTGGCGCAGCGATGATCATCAGTGGCGGCTTGCTCAAAGCCAGCTGGAAACTCATCGTCGCCAGCACGGGCGAACACATTCCATGGATGAACAATAGTCTATTTATTTTTATGGCGCCCGGTTTTGTACTACTGTGTTTCGCGCTCGCAATTCGCCATAGTCGACCCGTTAGTGTATTAGCCCCTGTGCTCTTTACTGGTGCGATTCTGCTAATTGCCCTGTGTCTTTATCTCGTCTATCCAGGCCAGCGACTTTGGTTTTTCTGGTTGCTCGCAGTGGTCACGTTGGCCAATACCGGTGTGATTTTCATGCTTGCCCGTGAAGGCTGGAACAACAGCGGCCGAATTATCAGCCTGTTATATATTGCAAGTTATGTTGGCACCCTCAGTCTCAGCGGGCTGGCCCGCATACCGGAACAAACAGCCGCACTACAGTGGATAGAAGAAAGTATAAACGCCGTCGCGCAAGGCCTTTTTTTCGCAGCAAGCCTGCGTCTTAACAAACGTTTAAGGGAGACTCACACCCAATGACCAGCACTACTGCTAACCGTTTTTTGGGAGTTCAGTTACTCCCTGATGTGCAACGCTCTCATATGGGTAGCTTTTATGTTGCCTGCATGGCGGGCATTCTGCTATCGACATTCATGCCCCAGATGCAGCCCTACCTGCTGTCGGAATTTCTGGATATTCCCCAGGAGAGGCAGGGCGTTGTCAGCGGCAATATCGCATTCTGGGGCGAAATTGCGATCATTCTGGCCGTTGGTGTATGGGGCTCGCTGTCCGACAAGATCGGCCGCCGACCCGTTATGGCTATGAGTTTTGCCATCATGGCCGTCGCCGTGGTGCTCTACCCATTTGCGCGAACCTATACCGAGCTGCTGGTTTATCGCGTGTTGTTCGGGGTGGGCGTGGCGGCTTTCAGCTGCATGATTTTCGCCATTATGGCGGACTACACCGCTGACTCTAGCCGAGGCAAGGCTACCGGCTTTCTCGGCATGGCGAATGGTATTGGCGCACTCATCACCGTCTTTTTCCTGTTGCGACTGCCGTCAATCTTTCAGGCCCAGGGCATGGATAGCCAAGCTGCCGGTCTTGCCACTTACGCCATCGTAGCAGGGCTTGCGGGGATTTTTTCTCTGTGGATGTGGTTCGGGCTAAAGAAAACACCGCGCCGAGTCACCATGGAAAACGAAAGTTTTTGGGAAATTACGCGCAAGGGCCTGATGGCCGCAAAAGACCCCGGTATTGCCCTGTCTTACGGCGCAGCCTTTGTCTCTCGCGGTAACCTCGCCATTGTAGGCACTTTTTTCACCCTATGGATTGCCAACTATGGCACCAGCGAGCTGGGACTTTCGCGCGCCGATGCACTGGCGCGGGCGGGCATGATTGTGGGCATTGCCCAAACCATGACTCTGCTAAGCGCCCCACTATTCGGCATACTCTCTGACAAGATCAATCGCGTCAGTGCCGTAGCACTCTCATTGTTTATTTCATTTCTCGGTTATGGTGGCACCTACTTTGTCACCGATCCTTTCAGCAGCGGCATGATTGTGTGCGCGGTTCTTATTGGCATGGGAGAAGTTGCCTGCATCATCACCAGCGGCGTTTTGCTATCTCAGCAGGCCCCGGTGGCAATTCGGGGCGCGGTGAATGGATTCTTCAATCTATGTGGCGCGCTCGGGATACTGGTTGCCGCCAAAGTGGGCGGCGAACTGTTTGACAGCTGGCGCGAATCGGGCCCCTTCGTGTTTTTCGGTCTGATCGCTTTTGGCGTGATGATCTGGGCCTTGCTGGTGCGCAATAAAGTAGTCGCGCCAATCGATAACACCTGAGCGGACAGAGCGGAGCACCGTAGGGAGCTCCGCTCTACGAGCGTATCAGCAGGCCTGAAATATCAAGCGGTCAATAAAACTAAACTGCCTATATGCCGCTTTAAACCTTCCATCCGCTGGCCTGCCGGATAATCCCGATCATTTACCCAGCTGAGTATAATCCCCACCGAGGCATTCACCGCCAAATCAGCCACAAACGCCGCGTCAAAATCCTGTTTCGTGTCATCGCGCGCCAGACAGTCTTCAAAATAGCGATGGGCCGCCCGATGATACTCCCGATACAGCCCGGAATACGTCGACAGATGCATGGTCAGGTTTTGCATCAGCTGCACAAAGGCTTCGATCTTTTTACCCTGATAAGCCGAAAATGGCAGACTGAGCCGGCCGAAGGTATCATCGAGCCTCTCAGCCATGCTGGCCTCCGGCCTTCTGCCCGGATCAAACGCGCGAATTGCGCCGGTGAACATGACCCGCTGGCTCACCTCATCCAGAATCGCCTCTTTACTGGCAAAATGGCTGTACAGCGTCTTTCTTGCAACGTCGGCCTGGCCACAGATATCGGCCACGGTGACCTGGCGAATATCCTTTCCGCCCAGCAGCTCGATATAGGCATTAATAATTTTTAAGCGATTTTCACGCTTCTGCTCGTCGCGCGTCGACATCCCAAACAAACCTAATTAATAACAACGAGTTGCAGAATTTCTCAGACATTCCATAAAAAATGCGCAGTCCTTTAAGTGGGTAGACCCACAGTCTACCCTGAGTTAACCTAAACCCAAACTGCCAGTCTACTTTCGACAACTCTAACGCGCGAGAAATGAATCATGTTTGATTGCAAAGTCGTAGATCTCTCCTACCTTGAGACCGCCAAAAACCGCTTCAAGGCCGAGGTAGAAATCGATGCCACCCCCGAGCAGATATTCGAATCCTTCGAGAACGCCGACGACTGGCCCCGCTGGGCGCCACCGATTCAGAAAGTGGAATGGACCTCCCTCAAGCCTTTTGGCCTGGGCACTACGCGAACCGTATCCATGTCGGGCGGCATGGTCGGCGATGAAGTGTTTATTGCCTGGGAGTACCCCAAGCGCATGGCCTTTTGTTTCACCGCCTGCTCCAAGTCGATGACCGAAAGCTTTGCTGAAGACTATATCGTCACGCCGCTGGCGAACGGTAAAACCCAGGTCACCTGGACCATGGCAATGGATGTAAAAGGCGCCGGGCGCGTCACCCTCCCTCTCTTTGCGCCTATTATGAAATTCGCCAACCAGTGGATGCTGGGGCGCTTTAAAAAACTGGTGGAAGCCAACGCAAATCAGGCGAACCGGCAGGAACCATCAACGGACAACAGATAATTATCGGCATTGAGTTAAACGACAGCCTATACGGGCCGCAGCGCAGATGTGCTGCGGCTTTTTTTTATAAGAGTGGATTTTTCGTTCAGAATTCTTCCAGCAAGCGCCCCTTTCCGGTGATCTTGTCGTTAATACCGCAGGCGCGCAGGGCATGCCAGATAGTCGCAACGTTAATCGGCAGCATCGGCTTTTCCAACCAGTGCTCCAGGGTCGGAAACAGATCAACCGTGGACAGGTTTGTTCCACACTGAACGATGGCTTCCACATCATCGCCATCGGCTTTCTTGACCGCTTCGATCACATCTTTGATGGGGGTTTCTGCTATCGCAGTGGCAGAGGCGCAATTCAAGCCCACAACATGCTTCACTTCGTAACCAATTTCATCAAAGAATTGCCGCACATTGTCATCACCCACGGGCGGGTAAGGCGTGATAACTGAGATTTTCTTGACGCCAAAGTTGTCCAGCGCCATGCGCGTTGCACCAGCGCCGGTGGTCATCCCCAGGTCGCCAATCTGATCCTGAATATTTTTTTCAAATTCGACGTTGCCGGCCATACCGCCCCAAAAGGTTTCCGCTGACATACCCAGCATCAAGTGAGAAATCTTCGCTGTCAGTACATTCTCAATCGCCGGTGTCATATCATCGCGCATCAAGTCAAGGAAGCGCTCGAACACCGTATTGGGATCATCACCGGTCGCCTCCCCTTCTTCCGCCCAGTTGCGCAGTCGAATCAGAAAACGCGAAGGGTGCCAGGTAACCCCTTCCAGGCCAAACTTTTGCAGGTCGTACTCCACCCCGGTGTTCGTTGAAGGTATAAGTACACCAATCTGGGCGCGACGGGCGATTTGATAGTTTTGCATAATGGAATCTCTATTTACGTTGTGATCCCCTCACCCCAACCCTCTCCCGGGGGGAGAGGGAGTAGTGCGGAGCAATGATTAAAATTAGGCGATATCGGCGAACAGGTCGCGCTTGTTAAATCCTGCCGTCATAAAACGACGAAAGGCTTTTCCGTTGGTGAGCCACTCTACCCGGGCACCATTTTTTCGGGTCTTCAGCACCCCATCCACCAGCCAGGGCGTCACCGTTTCTACTTTGTCGCCCAAAATATTGAAAATCTTTTTTGCCTTTTCCCATTCGGGTGTAGCGGTGTCGTAGTCACCGATCAACAGGTCGGTCACCACGATACCGGGGCTAAGTACGTTCACCTGAACGTTTGACTCTGCCATATCTTTGCGCAAGGCCTTCGCCAGATAATTCACGGCTCGCTTGGTCGCGCCGTAGGCAGCCATGCCCGGCTGTGCGGCGCCGTTACTGCCAAAGCCTTCCATCACCCAAAACTGACCCGCGCCCTGTTTCTCCATACCTGCCAGCACAACATTGGCGGCATACAAAACACCATTCAGGTTAATCGCCGTGATACGCGCCAGCTCTTCAGCAGATTGCTGGGTGACGGGTTTGCGCGGCAGGCTGATACCCGCATTATTGATCCAGACATCCACCGTGCCACACTGGGCTTTGGCAAACTCCCAAAGCGACTTCAGTTGCTCGTGCTCGCTGATATCACAGGCATGACCTACAACTTTATCTGGCCCGTAACTCGCGGCAAGCTCGGAAACGACTTGATCGACTGCCGGCTGACGAGTCGCGCTGATCACCACCTTGCAACCCTGCTTTAGAAAATTCTCGGCCAGACCACGGCCTATGCCGCGCGTACTACCCGTAATAACAATGCTTTTGTTCATTGCAGTCTCCAACTTAATAAGGTGCGCCGATGGCTTTCAAATGGGGATCATTGGCCGGGTCGGCCGAAACATAGCCCCCACCATGCGACAGCCCAAATACAAAGGGGTGGCGTGTCGCCGCAGGTGTCGCTTCTTTGCTCCAGGGGGCAGGCATGCGCATGGCAATACTGCACAGGGTCAGCGCCACAACCTGAGAGATAACAAAGCCCCAATACGCGTCGAAATACGCGAAATACACTAGCGACAGGGTGATATTGGGAATATGCGTACAAGGCACTTTTACCTTGGTGGTCCAGGGCGTGTCGTGCTCCGGAGAAACGTAAATGTCCCACACCAGATCCTGCCACAGCACCTGCCATAGTGAGATCAATGTATAGGCCAGCAGGAAGACGCCCCACATCGGCCAGCCGTGCCCCAGATTCAGGGCCAGATGCCAAAATCCGAGAAAGCTCAGCGCATAGGCAACACCCCAACTCAAGCCAAACACCAGCTGCGGAATCACATCCAGCTTGCGGTTAAAGCGGAGTGTCCAGCGCGACCAGAGCACACCGTAGGCAAAGGCGACAAACAGCAGCAGCGCAGCGCTTGAGATCAGCCAGGGCAAACCGCCGGCAGCAGGCACAGCAGAACTATTGAGCAGCGCAGCCAACGCACCGGTCACATGGGCGAACAGGGCGCATGCGGCAAAGTAGAGATAGGCTCGAAGCCAGGCGGCGGCGGGAGAAAAGAGGGGCATTACGCAAAGTGCCCCTCACCTTGCTCTCGTCCTAAAGGAAAAGAGCGAACGTTGGCACCGCCTCTCCCGCGGGAGAGGATTGACGGGAGGGGCTGTTCTTGCATCAGGAGACGGCTTCCTGCTCACCCACAGCCAGACTGGCCACCGGAGCTACCCTGGGAATCTCATCCAGCACCCATTTCAGGTCCGGTCGCTCGCGGCGAATCGGCGAGGGAATCGCAAACACCTTGCGCCCTTCGTACTGCTTCACCGTGTAAGAATCGATCTGGTTTCCCTTTTCGATCAGTTTACGGCGCGACTGGCGGAACGAGCTCATAAACTTGTCGTCGGCAACCGACAACTCGTTGGCCAGATTTTCCGGCAGGTAGTTCGGCGAGGCGCGCTCTATCACTTCGGCGTCTTCACGGAAGACTTTGCGCAGACGCTTGCGCGAGCCCGCATCAAACAGTTTGATCTTGAAGAACGTTCGCAGCTGCGTGGCAAAGGTTCGGGTAGTGTGTTCATCGACCGGCGTATTGCAATCGAACATCAGTATGCTCATCCACTTATTCAGATTGATCTGAATGCGCACCACATAGCCAGACAGGTGGTAGCCGGGGATGGTTTCAGTGGGCTGGCGATCTTTGCGGATAAAACGGCGGATACCCATATCGCCCTTCAACTGGGGCGGGTACTGAATATTCCAGGACATCCCATTCAGTTCGTCTTTTTCCACTTTAACAATCTTGTTTTCGCCAGCGGTATCAGGAGTACCAAATACCGGGTGAACAAAGGACGCGTGGGCCAGATCAATACCGTTTTCTATTACACGGGCCGCTTCGGCCTTCCACACCCACTCATCGGTAATGGCTCGCCAGTTTGGATCATCGTATTCAGGAAAGGGGGGAATCGACGGGCGCTCTTCTTCGGGTAAATCACCGAGGAAGACCCAGATCATGCCGTAACGTTCTTCAGTGGGATAGGCATCAACACGCGCCCGGTCCGGAATACGAAAATCGCGGCCTTCAGACGGAATAAACTGCACCTTGCCGTCGCCGTCGAACTGCCAGCCGTGGTAGGGGCAGGCGACATTGCCGTCAATACACTTGCCGCCAGAAAGGGAGCCGCCACGGTGAATACAGACATCACTCAGGCAATTGGCTTTACCTTCTGAATCGCGGAACAGGACGAAATTCTGCCCCAACATCTTCACCTTGACCGGCTTGTCCTTAAGAGTTTCTGACCACTCAGCCACGTACCAGAGATTGATTAACACTGCCTTTCCTCCACATTGTTCGAGGGCCAGAAGCGCGATCAGGTGCTTCTGTGCCAAGGTTATTTATACTAATAGCATATCTTTATATCTTTTTAAATGAAATTCGGCTGATTTGGAGCGCAGAGCGATGAAATATTATCCATCTGCGCCGGCAAAACGTGTCCACTACCCCTACTATAGTGGCTACAGCAAAAAAAGCGGATTGCACCACGCCATCACAATATGTATTATTCATATAACATTATACCCAATACAACACAGGCACTCAGCCATGGCACATATCACAAAATCCATTGATGAACTGGTTGCTGAACAGGGCGGCGTCGATCGTCAGGACACTTTCGAACAACTCTGGGCCATTACGACCGAACTGTTTGACAAGGTTAAAGCCCGTTTCGATCTGGCCCAAGACGCCTGCTCCGTAGGCGACTACAGCGGTAAGGGCGGCGCTCAGGGCTTCCTTTCAGCCTGGGCGGGCCCGGAGATTGACTGGCTGATCTACAGCTGGACCGGCAACCCCAAGGCCAGCTTTACCAATATGCACCTCACGATCAATCTCGGCGCCCAGTACGATGTTCCCCACTTCGGCTTTGCACTGGGCACCACTCCCGATCTGTTCTTCTATCAGGACTATATGCCGCGTAAGGATTTGTGGACCCACCACGATTACGCTGAAAAGTACTACGGCGGCGAGGTGAATGACACTTATATCGAGTGGGAACGCAGCGAGCGCTTCAAGCACTTTATCAGCCGTCATATGTATACCCGTGTAGCGCAGTCGCCCTGCTCCCTGGCCTACGGCGGCCCGGTCTGCGCTGAAGGGATCGACGACCTGAGAAAAGTGGCTCACGCCCAGCTGGACCGCTGGATCGCCTGGGTTGATGCCGCCGAATTGCAACCGGAAAGCACCCGTGCCGCTCAAGCTGAGCGCGACCTGCTGATTCGACGCACCATCACTGAAGGGGATCCGGCCAATATCGTGGTGGAAAACCTGTTTGGCAAAGAGCTGTGCGATCAGCTCGTGGCATCCCTCTGGGGCCGCGACCGTACCTTGCCCCGGCCTGAGTAAGCCCCCCAATCGCAGGGAATACATAATGACCGACGTTCGCGCTTTCTTTACCGCCGCCACCGTGCCGGGTGAACCTGAACCCTGGAACACCTTGCAGCTCAAGGTGTACTACCCCAGCGCCTTCGGGGACAGTGCGGACGAGCGCAACATGGGCTTTATTCCCGCAGCCAGACCGGACCAGCCCTACCCGGTCGTCATCTTTATGCCTGGCTCCAACTGCCACCCGGAAGTGTATGGCTGGCTGGCAAAAGGTCTGTGTGAGCTCGGCCTTGTCTGCATCACCTTCAGCTGGATCAAGGAAGATATGCCCGGCTTTGTCTCACTAAGTCCGGGCTTTAATCTGCGCTATTTAACCCCCGACAGTTTTGGCAAGGCGCCGTCCTGTTCTTCTCTTCCGACACTGCTGCAGGCGGTGGAAAACCTGAACACCAATGGCTTACTCGCCGGCTTGCTGGATACCAACAAGGTAATATTGGGCGGCCATTCGGCCGGCGGCAATGCCGTACTGCTCAACAGCAACCGCGAATGGTTCCCGCAAGTGATTGGCGGATTCTCGTATGCAGCGCATACCGGAGCCTCGACCCAGATCGGGTTTCCGGAAGACACGCTGCTGCCAGTTTCTGGAAACGTGCCCATGTTGATTATGGGCGGTGAGAGAGACGGCGTTATAGCCGCCAGCGCCAACCGCTACGGCGACAGCGAAGACAGCACACCGACCGAGCGCATCGGCAGAACCTTTGATGAAGCGCTGGAGAGCGAGCGCAGCGACTGCCACTTGCTACTGATCGAAGGCGCCAATCATTTCTGCTTTGCCCATCCCTACGATGGCAGCACCGGACGCCCCTTTCTGGACTGGCCCGCACAGGGCAACGAGGACGAACTGCGGGGACTGATGCTCGACGCTATCAAAATTTTTATCGGGGCCTGTGTGGGCCAGGGCGAACACAGCGCCCTGAATACGCTGGCCGATCACCCACACGTTTCGCGCTACGCGTGCAAATAACCTGAACAGGAAAACTCCATGAGCGACAAGCAACCCAGCAAATTCCAGAAAAACATTGCCGGCGACTGGCATGGCTACCCGTCCATCTTCACGCCGGAAGGCACCCATGTCGGCTACAACAAGGTGACCCGCGCCAGCGAATTCAAGGACGGTCGCACCACCTACTGGATGGATGTCGCGCTGGATGCCGCCGGCGAGCTGGCCAACCGCTTTGAAACCGGCCGCTTTGAATTTGGTGTTATCGACTCAGACAAAGACCGTATCTACACCGGCCCGGACTTTATCGGCTCTGGTCGCCCCTTCGGCCCCTTTGTCGACTCAAATTATTTTTCACCGGGCTGGAACGTCAACCTGCGCACCATCAACCATGTGCTGGATGATCGCGGCATTCAGGTGTACTCCTCGCAGATGTTTGAAGGAGACACCATGATTGCGGCCTTTAACGGCCTGTACATTCGCACCTTCGACCACGACACCAACCCAGAGACCCAGAAGCTGGTTGCCGACTTTCTTGAAAACGAGAAAAAAGTCGGCAAGAAGACCTTCTACTTGCCGCAGAAACACTCCGGCACCTGGACTGGCGAAATGGATGTATACAACACGGATCAGGAAAAGGTTGGTGTTAACAAGGTTACTATCGACTATATGCCGATCAACCTGAACCGCGCCACCATGACCGTAAAAATCGAAGGCGTGATCAATCGTGAGTTCAGTTTTGAGCGCACCCGCAACGGCAACCACCATCAGTTCCATGGTCCTGACGTATTCGGTAACGCCATCGGGTATGGCCGCTACCACTACGCCCTGCACCACTTTATGGGCGAAGCTTTCAAGTTCACTACCCGCGACGTGATGCTGGACGACAAGTACAGCCTCTGCTCCATGTGGCAGTTCCATGAATCACATCATGAGAAATACATGACGTTCGGCGTGCTGGATTGGGAAGAGAAAGACTTCGTCCTGAAGCCCAATTACATTGAAGGTTAAGTAGCTAGACTTCTTCCTGTGTTTGCCCCCGCTCTGCGGGGGCTTTTTTGCAGAGAAGATTTAATAGGACTCAGGGGCCATCGCGAGGGTCGATATTCTCGTAGCTGAGGTAATCGTTCTTCATCGCTTTTATCTTCCACTCACCGTCAATCTTCTCGTAACGCTCAAAGTACTGAACATTGATACGGCTACCCACTTTTTCGCTGTGCCTGAGCATGACCACTTGCACCAACCAGCGGCCATCCGCTGTGGTCTCCGAGGTAAGGTCGACAATGCCGTTAGCGCCACGGGGCATCTGCAAGGCGAGATCCTCGCTCAGCAGGATCATGTCAAAAAATTCCTTGATCTTGTCCGTGCCACTCAGCTCGATTCCCATGCCATATTCCAGAAAGGCATCTGGGGTAAAGCATTTCACCAGCGCATCGACATTCTTGTCCAGAATGGCAAACCAGTAGCGGTAGCGCAGTTTCTGAATATCGCTTTCGGCTTCCAGCCGTGCGATGCGGCTTTCGAGTGTTGCCTCGCTCATTTTTTATTCTCCAGAGTAAGTCCAGCGCGGTTTAGGCCCGGCCACAGTGCTTGTACTTTGAGACTGATACTACCACAATACATTTTCATTGAAATGTTTTAGTCTGCATGGGCGGCACCTTATCATACGGGTACGGCTATGCCATATTGACACTCCGCAACCTTGACCATCCGGTTGCCCAAATAATGACAACGCTTCCGGGTTAGCCTGAAGCGAGAAACACCCTTCAGGTAGCAACTACAATGAAACTGCTCGAGCCTACCCGCATCGGAACCATGCAATTGAAAAACCGCATGGTCATGGCGCCGATGACGACCAATTACGGCAATGAGGATCAGACCCCGTCGGATAGACTCATCGCCTTTCTGGAAGAGCGCGCCAAAGGCGGCGTGGGGCTCATTACCGTCGAAGTCTGTACGATCGACGTCAAACAGAAATACCAGCCCCAATCGCTTACCCTCGGCAGCGACGAGTTTATCGCCTCACACCGCAAACTGACCGATGTGTTGCACCAATACGACGTGAAAGTGCAACCCCAGATCACCCACCCCGGGCCGGAATCGATGAGCGGTTTTTACTTTGGCGAGATGCCCGTCGCTCCCAGCGCAACAACCGGGGCCTGCACTGGGCTACCCGCGCGCGAACTGGCCGTCGACGAACTCGACGCCATCATTGAGGCCTATGCACAGACGGCGCGCCGCGCGAGGGAAGCCGGTTACGATGGAATCGAGCTTCACGCCGCCCACTGTTACATGCTGCTCGGCACTTTTTTGTCCCCCCTGAAAAACAAACGGATGGACGAGTACGGCGCAGATAGCCCGGAGAACCGTACCCGGCTGCTGGTCCGAGTACTGCGCCGGATCAAAGAAGTCGCCGGTTCGGATTTCCCTATCACCCTGCGCATCTCGGGTTTCGAACGTATTCCCGGCGGTCGCGATGCCGCCGACACTGCCGCTATTGCCCCGCTGTTGGTAGACGCCGGTGTTGATGCCTTTCACGTCAGCGGCGGTGTCAGTGACCCGATGGTGTCGCAGATGATCTGCGGGCCGGAGTACCCCGACGGCTATAACCTTCCGGCGGCCGAAGCCATCAAACGTGTGGTCGACGTTCCGGTCATGGTCGTCGGACGATTTCTCGACCCGGAATTTGCGGAACAGGCGTTGCACGATGAGCGGGCCGACTTGATTGTAATGGGGCGCCCCTTGCTGGCCGACCCCCATCTACCCAACAAGGTTGCCGCAGGCCAATTCGACCAGATCCGGCGCTGCATATCCTGTCAGAACTGCATTGACTCCATGTTTCTGTGGCCGATGGACGCGCGCATGAACTGCGCGGTCAACCCTGCCACAGGTCGAGAGCAAGCACTCAACTATTCCCCTGCTGCGATAAAAAAGCATGTGGTTATTGTCGGGGCCGGGCCGGGAGGTATGGAAGCTGCGCGCGTTGCAGCAGAGCGAGGTCACCGGGTGACCCTGCTGGATCGACGGCGAAGACTCGGTGGTTCACTGCTGCTGGCCTCGACCGTACACCGTGATAACGAGCGACTGCTGGACTACCTTAAGCGGGAAATGCGGCGCCTGCCTATTGAATTGCAGCTCGGAATCAATGCGACTCCGGAGCGAATCGCAGCCCTTGCTCCCGATGAAGTGATCGTCGCAACAGGTGCGCGACTGCACTACACCCCCATACCCGGGATGGATAGAGCCAATGTCATCACCGGCAGCCAATTGCGGGAGCTGGTGGCTGGTGAACTTTCTCTCCCGGCAAAGGCACTCCCGCTGCTGGTTCGCGCCGGTGTTCGCCTAGTGGGTCCACTGATCGACCGCTACCTGACACCGGATCGCCTGCGCCGCGCAGCGGACACCTACCTTCCTTTCGGTCGACGCGTAGCCATTATCGGCGGTGATCTGGCCGCCATTGAAGTCGCTGAGTTTCTGGCCAGGCGCGGCAGCGACGTTATGGTACTGGAAGCGGGTGAGGTCATTGCCCCTGAAATTGGCCCCAAGCGACGTCTGGAACACGAAAAACGCATGGAAAAACTGCGGATTTCTATTAACGTCAGAGCAAAGGTGAGCGAGATTACTGAGCGCGGAGTCGTGCTTGCTCTGGATGGCGGAGGCAAACGTGAGGTACCGGCGGATACGATTTTGATCGCCGGCAAGCCGGTGGCAAGTACATCTCTATACGATGAACTGCGCGCGGCGGGAATAGAGTGTCATTTGGTTGGTGATGCGTCAGGCCTTGGCTTGATCGTCAAGGCGACCTATGAGGGGCACAGCATCGCCACCAAACTGTAAGCTGCGCCCCCTGGGCTTATATGAGCTGCCTTACTTGCGCTGCGCCACAAGATCGCGCTGGCTCTTCTCGCAAGCGGCTTTCGCGGCATCAATCTTGTCACGAAAGCACTGACCTTCCGCGCACCACTGCCTCACACCCTCCACCGAGCTGATAAGAGGTTCAGTGCGGTTGCTGCAGTGCACCGCGTAAACCGTCAGGCGATCGCCTTCTGAGGTTACATCGTAGCCCCGGAGCTGAAGGGCCTCAGGGCGAACACCCGCCTGCAAAACCGTTGCAAACAGTGTAAAGGCCAGAGCAATGACTGCGTTCTTTGTTGTAAATTTCATGTGGGCTCCTCCCAAGCTGTTGCCGGGGTATACGCGGCCGGGGCCCGACTGGTTCACCACAGTTGATTATTTCAATAAATAGCCTTTTGGCTATCTATTTTATAATCAAAATATCTTATTAATTATCATTAGACCGCTCTATAGTTCTACCCCATAGTCGATACCCTTAGTAGAAACACTGCCTTTGAGGAAGAACCATGCGTCCACACGTTGAATTGATTGATGAAAAAGATCTGATCTGGCACCCGGCTGAACTGGTTGGTGCCACCGGTGACGCCCGCCAGCGCAACCTGTCCTACGACGAGGAAGACGGGTCAGTCTCAGCCAAGATCGAATTCACCAGCGACTGGTCGCGCCCGGCCGGCGTTCATAACGCCCAGACCGAGTGGTATGTGCTTGAGGGAGAAGTCACCATTGGTGATGAAGTGCTGGGTGAAGGCGGCTACTGGTGCACCCCAGCCGGCGTGGTTGCCCCGGCCCTCAAAGTGAAAAAAGGCACCGAAATTCTGTATTTCCGCGAGTATGGCGACTGGCAGTTTGAAGCCACCGACCAAGACCGCGACACGGTGCGCGAAGACCAGAAGCTGGTAATCAAACACAGCGCCGACATGGACTGGATCGATGTCGTTGACGGCAGCCCCATGCGCTTTGATCTGGGCGGCACCCCGGTGCCCGGCCTGTATATCAAAATGCTGTTTCGCGACGAGAAAACCGGCTTCTACACCCGCCTGATCAAGGCCAAGCCGAACTGGCGCGAGCATCCGCTGGCTCACCACCCCTGCTATGAAGAGGCCTATTGCCTGGAAGGCAGCTTCCACTACAACTACGGAGAAATGTGGCCCGGCACCTACTTCTTCCGCCCTGCACTGGTACGACACGGTGACTTTACTGCTGGCGAAGAAGGCACTGTATGGCTGCTGCGTTGCGATGGTGACCTGGTGGACTGGTATACCGACAACGCCCGCGTAGAAATGAAAGGCGACCCGGTAAACTGGGGCCCGGATTCCGAGCACCCGGATGCCGCCGAACCCGCCTTGCTGCAGCCGGTTCGGTCGCGCTCCATTGGCGCAATGGAAGATCCGGGTTACCAGTAAACGCTTCAGGCGCGTAAGCGGCTGACCGAGCCGGTCCTAAACCACCTCTTTCCCACCGGGAAAGGGGTGGCGCAAACTATGAAACTATCGGCGGCTGTTTAGGTAACTTCGGACGATGATGCTTTTCCCAATAGCTCATACCATCCTTGAGAATTTCCAAGCCATCGCCCAACAGAAATTCTCGAAAGGTTCGGGCCACCACCGAGGGGGTCCGCTCTCTGGCATTGACCAGATACCAGAACTGCTGAAGGGGGAAACCTTCTACCGGCAGTATCGCCACATCTTCACGGTCCCCCTGATCCAGAATATGACCGGACACCACCGCCAGTCCAAGTCCGGCCATGACGGCATGTTTCAGGGCCTCATTCGAAGCTATCGTCATCTGTTCGCGCACCTCCAAACCCTGCTCAGCCAGAAACTGACTGACGGTATGGCGTGTGCCACTGCCGGTTTCACGGACGACAAATCGCTCTTCAGCGACATCGCTCCAGCGCAGCTTTCGTTTGCGCGACAGGGGATGCTCGCGGGAGGCGATCACCACAAGGGGGTTGGAAATCAGCGGCACCGCCTCAAGCGCAGTCGTCGTCGGCGGATCACTGACAAAATAGAAATCATCAAGGTTGTGCTCCAACCGCTCCAGCAACTGCTCTCGATTGCCGACCTGCAAATCCACCTCGATACCGGGAAAGCGCTTACAGAAAGGCCCCAACAGATGAGGGATAAAGGCGTTGGCACTGCTGGCCACCGCCAGACTCAGGCGCCCGGCCTGCATTCCCTGCAGCTCACTAAGGCGCATTTCCAGCCGCTCGATGGAACCAAAAATCTCCCGCGCAGCCTGAACGACCTGATCGCCAGCTTCCGTCAGCCTGATCCGTCGCCCGACCAGCTCGTACAAAGGCATATCAATGCCCTCGGCAAGTTTACGCAGGTGCGTCGAAGCACTGGGCTGGGTAAGATGCAATTGCTCTGCAGCACTGACAATGCCGCCGCTCTCCGCTACGCGCAGCAGGATTTCCAGACGGCGCAAAGTACCGATACGAGAGGCAAGACGGGGAACCGGTGTACTGTTTTTCATATCCACAAATGGCTATGCCAAATAATTAACGATAGCACTATGGCTATATTTAATCAGAGCGTCAAATACCACTGGAGAACAAAAATGACGAAACCCCGAGGCACCGCACTGGCTATGGTGGCCCTGCTGTTCACAGCACCAGCCTTCTCTAACGACGTTTCGGTAGCCGTTAGCGAGCTCGCATCGGACACCGGCGCGCTGGTCGTGCAGGTCTACGACAGCAAGGACACCTGGCTATCCGATGACACCGTCCTTAGCAAACGCCACACGCTCAGTGAAGGCGATGCGGGTCAGACGATTGTGATCCCCATAGAACTGAAACCGGGCCGTTACGCGCTCTCGGTGTATCACGATGAAAACAATAACGAAAAGCTCGATGCGAACTTTATCGGCATACCCAAGGAACCGGTGGGGCTATCGAATGATCATCGACCGAAGTTTGGGCCGCCCAGTTATAAGAAAGCAGAGATTGAGATTGGTGAGGGTTCGGTTGTGGAGATTCGGTTGAAATGAAGGCTGGTGCGCGGCTTTGCTACCTTGGGTAGCTTTAGCATTTTGTTTCGCCCTGCCGGGCGAAACAAACGCCAAAATTCACCTCGGCTATAAAGCAAAGCGCCAGCTAAACCAGCTCCACCTCCCACAACTCCCCTTCTGACTGCTGCCAAGCATACCTCTGCAACAAGCCACTCGCGTTAAGCTCATAGCGCGCACCGTCATCATACTCACCACCCATATAGTGGTATGCGCCATCAGGCCGCCGCTCAACCGTTCGCTCACTTAACAGTGGTCGAAACAAACTGTCGCGCTGCTCAGGGGTCTTTATAGAAGGCACCAGCACCTGACTGCGCCCCCCTTTGCCCACAATCGCCAGCAAGGTTTCACCGCTGAAAACGCGCATCAAAGGAAAGAAGCAGGTCGGCTGATCAAAGCCTTGTTGCTGGGGCTTTTCGCCTTCAAGATTCCAGCGCACGCCACTGCCCTGAAAGGCATAGTTGGCCGAATAACTGCCCGCAGCGTTCTCCCAATAGAAAGAAGCGAACTCAACGCCAGTTTCGCCCCAGGCTTTGACGGCCAATACAAAGCTATTGCCGTCACTGCGCAGGGATCGGGTAACCGTATTTCCTCCAAGCTGGTACTTCGCCCATGGCTCGACGATATCGGTTGCCGCACCATTGCGGAGATAGCGATAGGCGCCATCGTCCGACACAGATTCATCGGCATGCAGCGGAAAAATGTCCTCCAGCGCTTTCACGTCGCGTAAACCTCGACCAGCTCAATCAGCATGTCGCCGGTATCGGCGGGATTGAGATAGGCAATACGTGTGCGCCCGGTATCCACAACGCCATCGGGGGTAACATGGCCCGGACGAATGCCCTGCTCCGCCAATACCGCCAATGCACCATCAATATCGCTCACCACATAGGCCACATGATTAATGCCCCCAGCGCCGCTGGCCGCTGAATGCAGGGTTGCTTTCATATCGTCACTGATCGGCTCTATCAGCTCGAACTCGACGCCACCGACGTCCAGCAGTCCAAATCGGGCGGGCGCCTGCTGCTCGAAGGGCGGAAGTATCGTGATGTCGTCGTCAGTCAGGCCATAAATGCGCCGAAAGTCCGTTACGCTGGCTTTGAGGTCGTCAACGATATGCCCGACATGACGCAAGCCGACGATAAACTCCTTTAACGCCGTTTTTGTCTGATTTTCCATCGCCACAGCTTGACTCCCCCACAGTTATATGTACTATTGATATAACATTATATCTGAAATTATCCCGATGCCCAATGGCATCCACCTATAAGGACAAGTATGAAAGTACTGATTCTCGGCATGGGCCACGCAGGCAAAGCCATCGCCCAGCGTTTGCGCGCCAGCGGTCACCAGATTGTGGGCACAACTACCACTCCCGGTAAAGTTGACGAGCTGAAAACACTCGCCGATGAGGTCGCGGTGCTCAAGGGCAGCGAGACCGAAAACGTGATGGCGGCGGCAAAAGGTTGCGACGCCATCATTGCTACCGTTGCGCCCAACGTCAAAAATACCCGCACCAAGGAAGAGCGCGAGAGCCAGTACCACGAGGTCCTTGAAAAGTCGCTGGCCAGCGCCGCCAAGGCCTGCGAACGCGTGATTTTTCTGTCGTCCTTCTCTGTCTATGGCGACGGCGGTGAGGGCACAGATCCCATTACCGAAGAAACACCAACCAGCAACCACGAAGAGCCTTCGTCCAAATATTATCAAGCCGCCGAGCGCAATGCGCTGAGTGTTAGCGGTGGCTGCGTGCTGCGCCTGCCCGACATTCACGGTGCCCCCGGCGATATGACCTTCACCCAGCGGGTAAAACTGGCCCACGACTACTTTGGTGGCAAGGCTTTGTTCGGCGCCGATGCGCCGCTGTACACCATTCATTTTGAAGATGTCGTAAACGCCGCCGTGCACGCGCTGGAAAAAGGTCTGACCGGCATCTACAACGTCTGCGACAACGACAACCTGCCGCCCACCAACCAGCAAATTTTTGACGCCATCTGCGACAAGGAAGGCTGGACGCGATTGGAGTTTCTCAATCAAATCAAGGCACCAAACCGCAAAATCTCCGCCGACAAACTTTACGCCACTGGCTACAAGGTGCAACACGAAGACCCCAACGCCGCACTGCTGGAGGGCTAGATCATGGCCAATGTTGTCATCACTGGCAGTACCAAAGGCATCGGTCGCGGTCTCGCCGCAGAGTTTGCCCGGCTCGGCCACAAGGTGATGATCGCCGGTCGCAGCCAGCAGGCAATAGACGAAGCCATCGCGACCATTGGATCACAAGCAGGAACGGTGACCGGTCGCCCCTGCGAGGTATCGGAAAAAGTTCAGGTGCAAGCCCTTTGGGATGCTGCCGTTAGCGAATTTGGCTGCGTCGACATCTGGATCAACAACGCCGGCTTGGCCCGCACGGTTTGGCCGATTCTGGAAACGCCTGACGAAGAGATTCAGGCGATGGTGACCACCAATATGTTTGGTACCATTTTTGGTTCCAAAGTGGCGGTCACCGGTATGAAAGCCCAGGGCCACGGCAAACTGTTCAATATGCTTGGCGGCGGCAGTGATGGTGAATTCTTTCCCGGCATCGGCATATACGGCACCACCAAGCGCGGCTTGAATTACTTTACCGATGCGCTGATTAAGGAGAACAAAGACACACCTTTGGTGATCGGCAAGATTCGTCCGGGCATGGTGATTACCGAAGCCGTTGTGCGCGAGGCCAAAGCCGATCTCGAAAACTTTAACAAAAACCGCAAGACCATGAACAATCTCTGCGACACGGTCGAGACTGTCTCACCCTATCTTGTGGACAACATTCTCAAGACCGAAAAATCCGGCACCAAGATCCGCTGGCTCACCGGCGGCAAGATTGCCAAACGCATGATGTTGAGTCGCTTTCGCAGCCAACCCGACAAATTCGAAGCCTTTGGCTTGTAACCTTTACCGAGGAATTCACATTGAGCACCAAAACCGCCGATACCAAAACCATCGACCAGTTTCTGTCTGAAAATCCCAACGTGGATGTCAGCAAGGCCTGGGAGCGCAGCTGGAATATCCTGACGGATATTAAAGACAAAATCGCCGCGCGCTTTCCCAATATTGAACTAGACCCCACCTGCGAAGGCCGCGAGTATTACACCTCACCCAACGGCGAGTTTGAAGGCTCGTATCAGTCCTGGACCGGTGAGGGTGTGGAATGGCTGGTCAGCTCCTGGCTTGGCAACCGCAAAGCCAGCATCCTGGATATGAATGCAACAGCTTTTCTTGGGCAGGAAACCGACGTACCGCATTTTATTATGGTCTTCGGCACGATTCCGAAACTGTTTTTCTATTTTGATCTGGTGCCTAGAAAAGATCTGCGCACCAACCCCGAGTATCTGGAAAAGTACTACGGCGGTGAAGCCAACGAGGATTTTCTCGCCCTGCGCGGCCACGAGAACTTCCAGTGGTCAGTAAGCCACGGCACCTACATGCGCGCCCTGCTGTCTCCCTCGGCCCTTAGCCTGAGCGCTGATTTGAACGACGCCAATATCGACGTACTGGAAGAATACGCCTACAAATTCCTGAACCGCTGGCTGGGCTGGCTGGATAACGCCACTCCCACCCCGGCGAGTGAGCGTGTTGCCCAGCAGCAGTATGACCATACTGTCCGCCGCCTGGGCTATGAACTTGATCCTATGAACAAGCTCGCCGCGCAGGTGTTTGGCGAAGATCAAGTTGAGCGCATGATCCAGATGCGACTCGGCGACGAGCAAATGAAGAAGTCTCGCAAATACTAAAACCTGCCCTCACCCTGACCCTCACCCTGAGGGAGAGGGGACGCCAGAAGCTAGTTCGGAGCAATGGCTGCCCCCTCTCCTTGGGGAGAGGGTTGCGGTGAGGAGCAAAGGAATTCAAGCCATGCACCCTACCCGCTTCCTTGGCATTACCCTCACCGACGGCATCAAACGCCGCCATATGTTTGCTTACCTGCTCGCCGCACTGATCTCGTCTGGCTATGCGGGCGCGCTCGCGGTGCTGCAACCGGGGCTGCTGGCCGTAATGAATATACCTATCGCGGATCAGGGTTCGCTAACCGGTCTGCTGGCTGCGCTACAGGAGGTCGTGCTGATTGCCATGATGCCACTGTTTGGTGTGATGGCGGATCGGTCCGGCAGACGCATGGTTTACGCCATCGGCCTGGGCCTCACTTCCGCAGGATTTTTCCTTTACCCCCACGCAGACAGCATCAGCGAACTGGTTGCCTACCGCTTGATCGTTGCCTTCGGTGGCGCGGCCATGGTCGGCATGATGGTAACGGTAGTTGCCGACTACGCCTGCGAGGCGGATCGCGGAAAAGCGAATGGCCTGCAGGGTTTTGTCGCCACTATCGGTGCGTTTATCCCCCCCATTCTGGGGTTTATGCCGGCGGTGTTTGCCAAGCAGGGCATGACCGAGCTGGCAGCGCAGCAGATTACCTTCGCCATCGGCGGCGCTATGGGCGTTGTCGGCACACTGATTGTTCTGGTTGGACTGGCTCCGCATGTAAAACGCCCGGCCACTGAACACGAGCCCGTGTTGCAGATGCTGAAAAATGGCCTGGCCGCCGCCAAGGATCACGGCGTCGCCCTGTCCTACGGTGCCGCCTTTATTTCGCGCGGCGACCTTGCCGTAACCGGTGCTTTTATGGGTTTGTGGCTGGTGCAGTTTGGCACCCAGAACCTGGGCATGGCGCCCAGTCAGGCCATGCAGGAACTGGCGGTACCCCGCGTTCTGACGACGGTGAGCGGGGCCATGGTGGGCGCGATTCTGATGGGCTTTATCAGCGACCGCATTCGCCGCGGCACGGCGGTCATGCTGGCCTCTGGTCTGGCGGCAGCCGTGTATTTATCGGTGTCCTTCGTTGACGACCCAACCGCACCCTGGGTGTTTGCCCTGCTCGGCATTATGGGTGTGGCTGAAATCAGCGCCTTTGTCAGTTCGCAGGCACTGGTCGGCCAGCAAGCCCCAGCCGCTCGTCGCGGCGCTGTGATTGGTTTTTTTGGTACCGCCGGTGCGGTCGGCATTCTGGTGGGTACCGCTGGCGGAGGCTGGCTGTTCGGCGCTATTTCTCCAGCGGCTCCTTTCGTCTTGTTTGGCGTTCTGAATGCCGTGGTATTCGTCTGGGCCATTCTGGTTAACAACAAAATTGTCAAACCATCCGTACCCCCTGCAGAGGACTCATCATGCGTCGCCGCCACCTCCTGATACCCCTGTTGCTGCCCGTACTTGCCTCTTGCAACAGCAGCTCCTCCTCCAATTCAAACCCCGGCGCCGCGGCGAGCGCGCCGGGTACCTATATTGAATACCCGATTAGAATCGAGCAGCAATCCGCAGCCTTTCTCGCGGTGGGCGACATCGACGGTAACAGCGACAATGGTCTCGACATTCTGTTATCCACCCTGGTTGAACAAACTCCTCCAGGCCCGCCAAATCCGGCCTCGCGCGGCGCTCTGCGCAAATTCAATACCTCCGGTTGCGATGACCCGAGTAGTGATTGCCTGACAGGCCCCTGGGAAGAGGAGGTGCTGATTGGCGTTAACGATCCTCAGGGCTATCCCTTTATCAACACCCCACAGATTTTTGACATCAACGGTGATGGACAGCAGGACGTTATTGTCCAGACAGGCTTTTTGACCACACTGGGCGGCGCCCATTTCTGGCTCGACGGAAACGACATTAAAGACGGCGTGCGGCCAAGCCACAACTATTTTGCGCCAACTCATACAACACCAGTCACCAATGGCCTGTTTTTCTGGCACGAATCCGATCAGGCCGATCTCGATGGCGACGGTCTGCTGGATATTGTGACCACTTCCGGCAAAACCCAGCATCCGGGCAACCCGCTGGGTTCACCCGACGGCAATGAAGAAATGAAGGTAGAGTGGTACCGGCAAACGGCACCGGGGCAATTCAGCTACCACCAGATCACGGCGACTGACAGTGAAGGCAATACCATCAGTAATATCGGTGGTGTATTCGTAAAACTCTATGACATCGATAGTGATGGCGACAAGGATATCGTGCTGACCCAGTTTTTCGACCACACCTACGACACCCTGCCACCCCCCGTCCTGAATCCATCACTGGTCTGGCTGGAAAATATCGCAAAACCCGCCGAAGCCAACAACTTCACTGGCGAGTGGCGCTATCACGTGATCGACAATACTATCGGTCTGGGTTATCACATGGAATTTGCGGACATTGACCACGACGGCCGGGATGAGTTGGTTGTGGACAACCACAACAACGATGGCGACCCCCGCTGGCAAGACGAGAATGGCAACGTGGTGGTACCGCCAGGGATCTACTGGTTCGAAATTCCGGACGACCCAACCGCCGTCAGCCAGTGGGAAAAGCATGTTATTTCTGAAAATTTCGGCGTAACCCTCTACTACGGCAACCCAGCCAGTCAGGGCGTACCCGGCATTTTTAATGTGGGCGATATCAACAACGATGGCCTGCTGGATGTTGCCGTTCCCGGCGACGGCAACAGCAAGCTGTATGCCTTTATTCAGCAGGCAGACGGCAGCTTTCGGGAAGACATAGTGGATGAGGCGAAAATGTTTGGCATGGCCATCGTTGCCGATATCGACGGCGATGGCCTCAACGAGATTGTTGCCGCGCAGCACAATTCGCTGGATATGGACCCTGCAGAAACGGACAGCCTGGATGACCTGTCCCTTCCGCCCGGCAAACTGTCTATCTATAAATATCAGTAAAGAGTTTTTTATCCCTCACGTCTCCCTCCGGGAGAGATGTGAGGGATAGCCAGCCGGACGGAACCCCGCTAGCCTGCAAAATCCTCTTCCGACGCCTTCATCATTTCTTCCAGAAACCATTGTGGAAACTGCCCCACAAACTTGTTCATGTCCCAAAAATCACTCCAGCGCCATACCAGTCCGTCCTTGATTTCGTGCATGGTACAGAAACGGTGCTCGGCGGTTTCATCGGTCTTGAAGGTCCACTTTTCGGTGTGATCCATAAAGACAAGATTGCCGTCACAGGCCAGCCGATGGGTTGTCTGTTCCTGTTTGGACAGATGATTAAACGCGATCTGCAAGCGCTTCACGCAATTATCCGGTCCAGTAGCGCCCACATCACTGGTCGGTACGTCTTCATAGAAAATCTCGGGATGCATGCAGCTTTTCATGGTTTCCCAGTCCATATCGGACAGGGCCTGCCACATTTTTTTGACGATTGCCTTGTTGTCTTCGCTCGACATTCAACTTTCCTTATTGTGCTGTGTTCAAATTACATTTGCGGCACGGACGCCAGATCAATAGGCAGTTCAAATCGCTCGTAACGGTCAGCCCGATCGCGCAGGGTGGCGACGCTCTCCTCGCTGTTGAGCATGATAATCACACGTTGCTCTTTCACACCCTGCAGGGTAAAGCGCGCCAGCTCATCGAGATCCTGAAAGTTCAGCTCCATACCCGCCGCATTAGCCGCTTCCTTGAACTCTTCTACAGACGGAACATGAATGGGCTCTCGCTCAACCTTCAGGTCTTTGGGTCGATTGCGCTCGGTAGTCCAGATGCCGGTCGCCAGCACGCCACCGGACGGATAGAAGATAGAGGCGCGCAGCTTGGTACTCTCCGTCACCAACTGGGCAGCAAGACATTCGGTAATACAGGAAACAGCCGCTTTGCTGGAAGCGTAGACCGACTGGTAAGGCAGCGGTGAAATACCGCCGTCACCGGATGAGGTATTGATGACATGGCCTTCCTTGCCGGATGCAATCATACGCGGCACAAAAGATTGAATACCGTGCACCACGCCCATCACATTCACGCCATGCACCCACTTCCAGTCGTTGGGTTTGGTTTCCCAGATATTCAGCGAAGGCGCAGCCACCCCTGCATTGTTAAACAGCAGGTTACACTCACCATACTGGACAAAAACCTGCTCGGCCAACGCTTCTACAGACTCGGGACTGGATACATCGGTCACGACACCGCTGACTTCACCGCGCCCCTTGAGCTCGGCCATCACACCATCCAGCGCCGACTGTTCCACATCGCCGATAACCACTCTGGCCCCTTCGTCGAGCAGAGCTGTTACCAAGGCCTTGCCAATGCCACTGGCGCCACCGGTGACGACCGCGACTTTTCCATTGAAATCCTGCATACGCTACCTCTTATTATTGATCCAGCGGGTGACGGCTCTGGCCGCCATCAAAACCTGATCATAGAAGTTTGCGCAAAGCCGGGAGATTACAACTCGGTCAGTCTTGCAGGCCGGACTACCAGGGATAGACCGCCCGATCGCGGAACAGCCCGCCATTCGGGCCCTTGTCCGGCAGTGTGGCCAGCCAGACGATGGTATCGGCACCCTCGTCAGTCGTTCGCGGCGCATCGGGACCACCCAGCTCCGTTTTCACCCAACCTGGGCAGGCCGCATTGACCAGAACCTTCGGATAGTCCTTTTCCAGCTCTCGGGCCAACAACACTGTCATGGCGTTGAGTGCGGCTTTCGAGCTGCGGTAGGCCACGGTAGAGCCCATCGCCATCTCACTCATGGAAGCCAGCTCTGTCGACACGTTAACAACCCGCCCAGCACCCCGCTGTTTCATCAAGGGCACCAGCAACTGGCAGCAATTGAGCACCCCTACGAGATTGGTTTCCAGCGTTTCCCGCAGGCACTCTGGCGATAGCTCAAAAAAGGACTGCCAGTGATCCAACGCGACACCGGCATTGTTCACCAGAATATCCAGCCCGCCAAAGCGCTGCTCAATTTCAGAAGCCAAAGTCCGCAGCGAGTCGCGTTCGTTCACCACCATCAGTACCGGCTCAATGGGCAGTCCCCGCTCCATTAGGCGCTTTAGCGCAATGGCAGCTTCCGGTTGGCGACAACCGGCCAATACTCTAATGCCCTGCTCTGCCAACTGGCGGGTAACGGCTAAACCAATCCCCCGATTGGCACCGGTCACTACTGCAATTTTTTCTGCCATTTCACACCCTGCTGCTTAAGCTTGAGTCATTGGAATACAGACTAATGCGCCGTGTACCGAAGAACACGCTTGCCACATTAATTCTATTGTTATATCTTTATTACATTAGCATAAACCCGCTGCCTGACCAAGAGACAGCCAACACAACGGATCTGCCATGACCGACTACTACGGGTACCGAAAAAAGTTTGCCGTGCTGGTGCCCTCCACCAACACGGCCGTTGAAACCGAGTATCACAAAATGTGCCCGGAAGGTGTGGTACTCGCCACCCGCGGCTGCGTGATTCCACCGTTTAGCGTGAAGACTGAAGACGACTTTGTGAATATGGTGAAGGCCATCGGTGCCGCCACCGAACAGGGTCTGCGCGATGCGCTGACCTGCCAACCCGACCACGTGATCTTTGGCTACTCGGCCGAAACGTTCTGGGACGGCAAGGACCGCTCAGACAGGGAATTCAAGCGCTACAACGATATCGCCCAGGAAGTGGGCGGCTGCAACGTCACCTTCGGCGCTCAGGCCATCCTTGACTCGCTGGCCTGTTACCCGTGGGTAAAACGCATCGGCGTTATCAGTCCCTATATGCCGGTGGGTGACAATCAGGTAGTCAAGTTCCTCGGTGATATCGGTTATGAAGTCGTGCGCATCAAAGGTCACTGCTCAGACAGTCCGGTGAACATCGCCCACGAAGAGTTTGCCAAAACCCGAGAGCTAGTGCGCGAAGTGGACGGCGACGATGTAGACCTGATTCTGCAAGCCGGCACCAATCTCTACTTTGTCGAGTTGGCCGCGCAGCTGGAACAGGAGCTCGGCAAACCGGTGCTGGCCATCAACGCGCTGACCTTCTGGCACGCCCTGCGCAACAATGGCATACCTGATCGGATTCGCGGCTTTGGCTCACTGTTAGCTGAGCACTAAACCTCTTAGGGCGCCAGTTCAGGCTGGAGTTCTAGGGCCTGTTCATACTAATTTGATAGCTGTCGCTGGAGGTCATTTTTCCGACCAGCGAGGCGGAAGGAGAGAATAAGAGTGGACCTCTGTGAGCGACTGACAACGAAGCTGGGCGGGAAAATGGCCCCAGCCCTTCGGGTTGCGACTAAAAAGGTGCCACTCGGCGTTGGGCTTCCCTACTTTGGAACCACCAAACCACGCTCAGCCCGCCTTGATTGGCGCCTTCTTAGTCGCAACGCCAGCTATCAAATTAGTATGAACAGGCCCTGGGTTAGCTCCTCCCCCAACTGAACTGGCGCCCGCCCTATTTCCGGAGCAGAAAATGCCCGTATTGTTCGCCACCGTCCTGATCGACCTGATTGGTTTCGGCATTATTATTCCCATTCTGCCCTTCCTCGCACCTCAGGTAGGCGGCGATGCCATGGATATCGCCTTGCTGCTTGCGATCTATTCCGTATTCGGCGGGCTGTGCGGGCCCTATTGGGGAAAACTCAGCGACAAAATTGGTCGCAAACCGGTGCTGCTTATCTGCCTCGGCGGCGCAGGGCTGTCTTACATTATGCTGGCCTTTTCCACCACACTGTGGGCATTGTTTGCCTCGCGCATCTTTGCGGGTGCGATGGCGGGCAATTTCGGCGTTGCCTCGGCCATGGTGGCCGATATGAGCAAACCCGAAGAGCGCGCCAAATTTATGGGCATGATTGGCGCAGCCTTCGGGCTTGGCATGGTCATTGGTCCCTTTCTGGGCGGTATGCTCGCCGGCCCCAACGGGGAATTCATGCTGCCCGGCCTCGTCGCTGCCGGACTCTCGTTTGCAGCGCTTATTGCCGGCGCACTCTTTCTGCCCGAATCCCTGACCAAAAGCCAACGCGCAGATCAGGCTGAACAGATGGCGGCCAGTGCCAAGCACTCCACACTGCGCATGCTCAAGGAAAGTAGCAATACCCTGCTGGCGCTTCAGTACTTTTTTAACAACAGCTGCCACACCACCATCAGCTACCTTTTTCCCCTATGGGTCGGGCATATGCTGGGCTGGGGAGCAAAGGAAGTGGGTATGGTTTTTGGGGCCCAGGGTTTAGCAATGGCGATACTCCAGGCCGGACTGATCGGGCGTCTGGTGAAATGGCTGGGCGAACTGAAGTTACTTCTGATTGGCACCTGCATGATGGCCACCGGGTATATCGTTGCCGCCACCGCAACCAGTTCAGAGATTATTATTTTAGCGTTTTTCATGATCGTCAGCGGTGGCACCGTGTGTACGCCGGTACTCAACACACTGGTAGCACACCGCACGCCTGTACACCTGCGCGGCAGAATGCTCGGCACCACCGCCGCCAGCGCTGCCTGGGGCCGGGTTTTCGGCCCACTGGCGGCGGGGTTTGCTCTGAGCCAGCTGGGCTATCACCTGTCCTGGTTGCTGGGCACAGTCATGGCGCTGTTTATGATTGGCTGGGTTTTGCGGGAACTGACGACATACCGCCAAACACAAGCCGACAGCGTTTAGCGGCGCAAGAGCCTCGCAAAGCCCTTTGTCACCGACTGCAAATCATCGCTCTGAAGATAGGCTTCAGCCGCGCCGTCAGCGCGCAAATAGGTATTCAGAAATGCCACACTTGCGCTGTTTACGAAAGCCAGTGCGTCGTGCTGTGGCTCTGCATCGCGCTCCGGCCGGCAAATCAGATTGCCAAGATAGTGGTCCGCTCCTTCCACAACCAGTGCGAACTGCTCACCTTCCGGCGCCGTCTCATGCGACATCAAATGCATTTTCCAGTCCGGCCAGAACTGGGCATTACTATCCCAGGTCCCTGTGGTTACCAGAACGGGGCCGCGCATTTGCAGCCAGCTCTTATCGTGAATGACATCAAACATCGGGCCAGGCGGCGAAATAGCAATGACGCCGACGACGCGGGGATCCACAAGCACTGCAGCCGGACTGCGGTCTGACGCGTTAATATCCCAGGCCTGAGCGCCAGCGAATTGCTGGGCGGTAAAAGCGCCAAAGGAATGACCGGCAATCACCAGCTGTTGTTTTCGAAACCGAACTGGCGCACCAACGGCCTGCCCAACTTGACGCTCTATTTCCGGGAGCCTATCCATAACGTAGTGAACATCATCGACACGGGCGGATATCAGGCCCAGCTGTCCGTAACGCAGACTGTTGAAAATGCCCCGGGCCATGCTGCGCCCATCGAGGTGCGTTGGCGCGATTACGGCATAACCGTAACTGGCCCAGTGGCGCAGCAGGTTGTCATACTTGTTGCGATCGGACCAGTTGCCATGCGAGAAAATCACGACGGGCACATCGCCGTCAGCGCTTGCCGGATACCAAACTCTTAACACTAATTCCCGGTTATCCAGCTCAGGCGCATGTAATACCAGATCATCAATCACTTGCGGTGAGTAGGAGCCCACCTCATAGCCTGGCAATGTTGCTAATTGATGCTCCGCTGCCATCAAGGGTTGCGCTGCCGGCAAGGGTGGCGCGTCGCCACTGCACCCGAATAGAAAGACTACGACGATCCAAAATATTCTGGTCATCGCGGGTACTCGGTGAACAGAAACTCGCGGGTAGCCATCGCACTAACTTCCGGTTTTTCGACCGGCAGTAAATGACCCGCCTCAGGGATTAGCCGACTCCTTACCGTCAAGGATGCCGACAGCGCTTTTTCGAAGCGCGTAAGGTGTGATGTCGGCAGTTGCGGATTTTGTGCACCCCACAGAATCAATGTGGGCGCTGTAATGGACGCCAATACCGGAGCAGGTTCACCCACATCGAAAGTGCGCATCCGCTCCAGCTCCGCCTGGCGATTGCCGGAGTGGCGAAACATGGCGTGAAACTCGTCAACCAACGCGTCACTGACAATGGACGCATCAAATACCATCCACTCGATAAAGGCGCGATACGCCGCTTGCGGCACAAAATAAAATACCCGGTAGAACCAGTCTGGTATCCCCTCGGCGTTGCGCTTGCTGCTCTGTTCCCGTTTTAAGCCGCCAGAATTTATCAGAACCAGTTTCTCGACCTTCTCAGAGTGCTTTGCGGCGTAATGAAAGGCAATATTGCCCCCAAGCGACGACCCGACCAGCGACACGCGGTTAATACCCAGCGCATCAATCAGCCCGTCCAGCATTCGCAGGTCTCGCTCCATACTGTAATCGTTACTCGTATCCGGCCCTGTCAGCCCGTGACTGGTCAAATCAAAGCGAACGATCGAGAAGGCGTCTTCCAGATAGGGCAACCAGCCATCCCACATGCGGGAATTAAAGTAGTGAGAATGAATCAGTAACAACGCCGGCGCTTCGCCCAAAGGCCGGCCATCGCGTCGGTAAGCGACGCGGTTACCCTCTATCTGGGCAAAGTGCAGATTTTCGCCGCCGTAGCGAGAAATTAATGTATCAGTGGGTATATCGCGGTAGGCAGCGGCCGCGTACAGCCCATACACAACCACCAGAGCAACCAGCGCAAACACGGTACGCCCCAGCCATCGGACTGCGCTGCGCAGAATTGCCATCAACTAAGCTCCCATACTGGCCGCCAGCCCGGCAGCCATTTCCTCCAGAACAGGAGCGACATGTTGCTGCGCACCTGACGCTTGCCACCAGGCTTTCAGCTGCGGCGTCTCGGCAAAAATAGCGGTCTCGCCGAAAATAGCGGGCACTTTTTCAACATAAAAAAGAACCGGAGCCAAAAGGCAGTCGAGAAAACCGAATCGATCCAGCTCAGGCGCGTTGCTCTGCTGCAGGAATTTTTCAAGTATCGCCAGCTTGTCTTTCAGCGCGCTTATATTGCGGGCGATAGCGTCCTTGTCGCCCGTTTTCAGGCGCAATTCCATAAAGAGCGGAAACAGGGCCTGTGCCAGCTCGAGGTCCGTAAAACGCGACACGCCGCGCAACCAGGCACGCTGCTCAGCCTTCTCAGGTAGCAGAGCCGCTTCTGGAAAACGCTCTTCCAGATACTCCATGATCGAAACCGATTCCACCAGATAGTGACCGTCGACGTGCAGAGTCGGCACTTTGCCTGTCGGTGTCAGGGCTTTGAAGGTGTCGGAGCCGAGCCCTCCTTCCGGGGCTTCCACGCTAACCGGCAAGGCGCCGGCGCGTATCTGAATACGTATACGCGATGCATAGGGCGAGTGCGGAACACTGTAAAGTTTCATAAGCAACTATCCGATGAGATGAATGCCAAAAGCAGCGTTGATAAAAAGACCGAGCCAAATCGCCCAGACCCAGGGTCGGCAACGGGCTACTGACGTTGCCATTGTGTCGTTAACAGCATCACTGGGGCCTTCGCTCATCAATTTTACAAAAGCAGGCACAAAGGGCTTCAGATTGATACGGATGGCGATGCCACAGCAGACCAGCGCGGCGAATACGATGATTTTCCAGGCAACCCAATCGGCATAGATTGGAGCGTATTCGGCCAGTCCCAGCGCGGCAAACACCAGCAGAGCGACCACCACCGCGATACGAAATCCCAGATCAAACTGGCTAAGGCGCGCGGTAAAGGCCTTGCCCTCATTAAAATAAAGCACCAGGACATTCCCCAACCAGATTGCCGCCAACAGCCACACCAGAACCAGCGCCCACAGCGGAATAGCCACCAGCCCCATAATCACCGCCATGTGCATACCTAGCGGCAGAATAAGCGGCATGCTCATT
Organism: Litorivivens sp.; assembly: GCA_041619575.1. GTDB lineage: Bacteria > Pseudomonadota > Gammaproteobacteria > Pseudomonadales > Spongiibacteraceae > Litorivivens. The sequence goes on from JBFKDP010000001.1 coordinate 54,166, forward strand.
TTCGGCCCCTGATCACAGGCCAGCATGATTTTCAGGGCGACTGCGCGAGCTTCAACGCCAATGTCCCGATTTACTACATAGCGACTGGCGACAAAGGTGCCCAAATCGCCGCCCAACCAGTAGACAAAGGCGACAATATGGGCAAACTGGAGCCAGAGAAATTCATTCATGCGCAATCCAACCCTGTTAACTGAGCGTGCAAGCGACACTCGACTTCAAATGTACTATTATATTATCTTTATATCATTTGAATCACAACTTGATACTCCAGGCCTCGCGACAGCGCGATAACAACCCATGGGAACCTATACACCGATGTCGATTCTCAAACGCTTCGCGCCACTTCTGATACTGGCCACTGGTCTGGCGCTGGCTATCGCCATCGCGAACGGCAAGCCCAAGCCGCAGCCCGCAACAGTATCCCCCGTACCAACGCCGCAGGTCGATATTCTCACCCTGCAACCGCAAACCACCGTGCTGAGTGTGCGTGGTGAAGGTACGGTCAAGCCCAAACGGGACATCACCCTGGTTGCCGAAGTCGGTGGGCGCATTCTGAAGGTTAGCGATGACTTTGCCGACGGCGCAACGGTAAGCGCTGGCGATGTATTGCTGGAGATAGACCCTGCCGACTACCAAACCGAAGTCATTCGCGCCCAAGCGCGGGTAGCGGAGGCCGAACAGGTACTGGCACTGGAAAAAGGACGGGCTCGCCAGTCCAAGCGAGAATGGCGCGACCTCGGCAGTGACGAAGCCAACGACTTGTTCCTGCGAAAGCCCCAGATCAAAGCAGCAAAAGCCGCACTGGCCGCAGCCAGCGCTGAGCTGCGCAAGGCGGAATTGAATCTGGAACGCACACGGATTCGCGCCCCCTTTGACGGGCGTCTTTACAATCTGCAAGCCAATCTCGGCCAGTTTGTTTCTTCAGGCACGCCCATCACCAACCTTTTTGACAGCAGTGTTGCCGAAGTCATTCTGCCACTGAGCGAACGCCAGTTGCGCTTGCTGGATTTACCTCTCGCCGCCAGCGCGCCAGTTGATGTGACCGTACACGCCAGGCTGGGAAGTGGCACGTTTGAGCGCACTGCTCGCCTGGTGCGCAATGCAGCGCGCCTGGACAGCGATACACGCCAACTTGCCGCCATCGTCGAGATTAGCCAGCCATTTACCGGCCCACAGCCTCTTTACGCCGGCCAGTTTGTCGATATCCATCTGCCGAGCAAGCCACTGGATAATGTGGTCGTTCTGCACCAGTCCCTGGTTCACCCCCGCGATACCCTGTGGCTGCTCGACGACAGCAATACACTACAAATTCAGCCCGTCACCGTACTTCAGGCCTTCGCTGACAAGGTCGCTGTGCAAATGCCCGACAGCCAGCCGATAAACCTGGTGACCTCCTATCTGGCAAACCCGGTTGAAGGGATGGCTTTGACACCGCACTTTGAAAATGAGTCGTCAGTGCAAACGGCGAAACAATTGCCATGAGCACAATTACCCGCTGGTTTATTCACAATCCCATTGCGGCGCATCTGGTTATGGTGCTGGTATTTATCGGCGGCATCACCACGCTTCCCCAGCTGGACAAAGAGTTCTTCCCCCAGCGCAAGCTGAATCAGATCAGCATTACCGTAAATTATCCGGGCGCCAACCCGGGTGAAGTTGAAAAGCAGGTAGTGTTGCGCATTGAAGAAGCCATTGGCGATGTGGATGGTATTGAGGAAATGCGGTCGACCGCGCTGGAAGGTCAGGCCAGTGTGATTGTCGACATCGCCAGCGGGTCGGACTCACAGAGACTGCTGAACGACATTAAAACCCGGGTTGAAGGCATCACCACATTTCCTGCGGAAACGGAGCGCCCGCTTATCAATGAGCGACTCTGGCGCAGCCGCATGATCAGCATGACATTGGCTGGAGATCTCCCCGAAGGCACGCTAAAGGAGCTTGGTGAAACCATCCGGGAAGAGTTAAGCGCCCTCCCTCATGTGTCGCTCGTTGAACTGCGCACACCGCGGAACGACGAACTTGCAATCGAGGTTTCCGAGAGCGCCCTGCGCCAATACGGACTGGATTTTGATGATGTCGCGACCGCAGTGCGCCAATCGTCCATCAACATGCCGGCCGGTAAAGTTCGCACCGATGACGGAGATATTCAGATACAGGTTAGAGGGCAGGCCAATCGCGCTGAAGATTTTTCAGACATCCCTCTACGCAGCAAGCGCGATGGCGCCGAGCTGACCGTCGCTGACGTTGCCACAGTGATTGATGGTTTTGAAGAAATTGATGTGATTGGACTATTTGACCGCAAGCCGTCCTATTCCATCGATGTCTATGTGACGACCAAACCCAATGTACTGAAAACCAGTGCGGCTGTTCGCCAATACTTAGAGGACATTACACCTACTTTGCCGGAAGGTGTCGAACTGCGGATCTGGCGCGACATGTCGGTTCCATTTGCCGATCGCATGAACACTTTGCTCAGCAATGGCTTTGGCGGACTGGTACTGGTCTTTATTCTCTTGCTGCTTTTTCTGCGACCCTTGCTGGCCATCTGGGTCTGCGCCGGCATCGGCGTCGCCTTTCTCGGTGCGATATGGCTGCTGCCGGTACTCGGCACCAGCCTGAATATGGTGTCCCTGTTTGCCTTTATCCTGATACTGGGGATTGTTGTCGACGACGCCATCATTGTCGGTGAGTCCATTTACAGCGCCCAGGAACAGGGCCGCCCCGGCGCTGAAGGCGCCTGGCATGGCACACGCGCAGTGATGAAGCCCGTGTGGTTCGCGGTGATATCGACCATGCTGTTTTTTGTACCGTTTTATTTCCTGCCGGAGGAAGCCGCCGAACCCCCTAATCTGGCAGACGTGGTAATGCTCGCACTTGCTTTTTCGCTGTTTGAATCCACCATGATTCTGCCGGCACACTTGGCGCAAATGAAGCCGGAAAAGCCCGGCAAGTATGGCTGGCAACGCGCCATCGGCACAGTGCGGACACGCTTCTCGGCAGGGCTTCGCCGCATCGCAGATACGATTTACCAGCCGCTGCTGGAAGCTTGCATTGCCCGCCGTGGCATCACCGTTGCGAGTTTTATCGCCCTCTTTCTGATCATATTATCCTTCCTCTTCGGCGGTTGGATGAAAGCCAGTTTCTTCCCGCGCGTACCCGGCGATCATCTGGTCGCCAATGTCTCGCTCGAGGAAGGCATTGCGTTTGCTGAAGTCGAGCGAACCATGGAAACCATGATCGCTGCCGCCGAGCAAATCAAGACCGAGCTCAACAAGGACGGTGAGCGACCTTTTGCCGGCAGTATTGAGGCCGCCGCCTACAACAACACGGTGCGCGTCACGCTGGAACTGCTCAATGTGGAGGAACGCAATCAACCCGTTTATCGATTGCGCGATCAATGGCTGCAATTAATCGGACCACTCCCCAATGCCCGAGATTTGGACATCGCCTTTACCATTATCCCGCTGGGCAAGCCCATAGAGCTGCAGGTGGTCGCCAGAGATGTCGCCTTGCTGAGAGAATCTACCGATGCACTCGCGGCTGAACTTCGGCGTTATCCCGGTGTATTCAATGTTCGCAACAGCCTGGCTAACCCTCAACCGGAAATCGATCTGCAACTGAAACCACACGCGGAATCACTCGGCGTACAGCTACGCGATGTTGCCCGGCAGGTAAGGCAGGGTTTTTACGGTGAAGAGGTGCAACGCATCCCTCGCCTTCGCGAAGATGTTCGCGTCATGGTGCGCTATCCGCGCGAGTCGCGTGAATCCATTCACAGTCTGCGGGATATGAAAATACGCACCGCTGATGGCCGCGAGATTCCTTTTGAGGCGGTGGCAGATCTCGACTTTGTAGACGGCTACACCACCATCGACCGCATAGATCGCCAGCGCGTCGCCAGCATTTCTGCTGATCTGCAGCCCGGTTTCAGCGCCGGTGCTGTTCTCGGTGCCCTGATCGACGATCCTCAATGGGAAGAACGCTTTCCCGAGGCAACTGTTCAGAAAGAAGGCGAGCAACAACGACAGTCGGAATTCCTCGATCGCACCGCGCAGTTGATGATCCTCTCGCTGCTGTTGATTTACGGATTGATGGCGATCGTATTTCAGTCCTACTGGCAGCCCGTCATTATCATGACCGCCATTCCCTTCGGTTTTATGGGCGGCCTGCTTGGCCATCTGCTGCTGGGGCAAGAACTTGCGATGTTTTCTGTGCTGGGCATGGTGGCCTGCGCGGGGGTTGTCGTGAATGACAACCTTGTCCTCCTTGACCGCATAAACACGCTCACAAAGGAAGGGCACAGTGCGATAGAGGCGGTTGTGCGCGGTGCACGGGATCGATTTCGCCCAATTGTATTGACCTCCCTGACCACCTTTATCGGGCTAACCCCTATCATGCTGGAATCCTCGATTCAGGCCCAGTTTCTGAAACCCATGGTGGTTGCGCTGGCCTTTGGCGTGCTCACAGCCTCGTTTATCACTTTGCTGTTTGTGCCCTGTATCTATCTACTGGGAGATGCCTTCATGACACACCTGCGAGGACTGCGCAGCGCCCCCGGCCGAACCTGATTACTGCAAGTCGCCAGCCTGCTTGCTAGAATCTGCAGCCCTCCACCAACAGGCGCGGATTTGACATGCGGTTGCGCAATATCTCACTCACACTTGGCTGCAAAACTGTCCTGCACGCCATAGACTGGACGCTGGCCCGGGGAGAGTGCTGGGCGATACTCGGCGCCAATGCTTCCGGTAAAAGTTCCCTGGCACGAGTGTTGAGCGGCGCACTGCAGGCACACGGTGCAATAGAAGACCGACCGGACCGGGTGCAATGGGTTTCCCTGGAATCGCAGCAGGCTCTGTATGAAGAGGAGTTATACCGGGATGAAAGCGATTTGCTCAATGAAATTGACGAGGGGCGCAGCGTTCGGCACCTGCTGCTTGAAACAGCGCCCTGGTCTGCTTTTCACGACGAGCTGTGTACCGCTCTCAAACTGACTCACTTGCTTGATCGCGGCTATCGGCGCCTGAGCAGCGGCGAAGGACGCCGCACCCTGCTGGCCTGCGCCCTGCTGCAAAAACCTGATCTACTGATCCTGGACGAACCTTTTGAAGGCCTGGATCACGACAGTTACGAACAGCTTCATCAGGCGCTAAACACACTGGTTATGCAGGGCCAATGGCTGGTATTGGTGGTTAATCAGAC
>JBFKDP010000002.1:0-47250 GCA_041619575.1 Litorivivens sp.
AATGGGGCAAGGATAGACCGCAGATTCACATTAATCTTTCATTTTCGTATGGTCTGTATAGCCAGCACAAACATGGTTTTCGCAATGTTCTAGCGGAGGAATTACTGGGGAATCCTGTCCACGCAAGATGGCACCAGCATCCACGGGAGGCACACATTCGAGCGCGATTTAGCGCTGAGATCGAGGCCGAGACTATCACCCGGGAGCAAGAGCGTTTAGAGCGGAGCCTGTGGGAGAAAGCTCGCCGCGAGGAGCAATTGCAGGCGTTTGAATTGCGAAGCGCTCAGGAGCAAGAGCGCATAGAGTGGCTCGCTAGTCTCATGGAAAAGCTGGCAGAGCGCGGACATAAAGTTGTTGATCAGTGCCAGAATTGCTTTGCAGCTCAAGAGCCCGGGAGAGGGCAGTGTCTCGTATGCAATCATGAAACGCTTGTTCAACGGCCAACAGACAAGGGGATACTGGACAATATTCGCTACAAATTTGCGTGCTGGGGATATGGCTCAGCGTCGCTGGCCGCCTTGCCGTCGGGGGAGTGAGGTGTTGGCTCGGGCACACTGAGCCCACTTGGTGTTCTATCGACCAGCCTGGGGGCCCCGTTCTCAATTACGCATAATGCCTTTCCGTTAATGATCGCACCTTGAACCGCCATCCCGTCGGGCACCCGGCGCCAAATAGCCCATTCGCCCGGAGAGACACTGTAATCTACGATATCGAGCTTCACCGGTTTCACCGACTGATCGTACCGCTTTTTTATCTCGTCCAGATCCACAAAACCTCCCCACTCTACACGGCGGAAGTCCCCGTCGCGCAGAAGGACGGGTACAACGGGATGCTTGATAGCACCGAACTCCGGTAGAGCGGTAAGCAAGCAGTTAAATCGGTAGCGGAGTATAATCATAACTGTATAAGTATACAGTTTAAAGCGAGGCGCGCTACCCGCCTTCAGCCGCAGATCTCAACCGGGCATGCCGAACCAGGGAAAATATGAGGGCGGCCCCAGGGAAGATACCGAACAACCGCGCCACACACGGTCACCGACGGACGGGGAACCCACTTCCGGCTGCCGGAGCAATGTGCATTACGGTGACGCTAAAAAAACAAAAAACACCATAAACTATTGTATTAGAAAGATATTTAACATTAACGAAGGGGTATTATCCCGCGCGAGACTGACATCCAGCCACGATCATCGGCTGACAGCGATATTCTCTCGGGCGGCACCAGATCTCCAGGGCGGAGTGGAGTAGCCGCCTGGGGCCGGGGTGCGCATCACGCCACCACGATCACCCGCTGACCGCAAAAGCCGACACGACCAAAGGCGCGAAACCGAGCGCAACAACTCGCTCTATTGACCCGCACCCTTAAAGGGTGTATAGTTGTTGCTAATGGCGCTTCCCACCGCCAATAAACCCAAAGCGAGGCACCCATGGAACTGATAGTCAATGTTGAGCAATTGACGGCGAACGAGAATCTACCCTCAGAAGATATTGGTATTGAGGGGACTTACTTGGTCACTCTGCGTGACGACACCCCCGGCGAGTACGCGAACAGTGCAGCGCTGGATGGTTTTGCCGTTAATATCCCGATCAATACTCCTGAGAATTTCGAAATCACCGTCGAGGACAACGAAGGTAATCCGCAGGAAGACCCCATTCCCGCAGAGCCCTACACGCTTGATTCCTACTGTCTATCGGTAGTCAAGGTTACTGACGACGAAGAAGAATAAGCAGGGGGCGCATGTGTCCACTTCCGTTCTTGAGCAGCACCTTTACTCTGCAGCAGTGGGATCAGACGAAGCGTTTTGGCATGCACTGAACGCTTTGCTAACTCGCACTGAAAGCCATTCCCGGAGAGATGTGTTGAAAGCATTTGAAGATCTGTCTGGTTTTTATACTGACTCACCCTGCCTACCCTTAAGAAAACTGGCAAAACGAGTCTTTCGGTCCTGCAGCGGGGAGGCGTTTGCCGCCTACATGCTTCATCGCCACAACGGCGATCTGGGCGGCGTGGAACTGTCCAATCGCCAAGGCACCTTATTCGCAGTTCTACTCCCCGATGCGTCCGCGCCGGGCAATGTGAGGGCATCTTTCTTCGATCGCCGTGGCTTCTCCGGACATATCAGTCGCAGCGATTACCCAACGCTAATGCTTGAATTGGCCGGGGACGGATATTGCTTGGAGGCTCCCGGAGCACTGACAAATGCCTTCCTTGCCGACGCTTTTGATAAGCGGTACGACTATCAGGCACAGACTGCAAAATGTCCGTAGCGACAGGAGACAACAATGAATTTGCCGCTTAAAACCAATGCCTCCCATAATCGAGAGCAAGCTATGCGCCTCTTTGAAGCAGGTTATACACCGCAGGAAATTGCAGCCAACTTTCCGCTGGTGTTTACCGTTTCATCTGATGGCCTCTTGGGTCAGAAGTACAATAAGATTTTGGCTGATGGGCGAAAGGAAACAGTGATAAGTGTGTCGAGTGCTGCCGTCGAGAAGCTGATTCGGAGCCGTTTGGGGTCGACCATTGATTAACATCAACGCGAAAGACTCGCCGCTGTACGTGAGCGCCCGGATAATAGAGATTCCGAGTGAAGAGCGGGTGCGGGAAGCTCTTTCTCGCGATGCAACGGCGCGGCGTATCATGGCAAAAAATACGGCGCTCTATGACGGAATGCTTTGCGGCGCCCGTCTAAATCTGAATGTGCTGCGCTCAACCGGTGTGGCCGTAAACACGATTCACGCGCCGACGAATAAACACGGGTACAAACAAAATAAGGGCTGGTTCAATGGAGCGGCCCTCAGCTATCAAGCTGTAACGGTGATACGGAACGGCTACTGCAACGTACAACAATCGTCTCGCGATAAAATCGCCATGGGGACTGCGAATAAATCGCCGATTGCCTGTATTGACGGAGAGCTGGACTGCCAAAGCAATATCCGCCTGGATGGGGTTGAACTGCGCTTTAATCCGGCGCGAGAACGACTTTTTGTTGATGCTAACGGACACCCCGTACAGTTCGTTGAATATGCAACCGTTGTGGGCCACCGCGTCTATGCGCGAGGTCTAATCCGCTATTACGAGCATGAAGGTGAAGCGCCACCAAAAGTTGGAAACGCTCCCTGCGCAGTCGTATTCCCCTCCCAAGATCGCAAGCGGCTGCTGGCCTAATCCCGCGATCCAAAACAGACAGCAGAATCCCGAATCCATAAATGCACAGGATTAAGGAGGGCGCATTTATTTCTTGCAAACGCACCCTATAAGGGTGTATAGTTTAACCATTCCCACACAAAACAAAAAACACGTAAGCGAGGCACGCATGAACTTTATAGAGCCATTACGGGTATACGTCCCAAATGCCGAGGGCCGAAAACACCTCGGTTATCTCTCCGCTGGCTCGGCGATTGTTTCCACTGGCCAACCCATCTCCAGCGACACGATTCTTTGTCACTATGAAGGAAATGTGTACGGGGCAGAAAACCTGAGTGCATTTGGCGATCGAGCTTGCAACGCCGCTGGCCGACTGCTTGAGAACTACCCAACTATTGCCAAAGGCGCAATGAATCCCAGCTGGCTTTCAGAAGTTGGCGAAGTAGATTACCGAGAAGAGCCCCTCCCTCCAGGCTACGAGCACTACCCGAAACACCTTATTCAGCGGTTCCAACGTGGCCCCCGACTGACCTTCATCGCAAGCGGGAAGAATCGGGCCGACCTTGCGGCGTGGCTGGATGGTGGAGAATAACGAGCGCAATCTTCGGCCCTGCAGGGGCAGGTATCTCATATTGGCGCGGTAAGCGGGGGAGAGAACATTGGATACCCAACAAGACAATAATGTTGTAGTGACCGACGACTGCTATCAGGTCAATTTCACGGCTGTTACTGACGAAGGAAGGCTGCTCCAAAGTCACTCCCAATATCGCGTGGATAGCGCGGCGGAGGCAATTGAACGGCTTCATGATGAGGCTGATCTAGGGCATCTGACTTTGTTGCGAGCTGACCTGTCAGGTGAACCTGCGCATGGCGTGGCCACCCTCTTTGACAGAATGAGCGGAGAGTGCGAACTGTCACCTTTAACGGGCACCAGTGTTACGGTCATTGTCGGTACGGCACGGATTGTCATCAAGCGCGAATCAGAGGGTGTTGTCGTTGATCTATACGATCAAGCAGGGCAGGAATGTCTAAACACGATGGCGGCAACTTGGGATGAATGCGCTGATTTCGCTGACTAAAAGCATACGATTGGCTTGTCCCGCTTCCCACCGGGACTGAACAACAATGAAAGCGAGGCACACATGAAACTACTTATTCTGGGCGTATCCTGCGCCAATGACTTTTGCGATGACCGGCCACAAACGTGCGTTATGTGTCTCGATGACGAAGGCATCGCGAGAATCCGCACGCTGGCGGCGTCCGCAAAATCCCTCGACGTGTATTCCATTAAGGAATTCAATTACGCGCCCACCTGGCTCAATGACTACGTTGATCTGGAAGGGGATACACCCCTTGATGAACCCTCTGCGCGCAAGCTCATTGATGAGCTGGCTCCCAGTGAGGCGGCGGTGGAAATCCCGATGCTTTGTGTGACCAAGGACAGCTTTCGTTTTGAAGCTGTTCCTAAGCATGGTTCGGCGAGCTCGGCGTTGGCGACACCGATGGTGTCTTTAAGTGAGCTGGATAATCACACACCGTTGTTGCTCAGTAATTGAGCGTGCGAACGTCATTTTAACTAAATCCCACACCACTGAACGCGAGGCACACATCATGGCAAATGTTATTAAATACCCGGAAGGCATGACTCCTGAATCCTTTTTGCGAAACGGCTCAGTGAGAACTACTGCGCTGGACGTATTGGATTGCGACTATGGCCCCACTGGCTGGGAGCATGTACGGCTTACACCGTGGAGCTCACGTGGAGAGCCCGCCAGCGGATTCATTGCGCTTCCGCGTGATCCGGACACACTGGCTGCGCTTATCCGCGAATTGCGCGAGGTTCACAACGCGATTCTTGACCAGAAGAACCGTGATGAAGGAATTGCGGGGCGTCAGGCCTGGGTAAATGCCGCCATTGAAAACAGCGCACGAGAGGGTGAGCTGGAAATTGATGATGACGCTACGGTGTCTGATGGCTGCGAGGCTGGCGCCTACGTACAAAGCTGGGTCTGGGTGTCGCAGAGTGATCTGATCCCGCCCAAAGGCGATCAACCACTGAACGTCGCCAGCGCGATAGCCGATATGGAAGAAGACAAGAAACTATCGCTTTATCAGACGGTTTTAGCGGTTGTGGACGGCGAGGGGGATCAACACGGCGACACCATGGACATCGTTTCCGCCGCCGAGAGCCCTGAAGAAGCTTTTGTCAAAGCCGAAACTTGGGCACGAGCAAACATTCCTTTGTGTGACGGTATGTGCTTTGAGCGCCGGGGTAAATCAGAGGTGGCAACACCAATCACCACCGAGGAGAAGGTAGCATGAATTCATCAACCATCTTTGAATCCGTGGCCGCAGAACTAGGTTGGTCGCAGAATACTCAGATCGAAGTACTGTTGCGCTATATCGACCAGCAGGCAAGTGCGGAAGCATTCAGCGACTACCTCGCTGAGCATGATAATTTTGAAACGGTAATGCAGGTTCAGGAGGAGCACACATTCACCGCTCTACTGGAAAACGGAGAGCAGGTTGAGATGGCTTTGTTGCGCGAAGTTCAGACCGGAAATCTCTTTGCCGTAGATGCCAGCTATGTTGAGCAAGATCTTGAAGTCGCTTCACCTTTTGGTAATGGCCCACTGTCGTTCACAGAGAGTGAAGTCGATGCCGCCCAGGTGTCGCCCTACAAGCATGACGTCTTCGAATTGCACGTGCTGTCTGGTGATGATGTGGAAGATGTCTCCCAAAAGTCCTTGGAGGAGGTGTTATACGAGGTAAATGAGGGCGCATGTGTTGGTGCGGTGCGGCACGTGAGAAAAGCGTTGTTGTCACCCTCGCAAATGGCAGAGCGCACGGAAGAATTCGGCAGCGATCCGTCGTTCTTTCGTATTACTCAAGCAGTACTCCGAGCAAACCAGCGCAAGTGCATTTCCTGCGAGGAATCAGGCAAAATAACGTACAGCGACAACGAAGACGGTAAGCAATATGCGCTTTGTGGCTGTGGTGCGGGATGGATTGAGCACACCTACAGGCCACCAGAAGGAAAGCTAGCCAGCGAACACCCAGTTGTCACAGAAGTAGAAATCATAAACCAAGCGAAGTCGGGCCGGGCGGCGGGGTAGAAGTACGCGACCTGCCCGATCAGCGAGCACAAAATCATGCAAGGGCCGGTGTAATCATCGAATGCCGTACGCATGAACCAACAGCAATTTAAGGATGCTAAGGAGAAGTCAATGAACCCAACGATGCTGCTTTCAAAGGAGTTTGAGCTGCGTCCAGTGACGACAGACCAAGTCGAGCGAGTCAGGCTGCAATATATCGAACTATCTCGCGTCGAACACCGGAAGATGTTGATGTGGCTGGTATCTATTTTCGGCGTTCTCGGTATCGCAGCCTTGCTTTCTACCAAGCCATTATTGGCGGTGCTTCCATTGATCGCCGTTATCACAGCAATCGTTATGTACTTTAACTGGCTATCGACTGACAAAGTCATGTTTTCCATCGCTGCAGAACCCCATGCACCGCAATCCTTCTCGGCGTCTTTCGCGAATGGACTCAATTCGCATCAAGACTTACGTGAAAAAGCCTCAGAGCTTATCGCGGCGCAAGGTGGCAGGTTGCATGGGTTCCAGTGCGCGGCGCTGGAAGAACAAATTCGCAAGATGGAAATAGCCTGCTTCCAATCACGGTCTATTGATGAGCGAGACGCGCTGAGCGCAAGCTGACACAGCTGGATCAAAATAGTTACGCTGCTTTGTCAGTAGCCATCAACTCTCCGCTTATCCAGAGCCAAATTTGGACTCTTCAAGGCCTTCGTGTGCATCACGAAGGCCCTGTATTGATTTGATCGTTCCGGCCGGGAAACTGCTGTCCGCAGCCTTGCCTGGCGGCTTCCCGCTTAGATCGGCCGTCACCCCATGTCCGGCTAACCCCACACACTCAATCGTCTTCGGCACGGCCATTCCCAGCTTGGTCAGTATTAGCAATCAAGCTTGGTCACTATTCACAGAGGTTAGTCATTCCTCCTAACCAAGGTTGGTCACTTTAGTCGATGAACTAAGTGCAAGCCTCCGCCCTGCGAGAGACCACGGTCAGCCAATGACCGCACAAATCCACAAGACCCCCCCCGACATCCAAAAGCCTTCCGCGCGATTTGGCGGTTTAGTCCTCTTGCAAAACACCCTTAAAGGGTGTTATAGTTTTACCAATGGCGCTTCCCACCGCCACCACATAAAAAGCGAGGCACCCATGACGGCTACAGGCGAGGTCGCGTTCAGCGATCGCAATCAGATTCCGTTGTTTGAGGAAGTTACCCTCAACAGCCCAGTATCCCGCCCGGTTCTATCATTCGAAGAGCGTGTCGGTATGGCGCTTGAAGGCATTGATGCGGTGATGGACAAGGGCAAGATTCCTGTTTCAGCCTTTTCCGCTGGAAAAGACAGTAGCTGCGTTATGGCGCTTATTCTAATGGCAGCGAAGCGCCGCAAGGAGAACGGGCTGCCAGTTCCCCCGATCGTCGTCTGCCATGCAGATACCCTGATTGAAAACCCAGCGATAGCTGCGCATGCACGTTCAGAAATTGCAAAGATTCAGGCTTACGCGCAGCGGTATGACCTCGAAGTCATTGTCGATATCGCGACGCCGTCCCTTTCCGAGCACTACTTAGTTCAGGTGCTGTCTGGCAGGACGATAGCCAATATGCCGGACGGCGGTAAGCGATGCAGCGACATGCTCAAGGTCGCGCCCATAACGCGACAAAAGCGAAGAATCGCAAAAGCTATGGGCGCCGAAGACACCGTGACCTGTATTGGCACTCGACTAGAGGAGTCGGCGGAGCGATCACGATCCATGGTGGAGCGCGGGGAGTCCGATTCTAAACCGGTCCGCAATCGGCAAGGGGACTGGATACTCAGCCCCATCATGCACTGGTCTATTGACGATGTGTTCGAATTTCTCGCCTACGCCAAAACCGGTGTTATTGAGGCGTACTCGGACTTCTCTGAGACACTGGAACTGTATCGTTCAATGAATTCCGGTGCTTGCGAGCTTTCTGTTTACCAGAGTGGCCGAGCGCCCTCTACGGCTTGTTCGGCTCGTAGCGGATGCTGGGCCTGCCTTCGCAGGAATGTCGTGGATGGCCCTGCCGAGGAGTCGCTGAACAACATGGTGGCCGAGCCTCAATACGCCTATATGCAAGGTTTGGCAAAACTGCGCGACTACATCGCCAAGACCCATTACGACCCAGCAAAACGCAACTGGCTTGGGCGCACTGTCAACGATGATGGAACTATCACTATCGCCCCGTCTGGATATTCCCCTGAGCATTGTACCGATCTTATTCGGTTTGCACTGACTATAGATGCTGCGGAAAAGGAAGCATCATCGGCGCTCGGTATCTCGCCGCGCTTCGAAATTCTCCGGCCTACTGACGTAGTAGCCATTGATTTCATCGCAGCTCGTTATGGATACCAAATTGGCCTTAATGCGAGCTTCTGGTATCGGGAAATCCACGAGCGAGGACGCCGCTTCACCGTGCCCAAGGATGTCGCGTTCTATCCGAAGAAGGCGTTCCCAGCGCCTCTAAACGTACCGTTCAGCGATAGTCAGTACGAGGGTGTGTTTAGTGGTCAGCGTGACCTCGCGGCGGCTACGGCTGATTGCGAGCAGACGATCACCAAGCGTAGTGGCGCCGTGTACTCGGGTGGCCTCGGTGCCAATCAATTCCATGTTGACGAGGAAGGTGCCGAGCTGTTTCTGGCTTTCGATCTGGACAGGGCTTTAGAACGTTACCACCGCAGTGACGCAAACCCGACGGAGGTGGTGCATTACTTCCTGCGGCTAGGGACTGTTCAATTGTTCAAGGGGCAGCATGCCGAGAACGACCGTCAGTTGCGGATGGCCAATCGGGTATATCGCGGCAATCTGCGACCTGTACTGAACAACCCCGAGGCTCTGGTTGCCCGACTGGGAAACCGCACTGAATTCCGGCCCAGTGCTGCAATCTGAGGATCATCCCGATGCCTGTATGTCCGAAATGCCATGGCAAGAAGACCCTGACGATCACGGTGAATACTCCAACAGAACCCTTGCAGGAAACCGTCGAGCTGAGTTGTGTTTGGTGCGACAAGACTGGCGAGGTGACTGAGCAACAACTGGCATCCATAGAGGGGGAAGACGCGATGTGGTGCCGGTGTGGCAACCCGTCAGGGGACGTGCGGTACGTCGCAGACGGTGAAAGTGTCGCGATCAGCAAACATCATTGGTGCTGTGTTGATTGCGACAAAATCGTACAGATTGGGTGATGCCAATCAATCTCAAAAATATTCCCACAACAAGCAACAAAGCGAGGCACAAACTATGTCTGAAACGGTAGCGTTTACGTTGGATAACCATACTATCTTCGAGCTCATTCACGGACAGGCAGGATCATTGCAGAAGGCGATCTTGGAATTGGTCATGAACGCGATCGACGCGAAGGCCACTTATGTAAATGTCGAGCTGGCCGAAGATGGCAAATCGTTCAGCGTGATTGATGATGGCGTGGGTTTTCGTTCGCGAGACGAAATCAACGCATATTTCTCTAAGATCGGTTTTGATCACAGCAAGCTTGAAGAGCAGCGACTGTATGGCCGCTTTGGGTTAGGGCGTCTGCAGGTGATGGCCTTTGCCGAAACGAACTGGAAAACCCACCAATTCTCGATGTCGGTTGACGTAAAACGGCACGGCTTCGGGTTTGATCTGGTAGAGCACGAGAACAGCCTTTGGGATGGTTGCGCTATCAGCGGTACGTTCTATGAACAGCAGAGCAATTACAGTCTGAACGCGACCGTACGCGAACTGACCGACATGACGATGTACGCGCAAATCCCGGTCTACATTAATGGCCGTGCAGTAAACAAACCGGCCAAGGATCAGAAATGGACGCATGAAGATGGCGACGCCTATTACCAGCTCAAGTCCAATGCCAGCACCCTGACGATCTATAACTTGGGGGTTCGCGTGTCAACAGAGCGAGCCTCGCGGTTTGGTGTAGGCGGGGTTGTGGTAACCAAAAAACCGCTCGAACTGAACATTGCGCGAAACGACATTCTCGTGAATAAGTGCGAAGTGTTTAGCCGCATTAGTGAGGTGCTACGCCAGCACAGTGTTGCCGAATCCAAAGACAAGCCCAAGAGGTTGAACAACTCGCGCCGTGAGGCCTTGTTGAATCAATGGATAGCCGGTGATTTGGAGTACGCCGAAGTAGGCGCACTCAAACTTCTGCCCACGATGAAGGCGGCTGTGACGCTGGATCGTTTGATTTACAGCGAGTGGACGGTTGCCCCGACCGTGGGAGATTCGGTGGGCGAGTACCTGCATCGCAATGGTTCGTTTCTGGTGCTATCGCCGGTGGTACTTGATTGGGTAAATGTGCCTGATGGCGACGCCTTGCTCGATCGACTCGCTCAGGCACTCGCCACTGATGCACCGTACAAAGAGCAGATGGTGCGGAAGCGGTACACCAAATACAGCGCTGCCATTGATGGATTCAGCAGTGAGCATAAAGGCATCCCGATCCGCGATCTTAAGCCGTCCCACAAAGCGGTGATCAGTGCGATTGAAGAAATGCAGTTCACGTTGTGCAGTGCTTTGCACAAGGTAACTGGTGACTCTCACTCCCGCCGTCGTATCAATGCCGGGGCGTCGGATTCGGCTCAGGCGTGGACGGATGGAACCCAAAATATCTGGTTCAACATAGATGAATTGGAGGCAGCCACGAAGTCGCTTCGGGGCCTGTTTGATTTGATTCCACTAACCCTGCATGAACTTTGCCATGACCAACCGGATAGCGAATCCCACGGCCACGATCAGGAGTTCTTTGAGCGGTTTCATGAGGCGGTTTTTGCGCTAAATAACCCGCTTGCTCAATCCCAGCTCACGCGAGCGCTGGTGCGTCGTCTGCGCAACGCCAAACAACGTGTGCCTGCGTGGCTACAACGGGCTGCGTCCAAGGGCACGTTGGATACTGAAATCCCCCAGCACTTTAGCGACATAGAGGAGGGGGCGGCATGAGCGCCCCCACTATTTCGGTCGCGGGTTTTCAATACCTTGCTGACGACGAGGGCGCGGAGGTGGGCTGGCAAGCGGAAGTGTCAATTAACGGTTCCGGTGGTCGCGTGGAGTTCAATCGGTTTGGGCTGTCGCTCTATGGCGCATGGGCTTCTCACACTGGCTACCGGTCTGACTACACGCTTAGGCCAGAATCTGATCTTGAGGCCGAACAGCAGCTCAGAGCTTGGTTGGAGCCTGTATTGACGGAGTACTGGCAGAAGAACACGGCATTACCTTTTGTGGTTGCCAAAGAACACCGCGAGCACGGGTGGAAAGATATTACGTGGTGGGGACACGGCGAGTCTCCAGGTTGGGATGTCAAGCTTCCCGGCTGGCATGCCGGGGTGGTTGCATCGGCTGCGGTCGAGGCGGGGGCAACGCTCACAGAATCCATGGGGCATCCGGTCCTGCACTTTGATGGCGAATGGGAGGAGGGGCGTATTCGCCATCTTCTTAGCCCAATTTTGCGCGACGGAACCCGCCTGGCCGACGAGGGGCCGATGGCAGATGAGATTCGCGCTCTATCGGAGAGCATAATCGGACAGCAAATGGGCTTATTTGGTTAAAGCAAAACAGCAGATCGCGGTCTGCGAGAGACCGAGGACGGCCAGTAAATAATGGAGAGTTTTATGGCACGCACCAACACCAACACCTTCCCGGGCGGATTAACTGAGAAGCAGTATCACGAAGCGATGAAGGCCATCGACAAACTGCGTCGACAAGCTGTTGAGACCGCAGCGAATGCCCCGCGAGGAGCTGATATCCGTCAGCCCGTTCGCAGTCTGTTTGACGCGGCAGCGTAACCAGGTCCTATCTTAAATGCCCGGGCTGTATGGTCACGGGCGTAGCCTCGCTTTTTATCGCATGGTGCATTGATATTGATTGCGCACCCTAAAAGGGTGTATAGTCTTTGCTAATGGCGCTCCCACCGCCACTGATAAACAACAAGCGAGGCACAATCCATGGCTGACAACCGAATTACCGAGTACCGAGACGAACTCCAAGGGCGCCTGCGCCAGGCTGGCGACGCCTACCAGCGGGCTCAAGCAGCATCCCGCGACATCGGATCTGTAACCGACGGATTCAAGTGCGATATTCGACTGCCTTATTTGGACGACATCGTTCAGAGCGTCTTGGAGTGTTGGCTTAAAGGCTTGCTGCAGGGCTACACAGCCGCCAATCAAGGCATCGGTACGGCGAGTCTCGACCTAGATGATCTGGAAGCCGACCTTAAAAGGCTGCGCCGCAGTGACGATCGTGAGGTCTGCGTCAGCGAGACAGACCCGTGGCACGAGCAGGTCAATCAAATGTTGTCCAACTATGATTTCGCCGCTCTTGTACAGGCGTTGGATTCGCGCTCAGACGCTCTCGAAGACCGAGGCTTAAATGAAGCTGCGGACGCTATTGTCAGAATACTTAATTTTCATTCCCGCTGGACGGAGCTGCGACCCACCCGGCGTGGACGGTTTTTACTGCTTCGACAACGCATTTATTTTAGCTATGGGTCATACGACCACAGCGCGGCGCAGGGCATGTATGACCTTGCCCGGGCTCTCGAAGTTGCAGAACGAGACTCAGGGTTGTCTGGTTTATCTGTAGGCGCCTTTGCGGCCCACCAAGCGTTTCGATCGATGGGTTACGACCAGCGCTTTCCATCACGGACCGTGCTCGGAGAACAATCAGCAATGCCCTGCACAGTCTTTAAAGACAAGGTGGAATATAAGTTGGCTCTGGACGATGCAGACACGCTTCTTGCGTTTCTTAAAATCCATGCCTCTGACAAGTTCCAAGATGATCTTGCGGAGGCTGCGTAATGGGTGCGGCCAGTAAGCCTGTTCGTGTTCAGCTCGACGAGAACCAAACGCAGGCAACCGTTCGAATTGACGGCATCAGCCGGCCGATAATAGCGCCAGTTCTGGGCGTCGAACCGGCTAATACGAGCGAGCCACAGCGGATCTACCTTGCTAGCCGTATTCATGATGGGCAACCCCATAAATATACGGGGTGGGATCTGACGGGCGCCGTATCGACGATTATGACACGCCTGCCGTCCGCGGCTGACGGTGATCAGTCATGAGCTGGCTAGAACGCACCTCGCAGCGCCAGTCGAAAGGCCAGCGCGCACGCAAAGCGACCAGTCTTGGAGATCTGCACCGTCGCCGGGCTGAGACTCAAGCTCAGTTTTGGACACCGTCTTGGGTGGCCTCGGGTATTTGGGCGTCACTGGCTCCTGCCATGCAGAAGGTTCCAGAAAACCGACTGATTAAGGTCCTTGATCCTGCTGTTGGCTCGGGTCGGCTGTTCACACCGGCGCCTTTGGATCGTTGTAGTTTCTATGGCCTCGATATTGATCAGGACTGCATTCAGGCCCTCAGTGAGGAGACCCGGGGCAGCGAAGCATCTTACGAGTTTGCCGTTGGCGCGATGGAAGATCTAACCGCACGCAACTTTGATATATGCGTTATGAATCCGCCCTTTGGGCTCCATTTAGCCGGGCCGAATATGCGCCCTTACGCGTGCACCAGCTTCGGCCCTTTTGGGCCAAACACAGCGGCAACGAGCCATGAGTATGCGTTGATGTTGGCCCTTGACGCCGCGCAGCTGGTGGCCGCTGTTATGCCATCGAGTGCAGACGGGCATTGTCGTAGCGAGGAGCGATTGGCGGCGGTATACCGGTTACCGCGCAACACGTTTAAGGCAGAGGGCGCCAATGTCGCGACTAGCGTTTACGTATTTGGCCCTCCAGGGTTTTCAGGGCCTGTAGAAGAGTTTTCGGTGTGCCCGGGGGAAGAGTGGCCGGCGCCAGCGGTAGCCTTCAAGCAAGGTGCCGGTGATCGGCGCGTGGTTTTTCGGTTGAACGGGATCGATTTTAGCGAGCCGACGATATCAACACCGGTTACCGGCGATCCGACAGTTCGCATTGATCACCATAACCGCCGGATCGTGCTCAATTTTCACTGCGGTCTGACCGAGGCAAAAGTGTTGAATGCCTTGTTGCGAGAGGATGTTCCCCGGGAAGGGCGCCATCGCTACCCGAAAGAGATCCGATATCGGGGGGATGGACACTTTTATCTCGATACGTACTTGCTGCAAGAAGATCCAGATGCGGCTTTGAATGCGTTTATCGAGCAGATCCGCCAGCAGGGGGGCGCACCAGCAGTTTCACCAACCTTTACCGGCTACTGGTCGAAGCTTAAAAAACGCCATCATCGTGCCATGGAGCCCTTTCGGCACTGGGTGAAGATGGATCAAGGTGACAGTCTCGTTCTGGAGGCGACGCGCAGCACGCTGCTTGAACCAGGCAACCCTCGAAGCCCCGCGATCCGTCGTGGAACGCAGCTGAAAGCCGTGCCGCTCGGCGGTGAATACATCGTAGAGTACGAAGGGCACACGGTGCAGCAGCGACGGGATGTCCTGGAAAAACGATTCACGTTCATCGGCGGATCGGAGTTGGCGCGCGACAAGGAATGGCGGCTGGTCCACCCGGGCTTGGAGGCAAAGTTTCCGGAAATAGCTAAAGCGTACCGGGCCCAGATCGCCAAGCTGGGTATCGATCAGTGGCTGTGGCCGTATCAGATCGATTCGCTGGTGGAGTTACTGATGAAGCCCTGTGGTTCGGTTGCCGGCTGGCAGCAGGGAACGGGCAAAGCGCGCTTGGCCATTGCCTTAGGGCTGGTCTCCGGGAAGGCACTGCTATGTGTTGAGCCGGGATTGCTGCCGGAAATGCGCCGCGAGCTGATTAAGCTGCAGATAGATCCCAGCCTGTACCAAGTGATCGAGGGTGTAGACGACACCCGCGTCCTAAAACGGCTCAACCTGGTGTCATACCACCGTCTTCGGTCCGTCGATGACAGAGACAGGATGTTGGCCGCCGGACTGCGCAGACGGGTGACAACGGTTATCGCGGATGAGGGGTCGCTGTTGCGTAACCCAGGCAGTCTGCAATCACGTGCAGTCGCCCGGTTATCGCCGCGTCGACTGTATGTGCTCGACGGCACACCGGTGGCGAACTACCCGAGAGATCTGTTGCCGATAGCTGGCGCTACGGCAGGTGACGGGGTCGCGAACCAGCCGTTCAGCTTGCGCCAGCGGCCGTTTATGTCGCCAGCTCTCCTGCGCTCAGCGAGCTTTGTGGCCAGAGGGATCGATGAATTCCGCGACCGACACGTCTGTATTGATTGGGCGGTAAATGAGTTCAAGGATGATCTACGAACTGGCGCCAAGCGCGAGTTACCGCGAATCAACGATGTGCTGGGATTTCGTGATTGGGCGGGTCGTTTTGTTCAGCGCCGACTCAGAGACGAGCCTGAGGTTGCTCCGTTTGCTGGCTGCCCCAAGCCTATTTACGAGGATCATGAGATTGGCTGGGATAAGGCCCACTTTAAGTACTACCTGAAGCATGCCATTGAATTCGCCCAGTGGTACCGCAACCACAAGGCCGAATGTGGCTCATCAGGCAAAGGGCTGAACCTCGTGGCCATCTTGGCACGGATACGGGCTGTTATGAGTGCGGCAAACAACCCGCATGCCCCGGGCCGGAACAGCCTTGGCACATATGTTCCTGTAACCAGCAAGCAGCGGGCCGTTATGGAACGGATTGCAGAGCATGTGGCTGCGGGACGTAAAACCATCGTGTATATGGAGTCGCCTGAGATGGTCAGACGCCTACAGCGCGAGCTCCAGGAGAACTACGGGATAGATGCAGTGCCATTTCACGGTCAGCGACCGATCGAGGAGCGCACCGCAGAGATGGATGAGCGATTTCGCTTCGGCGACTGCATGGTGATGCTGTGCTCGTGGTGCGCCCAGCGGGGGTTAAACCTGGCCTGTGCCAAAGCGGTTGTTTTCTACCAGCGCAACTGGTCTGGGGATGTCGAGCAGCAGGCTATAGCCCGTACTCAGCGGCCCGATCAGGACTCCCGCGTCTGGGTAGACCGCTTCCATTTGGCGGGTAGTTTGGACGTGTATATGAAGCAGCTGGTGGAGTGGAAAGTTGCGGCAGCTGACGCAGGGCTCGACTGGGGTGACGGAGCGACCGAGGATGATGTGTTCATGCACATGGACGCGCTAATTGAAGAATTTTGTGAAGAAACGCTGGGTATGCGCGCCCGCGAAGCTTATGAGAAAATGCTGGCGGCGTGAGCCGCCTAGATTGAGGACAAAACCATGGCAGTGAAGAAAAAGACACCGGCAGCCAAGTCGCCGGCAAAGAAGAAGGCCCCAGCCAAGAAGGCCGCGGCGGTGAAAACTGCGGTAGCTAAAGCGAATGAGCGGGATTTGACTGCAGAGCGGTCGGCACGGGCGAAGGAAGCTGCCAAGGTATGGACGAAGAAGCAGGACGCCCGACGGGAGCTTTTCGAAGATGCCTTCGCGCACTTGACTAGCGCCGGTGTTGAGCCTGGAGATCTAGTTCGGCTTTTCAGTCTCAAGCGTAAATCTGACCCTATCACAAAGTCTGAACACTGGAACGTGATAGACAAGGCCCGCAAGTACGATAAAGCCAAGTATGAAGGGAAAAAGGACCCTTATCGGAACCCAACAAAGTCAGACATTTTGGCAATACAGTTGCTGGAATTTCTACACAAGAACGGATTCGATATCAGCGGCTTGGTGTTTGAGGAGTCTGGGAAGCTTAAGTCGATTCCGAAGCGCTGATACTGAGTAGGCATATTCATGCCGGTAGGTATTTCAGCGTGGAGCCGGAGCTTGAATGATATGATTTGTGGTAGTATGTGCGCTGTTCGGAGCTTGCGTGCCTCGCGGCTCTGAACTCGCCGGGGGGCGTGGGAACCCCCCGGCACCCTTACTTCTCGTCAAGCTCTTCCTCATGAGCTCTGCGCCACTCAGCAGCTAACTTTAAAAGCTCACCTCGCCGATTGCTTGGTATGCGGACGGCTGTTTTGATGATTCCTTTTTTGTTCTGCCGTTTTTCATAACGCTCTAGCCTGGCTCGCTCAAGGGCTTTTTCACGCGCTACTCTACTATCGGTTGATTGGGCTTCAGTGCGGTCGTCACGATTAGCCATTACAGACTGCCCTTTCGGTTTGATCCACCTGCTGAATTGCTCTCACGATAAGCTGGGGCGACACGGAAGAGCGAAACCAGTTCGCTGAAAGTTCCGCCACTAACGTAATGGTGTCATTGATAGTAGGCATTATAAATCCATCGATCCGATCAATGAAAAACTGCACAGCGGTAATTGTTACACCGGTCTCTGGGTCACAAAGGGTCAACCGCAGATGGTTGTCCTCAGCCCCCATCGTGCGCCATTGATGCACAACGCCGGTAGTCTGGAAGCACGGTTGCTCAAATTCACGTCCGTAGGGCCCCAAGGAAATCAATTCATCGATAAGATTCATCGACACCTCGCGGAGCGGTATTTCACCGTCATAGACAATTACCGGGGCAAGGGGCGCCTGGCTAAGAGCCGCCTGTTTTTCACAGGCTAGATCTAGCGCCGCGGCGAAAATCTTAAAGTACTCACGGGGTATTGAGGCACCTGCCGCACCTTCGTGACCACCAAAGTGTCTAGCGACATTTTCGGGTAGTTGGGCGAACGCGTATTCAAGGGCGTCTCGGATATGGATACCCTTTACCGATCGCAGCGATGCTGTGATGGTATCGCTGCCATCTCCTCTTGGTGAGAAGATGCAGGCTGGACGCCCAAACTGCTCGACAACTCGGCTAGCGCAAATACCTTGCACACCAGGGTGGCCATCTTCAAGAAAGATTACCGCGCACGTCCGATTCGCGTCGTATTGTTCTCGCGCAAGTTTCACAGCAGCCTCGCGCATCTCAGACTCGATCCGCTTGCGCTCGTTGTTTTCAACTATCAAGTCGTCAAGAAGTGAAAGTGCCTCTTGGTGGCTTTGTGTTGTCAGGAAGGAAACAGCCGCATCTGCGCGAGTCAGCCGGCCGGGCGAATTGCACATTGGCGCAAGCTTAAATGAAATATGAGAAGAATCGAGCGGTTCCCCATCATCAAGTAGGCCCCGGAAGGCTACCCAGCAGGGGTCGTCGCTTTGACGCATGACCTGCAGGCCGTATTGCACCATCAGTCGATTATTATGGCTTCGTGACAGCGACACGCAGTCGCCAACCGTGCCTGACGCAGTGTAGCTCAACAGCTCCAAAAGCCGTCGCTTACTGGCTGTCTTTTGTTCGCCAGAAAAACACGGTCTCTCTGGAGAGCGCTCTCTCCACAAGGTAAAGAGCCGGGCCATGACCAGCCACGCCACGCCACACCCAGCAATGAGCGGATCGTCGTATCCCGAGTCATCACGCGTCGGATTTACGACCGCTATCGCGCTCTTCGGAATACCTTCGGCGGGGATGGCATGGTGATCAGTCACAATCACCGGAATACCGTGTTCTTTAAGGCGTGATATGCGCTCCTCGTCAGAACTTCCCATATCAGCCGTGAGCACTAGGCAGCGTTTATCTGAAAATTCACCAAGCAATCGGTCTGTCAGCCCAGCTGACAACCCATACCCTTCTGTGAAGCGATTCCCACTGCGAATACTTACCGTCTCGCGCTCTACACCAAACACTTCTGTAATAGCCCTGTAAAGCACAGCGGCCGAGCTGCAGCCGTCGTTGTCGTAGTCCACCGCAAAGATGGTTATGCCGCCAGACTCGATGTTCTCGATTAGCGCCTGACAAGCCTGATCAACATCCGGCAGCCGCTCAGGCGGCGTGAGCGATTTCAGCTTTGGACGCAGCGAACGTTCAGCATCCTCAACGCAGGAGAATCGACCGGCGATGACGGCGCTAGCAACAGGGGAATAACCATTGGCGCTTGCCCAACGGGCAATGTCTTCTGATGCTTCACGACGAAACAAATTCATAGGCGTTCTTCTTCTTTGCTAGTATATAGCTAGTATATACTAAGAAGGCGGGAAAGTACAGGCTATAGCCCTGCCTTAGCCATAGACACTATTTGCCGGGCCCACTCTGGATCGACGCCCAGAACGACATTGATCAGCATTGCGTATTCAGAACACTGCTCAAAATCTGAAAATGGGAGGGTGGGTGAGAAGGGTTCGCGCTCACCCAATGAAAATATTTCAACGCGATATTCACCTTCATCCACGGGGCTGACTACGGCGGCGCTAATGGTGTTAGGGTCGGAGCATCGAGCAGCCAGAACGCCTAATAACATCTCGGGGTCGGGTTGGATGGGTGGCTGAGTATAGTTGCCGACGTGCACGGTAACTGTGACCTTTGAAAAAAGGCGGGCGTTTCCGCCCGCAACCCAATAGGAACCTGGATAGGAGTTACTGTACTGCTTTAGGGATATACTAGGTATATACCTATTGTCGGTCAAGAAGGGCTCCCAGATTTACCCCCTTCACCCGTAATATGGCATACGGGGGTGGCGCCAACCTTCCGAGCAACGGGCCTAAAAGGCCGTTTCAAACCAGTTTTAGGCCAATTCGATACGCTAAGATGCCCATAGTGAAAAAATCCTTCGCGTATCGAGGCAATCACAACCATGAAGAAAGCATTGTTGTCAGGCGTTATCGCACTTTTTTGCGCCCAGCTCGTTGTAGCCGATTTGGCCCGAGGTCGCGAGTTTATCCAGATGGGGCTGAACGCATACAGAGAGAATAACTTTAAGCTCGCGCAGCGTAATTTCACCCATGCTCTCGACTATGGCGTGATCGAAGGGAGTGTCGCTTTGGCCTATCTGGCGCTGCACGACCTGCCGGGCAGTCCTATAAATCTTCATGACGCCCGCAAATACATGAAGCACGCCGTAGATGCCCCAGGCTTCAAAGCAGTGATATACACATCCATTTTCTATCAGGAAACTAGGACTCCCCAAGCCGCCTACATGGTAGGTATGGCGTACTACCTTCACCCGGACCGAGATCAATTCAAGATTGGCGATGAGCCAGCTTGGGGTTTCTGGTATGAGCGCGCAAGATCAAGCGGCTACCAAGGAATTGCGTACAAACACTTCCTTGATTCAGTTGGAGGCATCTCATGGAATTCTCGATAGAAAGTGCGGAGTTCATTCGCTACGGGCTTGTGGCAATTGCATCTTTGCTCATCCTTCTTGTCGGGCAGTTTCTTTGGGATGCCACCCGATCGCCCTATACGATTGTCGAACACCCGCATGAGGGTTTGGAATATAAGCTGATCGTCGCTGTGTATTCGGCGCTCAAGTCTTCTAGGCCCATAAAGATGCACGCACCCCTCTCGCATATTGTGCGCGTAGATGATGAAGCGACCAAGGGAGTTCGGCGTCATGCCGAGAAGCGAATTGAAGGGATTACGGTGCCAGTTATTGTTGGCCACCCTAAGACATTGGCCGCGCAGATGGTGCTGCTGGAAAAGCACTGGAAACAATGCCGTGGCGTAAAACGCAAACACTACAAAATTATTGATAAGGTTTGCACGCGTGCGGGTATTCCCGTCGTTTATCCGCTGTCACCCGTTGATCGCATTCCGGCAGCTACAGAGGTAATTTTAGAAGCCTTTAAAGAACTCACGATCCCGACGAATGACCGGGCTATTCCGGTACTGAATCGGCGCGCTGAAGGACTCGCTGCAACACCTATTATGTCAGCGCACCGCAGGCGAGCTGCAGCAGCCTAGCATACTGATTCTTGAGTGGAGAGGATTGCTTCGCGCGGCGCACTTGAGCGACAAACAAGCGTGACATCTCTTGACAACATTCATCCGATGCGTGAATATTTAAGTGCGCAATACGTTGCGCGGGCTTGTCACCTGTAGCGCCTGAGCTCATCGACACTAGCACTTTTACTCTGTTCATTGTCAATTGGCGGCACAAACCTCAGGCCTCGATTTTGTGCTGTTCAAAAACTCATAGAGAGATGACATGAACACGATCGAAACACCCGCACAGTACCATGCGCTGACTCTTGCTTTTGCTGAATCCTTTAAAGCTCAGTCTATTCAGCTGTCTAACAATACCATCGCTGGCTGTCTCGCCAATTCCGCCGGTTACAGGAATAGGACGACGGCGTTAACGCATCTTCCGATAACACTTAACGACGCTACCATTGATCGCTTCACTGCGTTCCTAAGTGCCAAAAATAAGAGAAATCAGCTATCAGAGAACTACGTCCGTGCGATTATCGATAGCTTCTTTTCCAGTCGCACTTTGTCCTGGCCAAAGAATTTGGAAGGCCATATTGCGCCACTGATCGCTTTTGCGAAGGGATCGAAAGACCCGCTTCCTGCGCGCATTCGACTCAACCTTATGACGGGCGTGTTAACGGCAGAGGCTTATGATCCCGACGCTGCAGAGCCGGCGCACTCGGTATGGTTTCCTGTCGATAGTGATATTTCTGGCGGAGCCCTAGACGCTGTTTTCCAGACGCCTGTTCTTATGGAAGCGTTTCAGCAAATTATGGATTCTTTTAATCAGTCCAACGGGTCGTGGGAAAATCAGGCGCTCGCTGATGGACTTGTAAGAATCGTAAATACGCAGCTCGAAACAATGTTGAGTGGTGAGTTCATGGATGATGATACGGTCATTCATGACCAGTGGGAGTGGGCTGATGTGTACGTAAGACGACCAGTCTTCGCAAAGTACGATCGCTGGTTTGAGGGTTTGCTTGGGGATTCGACTGACTTGGAGTCAGCGGTCGACTCGCTTCGTGAATATGAGATGGCTAACTCATTCATACACATTGTTGGGGATTTGAAGGCCGCGATCGAAAACAAGGCGCGAGAAGAAGGCTTTAGCCTCGAAGCCTATTTCCAGGAAGTGCGAGAGCACTTTTCAAAACGCGCCAATCAGTGAGTCTTATAAGGAACAGCACTGGTTCAGCCATTGCCCGGTAAGGGATTTACAGGCGTGCGTGGTCGTTTGCCTTCACTGAGAGGTAAGAAAAGGGTTATGCCAGCAACAAGAAAAGAAATTGAAGAGTATCTTAAAGGGAAGCCCCTTAATTTTTTGGCGCGTAAAGCACGCCTGCTGCAAGGCAGACGGCTGAGTTTTTACGACGGCTGGGCAACAGAGCCGCCAGCTCATCGTGAGATACGGGAGGTGCTCGGCGCCTTCCTTCATTACCCTATTGAATGGAACCCACAGAGAGCAGCGGCCCTGCTTGATTGTAATCCAGAATATTTCTCGGAGCGTGATATAGCGCTGGCGGTAAGAGCCATCTGGAGAACGGAGAGGATGGGGTTTTATAAAGGCGCCAAGGAACTCTATGCTAACGGGTGGATATCAAAAGTCCTCAAGGCAATAAGTAGTCCTAAGGATTCTGACGCGGTTCTGCCTAAATACCCGCTGCCGGGCGTGCATCCAGAACCCTTTAGGCCAGAGGGATTGTGGACGGGATACCGAGGCTATTGGCCATGATAGAGGGATCTGAAGAGGAAAAAGTGTAATCGGTTGCCGTAGCGTGGAATCGAAAAATGCTACACACCGTGACCAAGCCAGCAGCCTATCATGGCAATAATTACAATCGCTGGAGCTCCCGCTGCCTCGTTTAGGATTTCGCCATCACGGTAGTAAGCGGCGTCGAATATCCGCGGCCTAAGTCCAGACTGAATGACGATCGAGTCGCCATTAACCAGCTCAATCTGCAGTAGGCGCTCTATACCGTTGATACCGGCCGATAACATTGATAACTGTTTGATATCGCCTGGCTTCAAACTTTCGTTCAGGATCTTGAAAAGACCTGTCGGCAGCGATGCGGCTATGTCAGCGTTATTTTCCGCAGTCAACGCTTTCACCCACTGACAATGATTTGTGATCGCACGCTAGATCGACCAATGTCGACAATTCTTGCAGTGATGGTGCATCTTGAGGTGGTGGAAGCTCGGTGCGCTTGGAGTCCTGTTTCTCGGGCTCTTCCCACTTGGCCAAGTCAATAATGGGTGATCGAGTATTCTGGGGCGACACCTTGCCGGCCTTCCTTTCGGGGTTGTCTGTAACAGATCCCGACTTAAGCTCATGCGTTGTGGCCGGAACGGATCTATCCGGGTTGAGGCGCGGTTTACTGATCAACGCGCGATCTGCGACATGTTCTTCAGTAGACGATATCCCGGAGATTATTTCGTCCACACCGATATGTGTTCGAGGTGGTTCGTCAGTATGCGTGTACCCAGCCATCTCCAGCTCAGTCACTGACAGTGCTGCATCTGGCGGAGTTTCAAACTCCTTGCCGTAATACCCGTCACGTAGCACGCGTTGGTGAAGTTTCTTTAACGCGGGCCTGCTCTGCTCCGCTTTGTCAGGGGTTGCAACCAGGGGCGCCGGCGGCTCGACGATGGGTTTATTCTGATCGAGACCTTCTTGTGCGGAGGCAGTACCCGTTGGTTGGGACGGGTAGGCGTCAGGAAAGCCTAACTGCTGACCCAGTATCCGGGTCACATCGCCCTCAATCCCCGCTTCATTGTGACGGACCCACAAGACGTGGGGACGATCTTCTACGATGAGCGCGGCCCCGCTTCTTCGAAGAACCCCTTGTTCCCAAGTGGGCTGATAGGGGTTTTGCTGCAGAGTCTTGTGCTCAATACGTGTTTGGTCATGATCGGCATTGCTATATGGCGCAGCGAGAACTGCAACCGCTAGTGCGGATATGAATGATGGACGAGAGACCACGAGCCCGCTCCTTTATGACTGAGCCCATAGTATGGCATGGCAAAAATGGGGGGGACCTTTACTGAAACGGTACTAACTGGCCTTTGCGAAGCACATCAGGCGGGGGTGGCCTGAGCGACAATAAGCTCGAATCCAGAGAGAGCCCCCTGTGTTTACGGACCTTTTGAATAAATTATGGCCTTTTCAGGCCCGCGATACAGTAGAGCTAGACGAGCCAGAGCTAAAGGTGAGCCATGGCATGAGGTTTGTTGATGCCGACCACAGTCAGCGGGTGATGGCCAAAGTCAATGGCGACCGCGGTTCTGGCCTGGTGCTGCGTAAGAAGCACACCTATGAGGGCGGAGGCGACAGACTTAATGAACGCCCCCTGGATGATTGGCTAAGAGATGTCCCGCGCTACCCACCTTACCCGAGTGCTATTCCGGCAGCTCCGCCTGAGACTATACTGGTTTCTCAGGCAGATCTAATCCACGAGATTGCTGTTGGCTTTGGCCAGACCGACGAGTTATTTCAAGGCATTATCATGCCTGTCGTTCGCAATTTTGTTGATTGGGTTCATCTGCTACCCGCCAGCAAAGCCCACCATCATTGTGGCTTGGGTGGGGCCTACCGACACGCTTTAGAAACTGCTCGCAATGCTTCCCGGTTAATCCGAAACGAAGTTCCTAACCCAAGCATCAGAAAGCGTGATGAGGCGGAATACGACAAGCGGCTTAGGGCGGCCGCTATTATCGCGGGCCTCCTACATGACGCCGGCAAACCTATTTCGGATGTGGCGCTAATTGATCCAACTGGGCAGAAAGAATGGAATCCAAATTCTCGCTCGATATCTGCCTGGGTCGAACGGGAAAACATCCGCAGCTATTACATTCAGTGGCGCGATAAGCGATACGGGAACCACGAGCTATTCTCTGGGCGCATGCTCGATCGAGTCGTTCCTGATAGCGTTATGGAATGGTTGGACGCCTTTGGGCCCGGACTCCAAGTATGGATGGCTGAGGCTGTAACGGGTACGGGAGACCGTAATACCAATCCAATTCACAAAGTAGTTCGCATTGCAGACGAATCGAGCGCCGCGAAGGATATCAGTAGTGATCACCGTCTTAGCGGCGGGCCGCTTGGTATTCCGATGGAGCAGAACGTCATTGATGCAATGCGTCGCTTGTTGCACTCAGACATCTGGGTCGTCAACGAGAAAGGATCTCCATTGTGGGTCGACCAAGAGCAGCACGTATACCTGATTTGGTCCCGTGCCGCATCCGACATTGTGCACAGGCTCAATGAGGACAAAATTAAAGGGGTTGTGCGAGACCCCGATTCGATCGGAGAGGCGCTGTTCGAGACCGGCGTACTGGTCCCTAATCCCTATGCCGAGTCGTGTCAGATCCATCCCATGTACTGGCTTATCCAGCCTGCGGAACTGGCGGGCAACCGGCCAGACAGGCCGACGGTCAATGTGGCTGTTCGTCTTGCCGATGCCAGCATGCTGTTTGCCAGCCAGGCCAACACACGGATCACGCGGATTAAGGTTTTTGAGCATGATCCTCGTGTTGATAAGAGAGGGAATTCCGGCGACGGATCTCACAAGCAAAAAGGCCCCGGTCATAGGAATCCGGTGGGCAATACCGAAAAAAATGACGATAAGGCCAACCAGTCACAGCCGGTAATACACAGCGATGCCGAGCCTATTGATTTAGAAGCTATTCACGAACCCGCTCAGCCGAAGACAGTGGAAGAAAAAAGCGCGGAAGGCAACCATGAATCGAGTGACGTGGACGCATTGTTCTGGGCCTCAGTCGCAGAGATTCTGGGAGAGCCCGCCGACACCCTCTGTCGTCCCTTCCCGGGCGAGGGCGTGCTTGCTGGAAGTCCAGCGCTACCTTTCCCGATCCCCGGAAAATCCGAAGAACAAAGCATCGAGCTAATGGAGGCTTTGTCCGAGGCTGCTTTGCTTGCCTCTGACCCTGCGAGTCCGCTCAGACAGCTGCATTCCGGGGATGGCAAGGAATGGTTGGTGCTGGCAGCAGACTCGCAAGAGGCATCTTTGGGAGACGAGCCGCCAATAAATAAGGCCGCGCTTCCAGAGATGCCCGATACGCCCGCACCACATTCCGGATTAACGGGTAGCAAAAATACGGGGCCAGCGGGAGCAACAGGTGCATCCCAGCCTGCAGGTTCGGAAGAAAAAAACAAACCGACCGTAACAAACAACGATCAACGGAAACCTAATAACACCCGCGATCGCGGCAATGGGCAGCGCAAAAACCGAGAGGATAAAGCGGGAAGCGCCAAGCCCGCACCAAAGTCTTCAGGACACAAGAGAAAGGGAGTAACCGTGCACGAGGGACAGCTTGATATCTTCAATGACTCGCCCCAGGTCGAGGGGCAGAAATATCGTTTTGAAATACCAGGGGCTGTTGAGCTACCTGCAGCTCTCTCTGCGCTCAAGGAAAAGCCCATTACTCAAGGGCGATTTATCCCGTTCGACGAGGATGGTGCGGTCGGTCATCTAAAGACAGCGATTTCTTCACTGGTCGCTGACATCGATAGCGATACGGCCGGTCTGAGAGAAGTCACCGAGTTTCTTCAGGCGTGCTCCAGAAGCCATCCAGATTACGTCACTCTACGCGGCAGCCGGCTGACCCTGCGCGTAAAAAAGGAGAGTTAAGTCGTGCTTGAAAGCTACGAAATTGCCTGGCGACCCAATTACGAGAAGTATCAGGCAGCTATATGGTGTGGGTTTGGTGCGCTATCTGCCTCACTCCCCATTGTGTTTAATTTTCCGGAACGCCCGAGCAACTATTTCGCTATTGCATGTATCTCCATGGGGGTTATGCGCGCCTACCCGGCGATTCGCAACGCTACCCGGCTGAAGCACCTTCAGAAGGTGCTTATCGATTTCTTCGACCGTAAAAAACTGGCCAAAAAGACTGCCAAGAAACAGAAGGAGAACTCGCTTTGGCTTGGGTGGGGCTTTGAATGGGATACCTCACACGCCCAGCTTGCATTTGATCTGATTAAACGAGATCCGAGCAAATTCCTAAATGATGAAAGCAGGGCGAATCCAGGTGCGGCTTGGCTCCACGGTCTTGCACAGAAAGAGGACGAGGTAGACATCCCGCTGAGCATGCTTGACGGTCAAACACTGATCGTAGGCACTACCGGCGCTGGTAAAACACGCCTACTCGATATGATCGTCACGCAAGCTATCGCACGGGGCGAACCAACGCTTGTACTGGACCCTAAAGGCGATAAAGAGCTTTGGCAGGGCATGAAGAAAACCTGCGAGGCCATAGGCCACCCTGAGCGCTTTATGTATTTCCACCCTGGGTTCCCCGAGGACTCCATCCGATTCAACCCGCTACACAACTTTACGCGGGCAACCGAAGTGGCATCACGGATAGCGATGCTAATTCCGTCCGAAACCGGCTCTGATCCATTTAAGTCTTTCTCCCAAATGGCGTTAACCAACATCATCGCCGGCAGCATAGCGGTGGGCCAGAGACCTAGCCTCGTGCGTATTCGAAGCTATCTGGAGGGCGGGGTAGACCGGTTGCTTGCAAGAGTTCTCGAACGCTATTTCGAAGAGAATATGGAGGGCTGGCGATCAGCAACTCAAAGCTATGTAACGCGCGCTCGCGGATCAAAGGTCGATGGCTATCTGGCCTATTACGCTGACACTGTCGATGAAAGTAGCTCAAGTTCGGAGGTCGAAGGACTCATCAGTATGTACCAGCACGATCGCGTACACATGAGCAAAATGCTGACCAGCTTGATGCCGGTTCTCAACACATTGACCGCTGGCGATCTTGGCAAAATTCTATCCCCGCGACCTGATGATATGGACGATCACCGCTTGATCACGGATAGCGCGACCATGGTCCGCCAGGGTCAGGCGGTTTACATCGGATTGGACTCACTAACCGACACGATTGTTGGTAGCGCTATCGGCTCGATCATGCTTTCCGACCTCACCGCCGTTGCCGGCGCCCGATATAACTACGGCGACGGGATGGAGAGGCCAGTGAATATCATCGTGGATGAGCTTGCAGAAGTTATTAATGACCCGATGATTTCGCTACTGGCGAGAGGCCGAGGTGCAAAAGTAAGGGTAATCGCAGCAACCCAGACCGTAGCGGATTTGTCCGCAAGGCTGGGGAGCGAAGACAAGGCGCGTCAGGTAATCGCCAACTGTAACAACCTGATTGCTTTACGGACGCCAGAGCCGGAAACGCAGAAGTATATTTGTGAAGGTCTGCCGATGACTGCAGTAAAGCACATCATGCAGACGCAAGGGACAAACACCGATGCTGAGGTGCCGTTGGTATACGGCAGTAACTACGGCGAACGTCTGATGGAGACAGAGAAGGAGTTATTTTCGCCTGAATACCTTGGCCTGCTGCCCAATTTTCATTACCTCGCGCGGCTCACAGGTGGGCGCTTGGTTAAGGGGCGGATACCGATCATCTCCGATCAAGAGGGGGCGAACTGAATGGCATACACTGTACCTAAGCCCCATAAACGCGGTGAAGAATGGTTGGTAACCGTCCTGAAGTCATACCGAGATCTCCGGAAGATTATGCAAGACATCGATTCGGAGTGTCCCGGCATGCGTGCGATTGTCACTCGGTTCGCCGCGTTCATTGGGCCGGAATCGCCGTTGCCGCCAGATCATCCAGCGAACAAGCCACTTACCAGCACAGCGCCAGGGAGGCGCAGGCAGGTAACAACGCTTTTGCAAGCCTCGCTACTTGAAGCGTGTAAGCGCTATGAAAATTGTGTAAGAGACGGTGTGCCCACCATAGAGCGTAGAGATGCGTTTCTTTCAGGTCTGCTAACGCCTGTATTTTGGTGCTTCATGAACAAGCTCGTTCCTTGCCTTGTCGAGAGCAAGACAGGAGCGCTTGATTGGTCGATCGCTGAGCTGACTCCCTACGTTGATACCAACGAAAAAGCCGGTAGTAGGAATAGTAAAGGTCAGTGGAAAATGGCGACGGTTTCACCTTTAAACCCAGAAGAAGCCATTGTTAATGTCATAAGATGGTGCGTAGAACCTGAATATGAACACTGGATATCACCAGCTGCTGACGCGGTGCTAGCCGTATGATAGCTCCAGTTGCTGTAGCCCTCATGATTATTAGCCAATCAGTACAGGCGATTGAGCGACTGGCCCTGCCACCTATTATCGGCTACAGCAAAGGCGATCCCGTCGCTCTATATCAACGTCAAATGCACTTGGCACCGGTCGAAACGCTTGAAGCCATCGCGGCCATGGCAGAACGCGGCTCCGCGGAAGTGCGTGAAGAAGCGCTGCTGATACTCGCCCGTATAGAAGCTGTTGGAGAAGTCTACGACCCGAACTTACCTAAGGCGCTGGCTCACATTAGGGAGGCTGGCCGTTATTACGTTGATATGGACCGCCGGGTAATGTGGGCCGGAGAGGTCTTTACACAGTGGGAAGCCGAAGCACGCTCGTTGGCGGAGCGCAGGGCAGCACAATACCTTCGTGTCGCCTACCAGCGGGAGATGGGCCGTGATGCGAAGCGAGTGACCTTGGCTTCAATATCACGTGAAGCTTGGCATTCGATCCCGATGTTCAAAGAAAAACAAAACCCAGACGCTTTCTCCCGCGCAGCTATTGAATCCGGAAATGCTCAAGGGACATCTGAAGAACTGCGCGCGCTGGCTGGTATATGGAAGCTCGCGGATGAGGATTATCCACAGGCCCAGTACGAGATCGGCTTGTACTTGTTTCGAATGGCCGATCGCAGCACTAATCCGGCGATGATGAGAGATAAAGGGGTTGTCAGGCTGTGGCGTGCGGCTTCTCAGGGGCATCGTCCTTCGGCGGAAACCCTTGTGGACTATTGGCTAAACCATCGCACGATCGAACACATTGAGCAGGCATGCTCCTTGGTTCTAGCATTCCGGCAGATCGCTGATGAAACACGGCGACGCCGCCTACTATTTTCTCGCTCCGCCGCGGATTGTGGGCGACCAGGCAAGCCAGGTCGTCACAACGAACAAGCGACATCAGATCTAGTTCGGGTTCTTAGACAAACTGGCCTGTATTTAGCTGAAGGCAATGTCCATGGCCCTGGCGCCTTAATATGGGATTTATAGAGGTTATAAATGGGGATTTTTAGTCGAAAGGAAGTCCTTGATGATGATCCGATAGCTAAGCGAATCTTTGTCGCGATCGCTATCCTTCTCATGGAGTTGATCGTGGTGGCGGGGATGATACCGCGCAGCTGGACCTCCGCGCAGATCGAAAAGGAGATCCGCTCAATCTCGGATATGATGGGAGAGGAAAAGGCAACAGAGGTGCAAACCAAAGCACACACTTGGTTCAACCAAGCTTTCGTTGACACTGGCGCTTACGAAGGATCTTTCTATTTCTTCATTCCGACTGAGGAGCAGCGCCGGCGATCGAAGGGAATGGAGGACATGGGTCAGGATAATCTATTCCCCTTTGTTGAGAAAACCCTGATCTCAATATGGACTGGTGTGCTTCAGTCTACTCTCCGCCTTGCGCACTACATGATGTGGTGGCCGTTTTTTCTTTTGGCTCTGATTCCGGCGGTCGGTGATGCCATTCTCCAGCGGCGAATTAAACAGGCTAGCTTTGCACACGCATCGCCCGTGCGCTACAGGTTCGCAATCAATGCGTTTGGCGCAGTTGTGTTTCTATTCTTTTTCTCGCTACTGATGCCAATCGCAGTGCCGCCCGTGGCGGTACCGATTGGGTTTGCGGTGGCAGCAATTTCCGCTTCATTTATTTTTGCGAACATGCAAAAGAAGTTGTAAAGAGCACCTTTGGTGGGGAGGGAAGAGCAATGTTTTCGTTGCCTTTGTTTCACATTATTGGACCGAGAGACCGGTCAAGCGGCATTTGTCGCCCTGTGGTACTGCTATGGCTTCTAACTGCTACGATTTACCCTTTGCCGTCGTACGCTCTGACGAAGTGTGTTCAGTCAGACGGGGCGATCACCTTCACTGACAAGGGCTGCGCAAGTACTGGACAAGGTAATGCTGAG
Source organism: Litorivivens sp. (assembly GCA_041619575.1). Taxonomy (GTDB): domain Bacteria; phylum Pseudomonadota; class Gammaproteobacteria; order Pseudomonadales; family Spongiibacteraceae; genus Litorivivens. The sequence goes on from JBFKDP010000002.1 coordinate 30,859, forward strand.
CAGATTGTGTCTAAAAGCCAGCAGGTGAATAAGGCGGATGCCTATTTTCGGGCCCATGGTTTTGCGGGAGAACAAGATTTTCAAGACAGAAAAAAGCTATGCTCGCAGATGTTGTCTCGCGCGCGAGAGGCCCCTAGAACAAGCTTCTGTGGAGAACAGACGTCCTGTATCAACCGCGTAACCAAGGCGTATGTGGAGAAGAATATCCAGGATCTAAAACGAAAGAATGTCTGGCGCGACAATCGGTGCGAGACCGTGTTCAGGCTGACCAACACTCGGTCGTAGGCCCAACAATAAAAAGAAAAGGTTCAAGAACCCGATTGACAATATATTAGGTATATTCCTACGATAGCCCCCATATGTAGTCCCTGCTGGGTTCCAGCTGCACAATCAGCCAGTGACCGTAGCGATACTTCTTAATTTTGGGCTGTTTTATGGGCACATCAACAAATATGAATCGGCGGCATCCACTGCTACTGTTGGCGGAAGATCTATTGACTCAGCCAGGGAAATCGCTTTTCCGTTTCTCCTTGGCAGCTCTTCTTGTCTTTGGGAATCAGGCTCTGGGTGGTCCTGCGGGGTTGACCCCTGTATTTGCGTTTGCTGCACTAGCGTTATACGCAGCAGACATCCAGATAGAACTAACCAAATCGATTGGCCAGGCAATATCTGCAGCTGTAATAGTCATGGTTTTTGTTGGTTTTGTGGCCAGCTTCCTTAACCCCATGTAGTGTCCCTAGCGGCGGGGCCTCGCCGCATCAATCTATCCTCCCCCTCCCCTGTAAAGTAAAAAAATCTGGCTTACCTCGCTAGCAAGGGGGGTAACAGGCCATTTCACCGCACATAACCCACTGTTGCCCTCCTGCACAATACGTATATGGATGGAGGAGAGCCCAAATGGCAACAGTTGAACGCGTAGAAATCCCCCAGTATGTCGATGACCCGGTGCAGATACTCGTTTGGTCGGCCGACGAGCTGATTCCTGTCTGCTCAATGATGGCTGTAGGAATGGCTCTTGAGCGCCTGACGGTCTTTATGATCATTGCGTTTGTGGTGCTGAAGTACTACCGGCAGTTTCGGGACGGGAAGCCAGACGGGGTCCTTTACCACTCTATGTATTGGTACGGCGTCATGCCGCCCCGCGGATTCTCCGTCAGAAACCCTTTTGAACGCGTCTTCGTGAGCTGATCTATGGAATTGAAGAAGCTTCTTAATACATGGCAGGGCACGCAGCAGGAAAACCGCTGGATGCGCGCCCTCCTGTTTATGTTGGTTGGCTGCAATCTACTGTTGGTCATTACTCTGGTTGGGAAAGAGACGCCAGTGGTGCTTGTGCCCCCAAATATCACTGATCAGGTAAAGATATCCAAGAATACGGCCGACGCAGAAACGAAGAAGGCGTGGGGGCTGTACGTGGCGCAGCTGATCGGAAACGTTACGCCCGGCAACGCAGACTTCGTGGCAGAGGTTATCGAGCCGCTATTGCACCCCAGGATCTACAAAAGCGTCCGTGAAAATCTGGCTTACCAAATTGAAAGCCTGAAGTTAGAGCGTGTTTCTCTAAGCTTTACCCCACGTTCAGTCTCCTATGAACCGGCTTCCGATCGGGTGTTTGTATCAGGTCAGCTGATATCGGCGGGTATGGGTGATGCGGAAGAGCGCTCTAACCGCACCTATGAGTTGCAAATATCGATTGATCGCTTCCGCCCGATGATCACTTTCTTGGACGTCTATAAGGGTGGTGTCCGAACCCTTGCGAAGAAAGAACAGATACGCAAAAACCAAGAGCGAATAGAACGGATGGAGGCTCGCCAATGATGTTTCAGCGCTCAATGGGATGCGCTCTTGCGATGGCAGCGTGTCTGTTGCTGCCAGCCTACGCGGCTCATGCGGAAGGGGGGCTTTCGCTGCCGAAGCTCCCCATTACATTGCTTAGCGAGGGCATACCAAGTCCGCCGAAAGAATCCGCTAAGGGCGCCCCGCAACATGATAATCAAGCTCCGGAAGATGGCGAGTCCAACCAGCCTGACGATCCTTTGGAGCTAGATTCTGGCGATATAGAAAGAGCCAAAAGAACGGTAGCCAGAGATACGCAGCCACCCGTCCCCAGCCGCGTTAAGACCGAAAAAAGTAATGCAAAACTGCCGCTTCCGATAATTGGAAGCAACGGCCAAGCACGAACTTTGCCCCAAGAAGAAAAGCCAGTGTCGGTCGCCGATGTGGCAAAACAAATTGTTCCCGTGACCCCTGGCGTTGTTGAAGTGCAACCCATTGCGCTTGGGCACCTCAACCGGATTGAGGCCCCATTTGATCACCCCCAGGTACGGACCGTGAGCAATGTAGACGTCCAGATCAACGACAGAATCTTGTATGTGATGACAAAAGACCCCGGGCCAATTTCGCTCTACATCACTACGCCAGATGAGTCTGTCGCAGTATCCCTTGCGCTGGTCGGCAAGAAAATTCCCCCAAGAGATATACGTCTTGTCCTTGGGCGTCAAGGCGCTAGCGGCACTGTTGAACTCAATGGAGCGCCTAATCCGATGGCGCGAAAGCTTGAAGAGGCTCAACCATACGTGGAGACCTTGCGAGAAATAATAACCACAACAGCGAAAGGCGAGATTCCTTCTGGGTATAGCTTCCAGGAACTCCGGGCCGAACATAGCCGGGATATTCACTACTGCTATATCGATGGTCTTGAAATAGAGCCTCGGCAGCGTCTTGACGGCCATAGTTACATCGTGACCGTATCACGTGTCCTGAACCCGACGGTGTATCTCCGTGAGATTGATGAGAGCTTGTGCTATCGCGAAGGGGTAGTCGCTGTCGCGGCATGGCCAGAGGTAGTTTTGCGTCCAGGTGAACAGACGGAGTTGATCATTATTCAGCGCCGCGAGGTATTCAAGCCTAGCTACAGTCAACCACGTCGTCCTTCAGCGATCGGGAGGTAATGGGTGATGCTAGACCAACTCAGAGATACATGGGAAACCCTTGAGCCCAAAGCAAAGCGCTTTGTTGTGCTTGGTGGGGCGATTGTTCTCTTCATTCTGATCATTGTGATGACCGGTGACGACGAAAAGCCAGATACAGGGCCCCGCGTTAACCCGAACGAGCTTGAGGTTACGAACATTCTGACTGATAGCGATCCGCGGGCGCTCGGCATTGATGCGCTTAGCTCTCAGGTAAAGCGCCTAATGGGCGAGAACGAGAACTTCCGCAATGAATTGAAAGAAATGGAGTCGAACATTGAGCGCGAGCAAGAGCGCGCAGTTCGCAATATGGCCAAGGACTACAACGAAGCCGTAAAGAAGGTCGATAGACTCAACGACGAGCTCAGCCGTATGCAGTCCCTGAAGTCTGAAGTAAAGCTATTAAAGGACAAACTTAGCAAGCAGGAGGCGGAACTTCGAGCGGCCAAAGAGAATATGAATAATCAGCCGCCGGTTGTTGTTCAAGGCCCTCAGTCTCAACCGGCTCCAGCTCCTGCGCCAGAGCCTTCGCCTTCGCAGGGGAATCTCGAAAAGACGCGAGAAGCTATTTCGGTTTTCTCCGGTGAACCTGAAAGTGATGCAGCATCTTTCTCGGAGCGCACACTTGGCACCTCCACGGGTGACCCGGATAGCCGCGGCGCTACAGGTATTCGAATGATTAGTGCGGCTACGAGCCAGGCGCCAATCACCGGTGTTGAGGAAGAACAGGAAGAAGAGATTCCTGACCTTATTCTGCCTGCCGGGGCGATCCTTTCTGGCGTGTTAATCAACGGGATGGATGCACCCACCAGTATCAATTCAAAGGCGGACCCGTATCCAACCTTGATTCGAATCAAGCATGAGGCGGTACTTCCCAACTACTTTAGGGCCGATGTGCGCGAGTGCATGATGATTGGTGCGACACATGGTTCATTGTCCGACGAGCGCGCATACACCCGTCTTGAAAACATTACCTGCATCTTTTCCAACGGTGATGTGGTTGAAACGTCTATCGATGGGTATGCCGTAGGCGAGGACGGCAAGCTTGGTATGCGGGGCCGCGTGATAAGCAAGAACGGCGTGATCCTCGCCCGTGCTTTGACTGCTGGGTTCCTTGAGGGAATCAGTGAGGCCTTCACCGGTGCTCGAATCCCTGTGATCAGCGACCAGGCGACCGCGAAACAGCAAATCCAGAGTCTGGTTTCTAGCGAGAGCCTGCAGTCTGCGGGCCTTGAGGGGGCAGGAAAAGCCATGGATCGGCTTGCTGACTTCTATATCGAGCTCGCCAGCGGGATATACCCGGTTATTGAAATTGATGCCGGACGTCAGATTGAGTTCGTTATCACTCGGGGCACCAAACTTAAGGACTCCAGGGGCTAAATGTCGCCTGAAACACCGTTATAAGGGTGTTTCCAGCGAGTTCGGCGCCTTTTTTCTTAGATAGGATTGTGTTTATGAAAAGATTCACTCGAACATTGAAGGTCTTGGCCGCCGCCGTGATGTTAGGCGGGGCTGCCGCTGGCATAGCCTCCGAGACGTCTCCCGCTGTCCGTGACGGACAGGGGATCAATGATATCGTCCCTCAATACGATTCCATTCGCCGACTTCCCATCGACGGAATTCAAATGATCGAGATGGGAGGGAGAACGATCTTCACCAGCACAAACGGGCGATTCGTATTTATGAATGCCGACCTGTACGACTCGTGGAGCCGGAAACATCTAAAGACTCCCAGCGAGATAGCGGAGTACGCCAGCATCATTGATATGCAGAGCATGAAGTTATCACCAGATGTCCTTGGTGCATTCAAGGTTGGCACCGGTAGCGACAATGTCACCATCTTTGTTGACCCTCAATGCCCTTATTGCGCTGAGCTGCTTTCGGACGCAACCAATAAATCCATGCTCGAAAAGTACACCTTCAACGTGGTGGTGATTCCAATACTGGGCGAATCAAGCGGCACTGTTACCCGGAATCTATTCTGCGCGTATGAGAACGGGGAGCTTGATGCCGCGGGGGTGGTGCGTGCTTTGGCCAAGAAAGACTATGACGACCTCACGCCATCAGCGGAAATGTGTGACAACGGCGCCGTTCAACGGGCTCTGGTTACCGCCAAGATGTTTGGCGCGCAAGGCGTCCCGTTTTTGATAAACCCCAAAGGCCGATACGTGAATAGCGTACCGTCAAACCTCGATAAATTTCTGCAGACAGGGGTGATGTGATGCGCCTTCGACTCCTTATTGGCTGTGCCGCGCTCCCTCTGCTATCTGGCTGCTCTTCGCTGCTGGGATTGGGCGAAGACGAGTTTTCGTGTTCGGGTATGCCGCAAGGAGTTAAGTGCTTGAGCGCGTTGGAGGTTTATCAATCCACTGACTACAAGGACTACATCTCAGATGACGATATTCGCTACTTTGGCAAACAGCGAGTCACCAAAGAGAAGCCTCGCGGACGCAAGAAGTTTGTAGAGGAAACGGAAGAGCCGAAGGTCGCAAGAAGTCAGCCACTCATCAGAGACGCAACTCCGGCTCCTGATCGTGCGATTCCAATCCGCACGCCCGCAAGAGTTATTCGCGTTTGGATTGCGCCTTGGGAAGACAAAGCCGGCTATCTAAACATGTCCACTTACACTTACGCGGAGCTGCAGGAGCGCCGCTGGGCCGTCGGTGAACCTTTCCGTGGAAGAGAAAACACACGGCTGCGACAACTTCAGAGCACGCCTCGGGATAAAAGATCAGGGACTGGGACCTTCGGTGTAGGTCGCCAACCCAGCAGTACATCAAGTGTGAGACCAACACCCTAAAGGTAGCGGTCGTACTTCGATGAATTACCCCTGAGCACCATTTCGGTCACCAGGGAGGTTGCGGGAAACCGCTAAATTTGAACTTGCTTACAACAAAAAACGGAGACCGTGACGATGAGCAAATCAAAAACCTTCATGAAGCAAATGGTGTTCGCAATGGTTGCTATGCTGGCTTTGCCGGCCATGGCCTCTACCGCAAACACTGACTTCGACGCAGTTTTCACCACCCTGAAAGATTGGGTGGAAGGCAGCCTGGGTCGTGTTCTGGCAATTGCTATGATCATTATCGGCATCACCATGGGCGTAGCCCGTCAGTCGATTATGGCGTTCGCAATCGGTATTGCCGCTGGCCTGGGTCTGTACACTGCGCCGGCCATCATCGAGAGCATTGTTGCTGTCACCATTTAAGGTGGTCGCAACATCGCTTAGACCGATGGAACAGAGGGTGGCTTCGGTCACCCTCTGGACTTAAAAACATGACAGTTAATGTAAAAGATCACAACGGAAACCCGCTTAAGCCTACGAAGCCTGCGCGTGCACGGCTTTTGGTAAATCAAGGCAAGGCGGAGGTCGTGTGCAAAAAACCGTTCACAATTCAATTGATCAACAAAAATGCACATGCTAATGAGAATACTCCGGATGAACCACAACGATCCAAACGCCATCCTGGTTATGCCCTTTAGCCTGTGCGATCCTCAAGGAGCATCGCATGGCCCGTCCCAAGGTCCTATCGCATCAACGAGCGCGTGAGCTTATACCGGTTCTCGCTTATGGCGATGAACACAGCATATTTTTTGGTGACGACCAATCACTAAGCTTCGGCTTTATTTGTGTCCCGCTTTACGGTGGTGATGACAGCCTTGCGCAGCGTATCAACGTTCTGCTGAACTTGGAGTGGCCTGAGAATACGGCACTGCAATTCTCCCTATTCACAAGCCCTGATATCGAACAGATGTTGGGCGGTATCGAGACGCTCCGTTGGGAGTGCAAAGACAAGCTGCTGCTGAAGGGGATTCATTCTCGTATCCAATTTTTACGTGACGCGACAAGCTCCTCGTTCGATGAAGAGTCTGATATGCGCGTGCGCAATATCCAGCTTTTGGTAACGGCAAAAATGCCGATCAAAAACCCTAAGCCCACACCGAAAGAATATAAGCGTGCCGGCGACCTCCGACGGTCACTAGGGCAGGGTTTGGCGTCAGCTGGATTCCAACCTCGCACACTTACGTCAAATGTCTATGTCAGGATCATGCAGGTCATTATGAACTGGGGTCCCGATGCCGGCTGGCGCGACCTGGTCGTACCTGAGTGTGATAAAAACTCTCTGATTCGCGATCAGATTCTGGATTATGGAAAGCAGATTGAAGTAGACCGGGATGGTTTGCGTCTTGGTGAAAAGCATGTCGATATTCTTTCAATCAAGCGTTATCCCGACAGTGCGTTTTTTGGAATGGCTCGTGGCTATTTATCGGACATCATGCACGGCGCACGAGGCATCCGCCAGAATGTGCTGATAACAGCGACAATACATTTCCCGGATGCGCAAAAGTTGCGCACAAATATGACGCAGAAAAGGCAGTTCACAGCCAATCAGGCCTATGGACCGCTAGCGAAGTTCGTCCCGATACTCTCAAAAAAACAACACGGCTTTGATGTTCTCTTTGATGCGCTGGAAGATGGGGATAGGCCAGTCAGCTTTTATATGGGGATGGCCATATTCTCTGATAGTCACGAAGAGTCCACTTCTGCGGTAGCCAACGCCCGCAGCTTTTGGCGAGACCAGGGATTCCAGTTGATGGAGGATGCCTTCTTCTGCCTGCCACTGTTTCTGAACATGCTTCCGTTGTGTACAGATTTGGAGTGCACGAAAGATCTCTTCCGATTCAAAACGTTTGCCACTCGACATGTCATTCCTATGCTCCCTGTGTTCGCATCCTGGCAGGGGACGGGAACGCCGCGTATGAACCTGATCTCGCGAGATGGTCAGATCATGAATTTCTGTGCGTTTGATTCAGAAACCAACTTCAACACAATCATTGCGGCGACGTCAGGCGCGGGTAAATCGTTTGCGGTAAACGAACTTGTTTGGTCGTATCTATCTACTGGGGGACAGGTTTGGATATTCGACATAGGTCGAAGCTACATCGACCTGTGTAACCTCCTTGGTGGGACGTTCATGGAATTTTCCGAGTCGGCGGATATTTGTCTTAACCCTTTCGACCTCATTGAGGTATATGAGGAAGAGGCAGATATGCTGGCGTCGGTGATCTCTGTTATGGCGTCTCTATCGGGCAATATTTCTGACCTGCAGATGGCCGAGATCAAACGTTCTCTGAAACACTTCTGGGACTTAAAGGGAAAGAATACAACAATTGATGATATCGCCAATCACCTTGAGGCAAACCCAATTGTTGAAGTCTCCAATTTAGGCAAGCAGCTTTTCCCCTTCACTTCCGGCGGTGAATACGGCCGCTTCTTCAATGGCAAGAATAACGTCGATATCACCAACCGATTCTGCGTTTTGGAAATGGAGGAGTTAAACGGTAGGAAACACCTCCAGAAAATTGTTGTTCTGACGTTGATGTATCAGATCCAGCAAACCATGTACTTGGGCGATCGCGATCGCCATAAGATGTGCCTGATCGATGAAGGTTGGGCACTGATAGCTGGCAGCGGGGACGACAACAAGGAAGTAGCAGACGTTATCTCTGGATTCGCGCGGAAAGCGCGGAAGTACGGCGGAATGTTGGCTGTAGCGACTCAGTCGCTATTCGACCTGTACCAGAACAATACGGGGAAAGCCATTGTAGATAATGCGGCCAACAAGATTCTGATGAAACAACAGGCCTCAGCCATCGAAGAGCTCCGGCATGGCAAGAAGTTGTCGTTTAATGATCATGAATACGATCTTCTGAAGACAGTGCACACAAAGAAAGGCGTGTATTCAGAGATGTACCTGCTCACAGACAGGGGGCAGGGCATCGGGCGCCTGGTTGTGGAGGACTTCAAGAAGATTTTGTATTCAACATCGTCCGATGACGTTGATGCGATCCGGTTGCGTGTTGATATCGCCGGCATGGAGACACTTGAAGCCGTAAATGACTATATGCGCGAGAAAGGTCGCTCAGATGGTCCTCCCAAGTATCGCACGAGCGAATTGCGCGTTCGTCGGGAGCACATCAGGTCGGAGAAAAAGCGCAAGCGCGAAGAGATCAACGCAAGAAAAGGGGTGGCATGATGGACGAGTCTCGTGCTGCATTTGAGGCCGACGCGGTAAATAGCTTCCGGCTATTTACCGCGGCACTGATCACTGGCGTGCTTTTATCGCTGTTCCTTGGTGTGGCACTAACCGTGTGGGGATTGCAGGCATCACAATACAAAGGAATCATGGTTGCCGCCGGATTGTTGGTCATTGCGATGACCTATATCCCAGCGGCCGGGCCTGCGCGGCACCGCTCGCTACTGCGTTTTGCTGCCCTAATTCCTGGTTTGGGCATAACCATACCGGTGCTAGGCCTGTGGGTGAATGGCACGGTTAATCCGGTTTCTGCAATTTATCCCGTCTTCGCGGTGGCAGTTTTCGTGGGTGTTCGTCGTTTTTTAGCGCGCCTTGCGGCATCGAACCCAGATCGCGCAGAAGGTGAGACGTGAGCAAATTGATTAAAAAGCGAGAACCTTGGTCCCGCTTTGCCTTAAAGGCTTTGGCGGCGCTGGTCATCATCGGCGGTACTCTAGGATACGCGCATGCGCGATACACCATTGGAATGGACTCTCAGAAGATCCGCTGTCTTGACCCCTATCGCGTATTCGTTATCGATCGCTGGAACCTTGAGCCCGAAAACGGCATTTTGATGGCGTTTCGTTCGAACGAGCTAAAGCCGTTTTATCCTGATGGCACTGTAGTTGTGAAGCAGATTCGCGGTATGCCCGGCGATACGATCAAGGTGACTACGGACGCGACCTACATCAACGGCGGACAGATAAGTCACGGTACGGCCAAGCTGGCTGAGAAGTTGCCCCGCCCGGCGGAGAGCTATGAGCGGGAATTCACGCTCGCCGATGGCGAGTACTTTTTCATGGGTTGGCATGAGCAATCGTACGATAGCCGTTACTGGGGTGTAGTGCGTGGGAATCAGCTTTTGGGCGTCGCCAAGCCCCTAATGTAGCGAGAAGCACCCTTAAAAGGCCGCTTCAGAGAAGGTTGGCGGCTTTTGGGCATAGGACAATATCCCTATGCGGAAAAATATTTTTGGAACAGCCTTTATCACATTCCTCTGGGTCACCTGTGCTCAGGGTAATCCTTTTACTGAATCAGATGCGGCCTGGCTTGATGAGTCACGCAAGGCAGCTGTAGCCAGTGAGTTTTTCGAGTCGTCTCCGGCTCCGCCTGATAACCAGCCCTACTTTACGATCTTTGTGTCGGAGTCAATGGGAGAGGCGCGGCTTCGTGAAGCTATCCGTCTCGTCAACTCCTTCAACCAAGGCCGATTGAGCGCCCGGCTGGTATACCGCGGCATGCTTCCCGGGGAAACCCTTGGAGAGGCTATGCGACGGATGGCGGTTCGCCTTCAAGAGCTGAAGGTCACAGAGGCGCCAATCCAGATAGATCCCCCAGCATTCCGCCGGCATCTCATTACGGTTGTCCCCACTGTTCTCCGCATACAGTCAGGTTCAGTTACGGACCGCGTCGAGGGGACTGTCAATCCGCAGTTCATCGTGAATCGACGAGATGAAGATCCAGATCGATCAGAGCCTTTCATAAACCACCGTGACGCCGGCGACACGTTCGAAATTGCGGAGGTAGACCTCATCGAGCATATGCAGCAAAAGCTTGCATCGATGGATTGGTCTGAGAAAAAGCAAAAGGCTATGTCTCGCTATTGGGCCAATAAAGAGTTCCTGACTCTCCCGCCGGCCAGGCGGGATAACTCGTTTGAGGTTGACCCAGGCATTGTTCTGACGGAGGACTTTTATATTGAAGGGGAGCTGGTGCATGCCAAGGGAACGCATCTTTCGCCGTTTGACCAGGTTCCTCTAAAAACTCGCTACCTGATATTTAATGCGGGCCGAGAGGTGGAAATCGAGTATGCGCGGAAGCTGATTGCCACGAAGCCTGAAACAGAGAACTGGTTGCTGATAGCAACGGAGTTTCCTGAAGAGAGCACACTTGAGGATGTTATGGCCCTGCAAGACCGGGTAAGGGGAGCCATTTATCTACTTGATAAGAATGTGAAGGACCGCTTTAGGCTAAAAGCCACTCCTACAACCATCATCCCCGATGGGGCGCGCAAGGTCTTTGTCCTTTCTGAGGTTGCACTATGAAAGCACTCATTCGCTATTTAGCTATTGTGATGCTGGTGTACTCGCATTCTGCGTATGCCGCTGACCCGGACACTGAGTCAAACCCTGACATTCAGAATGCTGCCTCAGGTGAGGGTTCCAACGCCTCTGCAGCGTGTCCAGATGCTGAGGTTTTCGGTAGCAAACTTATCACCGGTGTCTGTTGGGACTGTATTTTCCCGATCTCGCTAGCAGGCGGAAAAATTCGGGCCGGGGATTCGGTAGAGCAGCAACCACCTGAAGACGCGAATACACAGAGCACCTGTTCCTGCCCCAAAAATCCACACGACCCGATAGCTATACCCGGCCTATCGGTTTCGTTCTGGGAGCCGGCCCGGGTGATTGAAGTTGTCAGGGCTCCATTCTGCAGTCCGACGTTGGCTGGGACAAAGCTTAAGGACACCTGGCGCGGTATGGGGGTTCGAAGTTCAGCGCAAGACGGTAAAGGGACAAACAAAGCCTTCTACCAGATGCACTATATGGCGTTTCCCTTGCTGGCCATTCTCGACATGCTCCTCGACGCTAGCTGTAATCCCGATGGATACATGGATTTTGATCTGATGTATCTAACCGAGTTTGATCCGACGTGGGGTAATGATGAAATGGCGCTCGCGGTGAACTTTGAAACGGTCTTGTTTGCAAATCCGGTTGCGCTGGCGGCTTGTGCGGTAGACGCGACTGCGGCGACTGCCGGTCGACCACTGAAAAGCATGTTTTGGTGTGCGGGAGCCTGGGGAAGTATGTATCCAATGACCGGGAACGTGGCTCAAGGTCGGTCGCCGGTGCGAACATCGTCCCTGCTTTCGGCCAGGATGCTGGGGAAGCTGCATCGTCTCGGGCTTGCTCGAAAAACGGTTGGTGCAGAAACCCTGTGTCGAGCCCCATTTCACCCAACCATTCATAAAACCCAGTACAAATTGTCAATGCTCTACCCGGTGGTCGAGGCCAAGAAGAATCATTGGATAGGGCAGCATACATTTACGTGGGGCGAATGGCGGACCATCCCAGCGGTAGGCGAAGACTATCTATACATGCTCTATCGCTACAACGATTGTTGCTTCCGGATTTTCTAAGGCATGGTGGGCAACCCGATGAGACAAAACAATGTCCTGATGCGGTCTGTAGCAGCCACCTTGCTGTTAACCATGACCAGCATGGTCGCGAGCCTATTTTATGTGCCCCCGGCCTACGCGGATTTCGGTTCTGCCGCAGCGGATGGCTCCGCGTTTGGTAAATCAATGCGAGGCTCCACTCCGCCGTCTAGCACCGGCAGTAATGGTGAAACGACGGTATCGTTCACAGATGAAAACGGCGACACGCAAACCCGCACAATGTCGGCGGAGGAGCTCTTTGGCGGGCCTGCTAGCTCGTCAGATTGGCAATCGCTGTCTGATATGGAAGGGGATGACGGAGCGATTGCTGGGCAATCCGCATCCTATCGGTCAAATGTCGACTCCGAGGACAGCAACACAGCTGAAGCCTACCGTACGTATGATTCATCCTCCGATCGTGCCCATCCAGACTTTAACAATGAGCCAATCGTCAATCACAGCTATCGGGTTTTCGAACAAACCAATAGTCGCGATGTCCAGTGCGGCGACAACACGAAGGGTGAACCGAAGATAGAGGCCTGCCATCGCAGCAATATGGTCCGGAGCTGCACTGCCAAAAGAGAAATAACCACTCGGCAGTTCTCAGAGACATTCCTGATCTATGAGTGGGACGGGTGCTTTGACCACAATCAAACACGCTTCAAGGTAGTGCTTGATCAAGATTTAGAAAGAGAGCTTAAAGGGTATTACGTCGATACGCAGACGAATACCCGCTACGACATGGATGCTGATAAACGGTTCACGACAGCGCCCGACCACCTCTTCCGCTATGGCGGTGATGGCTTAGCAAGCCGCGAGTATCACTACTTAAGAATAGACGACTCCGCTCGCTACGGCGTAACAAGAGAGGACATCAATCAACAGGTTCCGGAGATCGAATTCCAGTGGTGGAGTACGCGCGGATCGCATGAAGACATTACGGCGGCGGCCCGGGTCTTTATCAACCCGATTTCACTGGAGGAGTTCAGAGATAATCCTGATGACGAAGTCATAATAGAGGACCTTCAGTTCACTACGAACTTTACACGAGACATGACCGCGCCCAACGGCCATGTGCAAGTAGTCGAGCAGGCAACGGAAGAAAACGGGTGGAAAATTACGCTAGATATGCAGGATTATGATAATGGCCGCCATCCTGCTTGCCCTGTCATTCCTCTCAATCCTGGTAACCCCAATGCGTATCCCGGCCACAATGGTACTGCGTGGGCACGTATCAAAGTCTATGCGAATATCGTGGGGACCGTCATCTCTGAGCGGATTATCGAAGGACCGGAAGGTTGCGTAGATGATTCTCCGCCGTCATGTAACCCTGTTTTTGAGTGCATCGACAATACCCCGCGAGAGTATTCATCTCACTCCGAGGCCGAGCTACGGCCGTACATGAGCTCTATGTTCCCGGGGGATGACCCACAAAATACCTCCCAGCCTGTTTGTTACCAGATGGCTACGCGCTATGCCTGTGCGGCGAACGACTACGGTTATGACAGCAGCAAAAGCTGTCGGGACCAGCAATCAAGGCCTGAGTGTGGCTTTCTAAGTAGCGAGTGCGCTGCCTATACCGAAGAGGGGGAGTGTGCCTACTACGAAGATCGATACGACTGCGGCCACAATCCGAATTACGATGCTTCCTGTGAAGTAAGGCAGGATATTGTCGACTCGTATCCGGGTTGCTCAAAGACAACAAGCTCTGAAACCACCACAGAGACGCATCGACTTGAAGAGCCGCGTTCGTGCGAGATCCTCTACGACCTGACGTCATGCCGAAAGGTAAGAACATTCACCCCGGATGGAGACCCAACGACAGCGGACCCATACTCGGACAGCTCTTTTCCTGCGCCCGGGGAGGAAGACAACAACCCGTGCGTAGAAGAGCCGGATGGATTTGTTAAACAGGCCGACTGGAGCTGCAATTCACGGGTAGCACCGGTTGAAGACGGTAGTGGTAATCCGCAGCCATCTCCATACGATCCGCTTTACCCGGGGGATGATGGCTATTGCCAGGACGCAACCGTTACCTACGATACGACCTACTACTACGGGCAGATGGATTGCTATGAGGACGCGTACGGGGATACGCAATGCCCTCAAGGCAACGCGGATAATGTTGACAAGAACACCTGCGATGAACTTGATGCGCAAGGTTGCTCTGCCGTTTCTTCACGCTGCGTTGATGGTGCGCGCGCAAGCAACGGTTTTTGCTATGTAGAAGAGTACAACTACGATTGCGGCAGAGATGTAGAGGTCGAGGAGACCACTTACCAGACGGAATATGATTGTCCGGGCGACATTTCGTGCATGGGTGAATCCTGCGTCCAGCAAGATGATGAGAACAATACGAGCTTCGGCGAGGCAATGGCGGCTATGAATGCTGTTCAGTTTGCCGCGCAAGATGGCGAGTGTGACGAACTGGGTAACTGCACCGTCTTCAAAGGCGAGGCAATGGAGTGCAAAAAGGCGCTTGGGAGCTATCAAGACTGCTGTGAGAATCCTGGCGGGCCCGGTTTGAAAGAGTATTTGATGCTCCTTCAGGCGAGCGGGAAACTTCGTGGCGCACTCAGCAATATTGAGGCAGTTCAGGCTGCAGGGGAAGCCGTGGTGGGCGCTTGGGACGCGATTACTGGCCCCGTGAAGCAAACGCTATCCGACGTAACAAGCAATTTTTACACGAGCGTTCCCGAGAACATATCAGGTGAGGCGACCACGGCAGGGTTTGGCCAAACTCTTACCAACAGCACGGCGGAGTTTATCGGTGATTTCTTCGGAGAAGCAGCGCGGGATGCCATATTCTCCTCTACCACCGACGAAGCGACAGGTGAAGCTGTCTATCAAATGGGTGGTGAAGGTGCGTTTCTTGGTAACGCGATGCAAACCATGATGACCGCCTACATGTACTACACCCTGGCTGTCCTTGCGATCCAGATTATTTGGAAGTGCGAGGAAGAAGAGTTCATGTTGGGCAGTAAAAAAGAGCTGCGGGTCTGCCACTACTTGGGGTCATATTGTAAGCAAAAAGTGCTCGGAGAATGCGTGGAGAAACGCGAGTCGTACTGTTGTTTTACCTCGCCGTTAGCACGAATTATTCAGCAGCAGGCTAGACCCCAGTTGGGTCGGGATTGGGGCGATCCAAAGAACCCAAAATGCGGCCCAATGACCATGGAAGAATTCGGGATGCTCGACTGGAGTCAGATTGATTTGAGCGAGTGGATCGCGATGCTGTCTGAAGCAGGCCTAATGCCGCCGGCTGATTCAGAAGAAGCTGCACGCCAGTACTCGATTGAGGAGCGCACCGGGCGAGGCAACTACCTGGCAGAAGGTGGTGACCGTGACAATGGTTTGGAGCGCGCTTACGACCGTCAGCCAGAAGATCCCGATAGGGTTAACCGAAATGTAGAAGAAGATGTATGGCATCAGGAGTGAAGAGATGAGCAATTCCGATAGTGATCTGAAATACGCGATAACCGAGTGGGTTCGCCTGCAAAAGCGAGAGCAGAATCTCAAATTTTTCAAGCTTGTTTTTATGCTGGTCGCTGGCGCTATAGCGTTCACATTTGCCATGCAAAAACAGGGGGCGTCGTTCGAGACCGATCCTTACGCTGCACTTGTACGGGTCGATGGCGTGATTGCGCCTGGCACGCCGGCTGGCGCCAGTCATATAGGAGGTGCATTGAGGCAGGCCTTTCAGGATGAGAAGGCAAAGGGCGTCCTGATTGCGATTAACTCGCCCGGTGGTACACCGGTGCAGGCAATGACGATCTACGAAGAAATCTTGAGACTCAAGGCGGAGCACAATAAACGCGTGGTTGTCATTGCCGAAGACACGATGGCCTCAGGTGCGTATTTGCTGGCTATGGCGGCAGATAAGATCTACGCAATGCCTTCTAGCACAATCGGCTCTATTGGTGTGGTTATGGAGGGGCTCGCCTACAACGGGCTAGCGGACAAATGGGGTCTCGAAAACCGCGTCTACACCTCGGGAGATAATAAACGACGGTTCGATCCGTTTGCGGAAGAGAAACCAGAGGATGTTGAGAAGGCGAAATCAATTCTCGTTGATATCCATCAGCAGTTCATTGATATCGTCAGAAAGGGGCGAGAAGGGAGCTTGAGTGGTGATCCTGCACTGCTTTTTTCCGGTGACTATTGGACAGGCAGGCAAGCGATCGAGCTGGGG
>JBFKDP010000003.1:0-41677 GCA_041619575.1 Litorivivens sp.
ACTCTTGGCGATAATTATTCGGGATCGCTGCTTGATAGATTGCATTTATAAGTTTTCGTATGAATTCCTCAACTTGTGCTGATAACGTGTAATAACGACTCATGGCCATATTTTACGATGTGGCCGCTCTAGTCACAAAGCGGACGGCAGGAACGTCTCCGACGTGTTCCGCCGCTTTTGAAAACTTAGCGTAATTAAATAATTGATTGTCGTCAGTGTATGAGAATTGTTAAACGGCGTGGACCATGGGCGCCGATCTGTATGGTCTGCTCGACATCGGCCGTGCGGGATGGGCCGGTCATCAAATGCAGGGCACGTGTGATTTGGCTTTTTAGTAGTGCCAGACCTTGGTGGAGATAGACCACTACAGAGCTTTCCGGAACACAAACTACCAGATGGTCACAGAGGTAACTGGCGGCGCTGGGTGTATCAATGCTGCGCAGGACAACGCTGCCGGTTTCGGCAATGCCCAGTGCGGCATTGACTACTGTCGCGTTTTCGTTGATGAATTCGGCTTTGGCCTGTTCCCATTCGACCGAAGACGTGCAGCGAACTACCTGTGCGCCGGATAATTTCGCCTGAATCACAAATTCGTCCACGGACGTTCGTGTAATCTGTCTTGCAGGCAGTGTTCCCGCGCCTGCGGAAGCACCTGCGTTATGCGGTTTTTGACGCAAACGGTGCAGGATAGCGTCTCTGGCACTCATAGTGATTTCTCCCGCTGTGCCCATTGGCTTTGAAAAGTTCCGGCAGGGGCTTTGGGAATGTTTTTGTGTTTGGTCCAGTTGCTGGCCAATGGCAAGGATTGCAGCGACGGTTTGCTCCCGGCGATCAAGCGCAAAACGCGGACGCCTGTACTGGTCAGCCCTCGATATAGGCGGGGGTGCCGCGCGAGTCGCGTGTACAGCTTAAGGAGCAGTTTTGCCAATCCCCCAATCGCCTCTTCCTTATTGCGCAATTCCCGCATCAGGTCAGTCAGCGGAATTTCTACCGGACACACTTCATCGCAGCGCCCGCACACACTGCTGGCGTTGGGTAGTTGGTAATCCTGCGGCAGCCCGCGCAGCAGCGGCGTTAGAACCGAGCCCATCGGACCGGGGTATACCGCGTTATAGGCATGACCACCCACGTTTTGATATACGGGGCAGTGATTCATACAAGCCGCGCATTTGATACAGCGCAGCATGGGCCGAAATTCATTGTGCAGCATCTCGCTGCGGCCGTTATCCAGCAGCACCACATGGAACTGCTCCGGGCCGTCTTTATCTTCCGCTTGTTTCTTCCCGGCAAAGAAAGAGGTGTAAGCGGTAATCGGTTGGCCGGTGGCCGAGCGACCCAGCACCCGCAGGATGGCGCTGGCGTGATCGGTATTGGCGACCACCTTTTCAATGCTGGCGGTCACGATATGGCATTTGGGCAGACTGGAGGTCAGGTCGCCGTTGCCTTCGTTGGTCACCAGTACCGCCTGGCCCGTTTCGGCAATCAGCATATTGGCGCCGGTAATACCCACATCGGCGCGGATAAAGCGCTCGCGAATTACCTCGCGGGCTTCATTCACGATTTGTTCGACTTCTTCCAGTGAACGATCACCGAGGGGGTGGTTGTCGCGGAACAGGGTTTGAATATCTTCGCGGGTTTTATGCACTGCCGGCGCGACGATATGGCTGGGCGTTTCGCCAGCCAGTTGAATGATGTATTCGCCCAGATCGGTCTCGTCAACGGTATAGCCAGCGTCTTCCAGAGCTTGGTTCAGGTGAACCTCTTCGGACACCATGCTTTTGCCCTTGGTGATATAGCGGGCGTTTTGCTCCTTACAGATGCGCAGAACAATCTCGCGCAGCTCTTCAGGCGTTTCCGCCCAGTGCACAGTGCCACCGGCGGCATTGACCTTAGCTTCAAACTGTTCGAGTAGATCGGACAAGTTATCCAGCGAGTAATCCCGAGCCGCGCGGGCCTGTTTTTTCAGGGCGGGAAAATCATCGCACTCGGCAATGGCGGCGGCGCGTTTGCTGACAAACCCGGTTTGGGCCTTGGCCAGGGCTTTGCGGAGTTTGACATCGTTCAGTGCTTCGGAGGATTTGGCAGTAAAGGTTTCAACGGTCATTGCCATGCCCTCGTTCTACGGCAAGAGCGTTGATGGGAGCATTATCCAATTCACCCGCCAGTAGCTCGGTTACATGTCGGACTTCCATTGGTTTTCCGCGAGCTGTGCGTTGATGACGGCCTGCTAAATGCAGAAGGCAGGATACGTCACCACCTACCAGGTAATCCGCTTCAGTTGCCAAAGCGTTTTCCAATTTGTCGTCGGCCATACGGCTGGCTATATCGGGGAACTTCATGCAAAAGCTGCCACCAAAGCCGCAGCATACATTGGTATCCTGCATTTCTGTCACGCTGACATTGGCGCACTGCTTTAGCAAGCTGCGTGGCTGGTCTTTGATATTCATTTCTCGCAGGCCGGCACAGCTATCGTGGAAGGTGATGGTTTTATCTGAGAGATCTGCGTTGAGGGTCGGCTGCCAATCAATTATTGAATGCAGGAAGGTGGTGATTTCGTAGACTTTGTTGCAGAACTGCTCCACCGCGGACAAGCGTTTGTCCTGTTTGAACAGGGCAGGGTAGTGATGGCGAAGCATGCCGCCGCAGGAGCCGGAAGGGGTGACAACGTAGTCGAAACTCTCAAAGCGTTCTACGACCGTCCAGGCCAATTCCTGCGCCTCTTCTGGCAGGCCATTGTTATAGGCGATCTGCCCGCAGCAACCTTGCGGCGGCACAGTAACCCTGCAGCCTGCCTGCTCCAGCAATTTGACGCTGGCGAAACCTGCTTCTGGCCGCATCAAGTCAACGGGACAGGTGACGAATAACGCGACGTTGGGTTGGTTGTCAGTCATGCGTAGCCCATATTTTTGCGGTGCGGAAAAACAAAAAAGCGCTAACCGAGGTTAGCGCAAAGAGTTCGTTGACGACAGGAAGAGTCAACGATTGCACAACCTGGAAGGGAGTGCATACAACCCCGGCGATGAGTGAGCGCCGAGACGGTAATCATCAGACGATACCGGAGCCGCCACCATTGGCCGCCGGACGCGCCTCAACCAAACCCTGTTTGTATTCCGCCGCGCGATAGCAACGGATCGGATCAATGGCGCCGCCTTTTTCCAAGCGGGCCATTGCCAGAATCGGACTTACGTCAGTCTGATAGGCCTGCTTCAGGGTATTGCTTGCCATCAGAGCGTCATTGCCGTCCTGATAACCGTACAGCGCTTCGCGGTCAACCAGCAGGGCCTGCACAAAGCTGCGCTGCACGGATTCGGCCGAGTTGATCAGGCTTTCAATCGGATCGGTTACATTGTGGGATTGATCCAGCATGTAAGCGGGATCAAAGCCATCGACGTTATCTACCTCTGCATCCACCAGCTCATTAAAAATCAGGAACTGCTGGTAGGGGTTGATGGAGCCGCTGTCCAAATCGTCGTCGCCGTATTTACTGTCGTTGAAGTGGAAACCCGCCAGCTTTTTAAACTGAATCAGACGCGACACGATCATTTCGATATTCACGTTCGGCGCGTGGTGGCCGAGGTCGACCAGCGATTTAGCTTTTTCGCCCAGTTCCATGGCGCAGAGGATGTTGGTGCCCCAGTCCTGAATCACGGTGGAATAGAAGGCTGGCTCAAACATTTTGTGCTCGATAAACATGTTCCAGTCATCGGGCAGGTGTTTGTAGATTTCACGACCGCTATCCAGGTAGCGCTGGAGGGATCGGGAAAAATGCTGCTGACCGGGGAAGTTGGAGCCGTCGCCTACCCATACAGTCAGGGCCTTGCTGCCCAGGGTTTTGCCCCATTCGATACATTGCAGGTTGTGAGCAATAGCCTGCTCACGTACCGCCGCATCGGTATGGGTCAGGCTGCCGAATTTGTAGCTCCGTTCCTGATCCAGCTGATCCTGAAAGGTGTTGGAGTTGATCGCATCCCAGATCAGGCCGAGGTTGGTGGCGTAATCGCGCACGGCGGCCATATCGTCCATCGCATCCCAGGGAAAGTGGGGCGATACCGACGGGGTTGCCTGGCCGAGTTGATTGATGACAGCACAGTCCTCAAGCTTTTCAAAGATATTGCGTGGCTCTGCGATACCGGGAAAACGCGCAAAGCGGGTGCCGCCAGTGCCCACACCCCAGCTGGGTACAGCCACGGCGAAGGCCTTGGCCTTTTCTTTGATGGCGTTGATATCAACATTGCGACGGGCCAGCGTGGCACCCAGTGCGTCATAGTCGGCTTTAATATCGGCTTCCAGCGCGCTGTTCTGGCTGGCAATAAAATCGGGAGTAAAGGGAGATTGAGTCATGCTGTTATTCTCATTATCGTGTAAACGAAGGCGCATGGCCCGCGTCCACATTCAAAATATTGCCGGTGGATTTGGCGGATGATTCTTCATTGGCGAAGAAATACACGCCCTCGGCAATATCTTCCGGGAACACGTTGCGCTTGAGCATGGAGCGGTTGCGGTAGTGCTCTTCCAAGTCACTCTCATCCATATTGTAGGCAGCAGCGCGTTCTTCCTTCCACTTGCCGGTCCAGATCTTGGAGCCGCGCAGAACCGCATCCGGGTTCACTGTATTGCAGCGAATGCCGAGCGGGGCGCCTTCCAGAGCGACGCTGCGCGCCAGCTGGATTTCTGCCGCTTTGGCGGTGCAGTAGGCGGCGGCATTGGCACTGGCGACCAGACCGTTTTTGGAAGCAATAAAGATCATGGAGCCGCCGATATTCTGCTGTTTCATCAGCGAGAAGCCTTCACGGCTAACCAGGAAATAACCCGTCGCCAGAATGTTGATATTGCGGTTCCACATATCGAGGCTGGTTTCATCCAGCGGCGCCGAGCTGGCGATGCCGGCGTTGGACACCAGAATATCCAGACCACCAAAGGTGACCGCCGTTTCTTTAAAGGCTGAGATGACAGCAGTTTCGTCGGTCACGTTGCACAGGGTGCCGGCAACCACATCCTTGCCGAACTCTTTGCTCAACTCAGCAACAGCGGTTTCCAGTGATTCTTCATCGATATCCGCCAGCATCACACAGGCGCCTTCTCGTGCCAACCGGCGTGCAGTGGCTTTACCAATACCGCCCGCGCCGCCGGTAATAAACGCAATGCGACCCGCCAGTGATTTGGGTTTGGGCATGCGCTGCAGCTTGGCTTCTTCAAGCAGCCAGTATTCGATATCAAAGGCTTCCTGCTCGGGCAGGGCCTTGTACTGGCTAACCCCATTGGCATCGCGCATCACGTTTACGGCATTGATATAGAACTCACCGGCAATACGCGCAGTGGCTTTGTCTTTGGCGAAAGTAATCATGCCGACGCCGGGAATCAGGTAAACGACTGCATTGGGGTCACGCATGGCGGGGCTTTTGTCGTGTTTGCAGCGCTCGTAATAAGCGGCATACATCGCGCGATAGTCTTCGAGTTGCTGATCAAGACCGCTAATGCAGCGCAGAAGTTCTGCTTCTATATCATCGGCAACTGGGTCAAAGTCAACGACTAGCGGACAAATCTTGGTACGCAAGAAGTGATCTGGGCAGGAGGTGCCCAGTGCCGCTAGCGGTTTGAGTTCTTCGCTGTTCACAAACTGCAGCAGGGCTTCAGAATCATCAAAGTGCCCCAGCTTGTGTTGGTTGCCGGTGATCTTGCCGCGCAGTACGGGCATCAATTCAGCGGCAATCTCTCGACGCTTGACCGCAGCGAGTGGCGTATCGAAGCGGGCACCGCCAAAAGCGGGTTTGGTGTTGTTCTCACTCAGCCAATTTGCTGCGCGCTGCAGAATATCCAGCGTATTTTCGTAGCAGGCCTTGGAGGTTTCGCCCCAGGTAAACAGGCCGTGGCCTTCCAGAATAATGCCTTTCAATTGCGGCTGCTCTGTCGCCAGCTGTTCCAGCTTCAGACCCAGGTCAAAACCGGGGCGCTGCCAGGGCAGCCAGCCCATGTCGCCACCCCAGACCGCGTCCGTCAGCTCTTTACTGTTCACCGTGCTGGCAATCGCAATCACCGCATCCGGGTGCATGTGATCCACATGGGCGTGAGGGATAAAGGCATGCAGGGGCGTATCAATGGAGGCCGCGCGTGGATTCAGGTTGAAGGTGCAGTGGGGAAGATAACCGACCATCTCGTCTTCAAATGCCAAGCCGCGATACACACTTTTTATCTGGTGGAGTTTGCTCATATAGAGGGTGGCGAAGCCATCTAGCGAGATGGAGCCCAAATCGCCGCCTGAGCCCTTCACCCACAATACCTGCTCGGTTGTGCCAGTGAGGGGGTCTTGCTGATCGATTTTGGCGGAGGTGTTTCCACCGCCATAATTGGTGATGCGCAGGTCTGCACCCAGCAAATTGGAACGGTATTGCAGCAGTTCCGGTTCCGACAGCATCGCGGCGTGCCGGTCGTCCCAGCGATTTTTTAGTTGTTGATTCATGGATTCCCTAATTCTGGCGACTACATGCAAGTTATGTGTCATTAGTAATCAATATAGATCAATAGTAATCATACCGCTATGAAATGTCTAGGCCGTGTTAGCTGAGCTTCTCAGCGTTGCTGCGCTTCCGTGCATATAGAGAATATCTGGGTTCGAGCTTTGTATTCTCGATGAGCGCGATTGGTGCAGCTCTAGCATATAAGAGTGGTACGGCGGCACGCGATAGCGACACGGCGGACGCAGAAATTGCTAATCGTGCCAGAACTCCTCGCCAAATCTCTGTTCTGAAAGTCGTAAGCGATTTAGGTCGAGCGATAAGCTTGAGTCCGGTAGGGGCTTTACCCCCCCATGATCTCCAGGTTGAACGGGCAGTTGTGACGCTAACTATTTGCGTGCCGGTTGTCAGTATTTTTGCGCATTCGCGCAGAATCAAGCTTGGCGCCGACAATGATTGATATAGATTGAATGTAATTGTATATGATTTTATATGGTGCTAGCTTAATCGTTTTAGCCGCCAAAGCTATCGGGTGGTGTCGCTTTACGGCGGTTAATTGCGTCCCGCGCTAAGTTGGTGGGCGTATCCGTCGGGAGGTGCTTAGCCCCGGAACCGGCGGCACCCACAGGGGTAGCCCACTGATAACTACCTGGCGTATGCGGAGAGTTCGGAGTAATAGAATGAACAATAAAAACGCATCTCGGGCGAAAACCCGGATTATTGGGGGAGAGTTTAATTCTGGTGCTTTCCGTCGTCGCTACCTCGTGATTGTGTTGGCCGCATCAGTGGCCCAAGGTGTAGCAGCATCGCAGGCATGGTCTCAGGCCGGGGCATTGGATGCTAAACCTGCTAAGCGCACCATTGAGGAAGTTATTGTTACTGCCCAAAAACGAGAACAGGTTTCGCAGGATGTGCCGGTCTCGATGTCGGTGATCAGCGAAGACTTCATTAGGGATCAAGGTATTACCGATATTAATGATGCTTTGCTCTATACCCCTAATTTTTCAGTTACCGAAACGGCCAACTCCATTACCCCTCAGTGTAGAGGTTTTGTGGTTGAGGATGTCAATGCCGCCTTTGAGCCACCTTGTGGCGTAGCGATCGACGGAATCGCCTATACCCGCGCGTTCTATTTTGCTGCAGCCCTTTACGATACCAGCCGTCTGGAAGTGCTGCGTGGCCCGCAGGGAACGACTTTTGGTAAGAACACTACGGCCGGAGTGGTCAGTATCGTGACCAAAGAGCCTACCGACGAATTTACTGCCAATGTTGATTTTAAATACGGATCGGACAATTTCCGTCGTGCCGAGATTGGAGTAGGTGGGCCGATAATTTCCGAGTTGCTTAATTTTCGCATTGCAGGCATGCATGAAGAGCGAGATGGTTATATTGAAAACACCGCTGCCGCTATCGACCCGGAAGCGCACGAATTTGGCGGTGGCCGGGATCGGGAGTCGTTCCGCATAAAGTTGCATTTCCTGGATCTTTGCGGAAGTCAGGTAAAGCTTTCCTATGAGGAGGCAGATCTCGCATTTGTTGGCTCCACGGCGCGTACGGTTTTACCGGAAGGCAGCGGTACAGCGGAATATTTTCGCCAGTACGACCCCAATGCAGATTTCAGCAATGAGTCGTACAAAAATTCTATGATTGGAGATTCGTCAGGTATAACCCAGATGGACAGGCTCCAACTTGACTGGAGTTTTTCCATAGCCGAGTGGGATTACGCATTCGCGGCGGCAAAAGGCGAGCTGAACAACGCTGCTTCCGGCGAGGTAATACCGGCACCGGTGCGTATGATCCACAGTGATGCCACCGAGAGCAGCCCGTTCAAGACGATGGAAATTCGGACAGTTTCGCCTGATTTCAATGGCTTTTTTGGTATTGACGAGCTCTTTGGTCGAGATCTCGGTAACAGCTATATGCTGTTGGGGGCCTTCTATCAGGAGCAGAGGCTGGATGCCTCGCTGTTGGTCGATTTGCGGTACGGGCCTCTGGCCGGATTTATCGCATCTTCCCAGGGAGTCATTGTGCCGACTCACCAACTTGATCTTCTGACCCAGAGTCTGTTTGGCGAGCCAGCCGGGTTCAGTGAAACTGCTCATGTGGCATTTGATCAAAATGCTGAAACAAAAGCAGTATTTGGGCAATTCACTTGGAATATGACAGAGGCATGGATGCTTGAACTGGGAGGCCGCTATTCAGAAGAAACAAAGGTCGCGAACTGGGATACGCAGTATTCAGTGCCAGCCGCGCTGTTAAATCCGTTGGGTGAACGCGGATTCGTCGCCCACCGCAAATATAACGAGAGCAATTTTCAGCCAAAAGTTAGTCTCGGATTCTCTCCGACGGACGACCTTAATTTCTTCCTGCACTGGACTCGTGGCTTCAAGGGGGGGGGGTTTAATTCCTACACGATTGCAGGCAACCCGGAAGAAGCCAATTCCCTGCGTACCGAAACCGACGCTGGCAGCTTGTCCTACGGCCCGGAAGAGGCCGAAGAGTGGGGGCTAGATGCAAAGATGTCGCTCCTGGACAACAGCATGCGTTTAAACGTTTCGATGTATCAATTGACTGTGGAGGATTTTCAGGCTTTAGCTACTGTTTTTGGTAGTCGGCCACTGCAACCGGCGGTCGAAACTTCACTGCCCAACGGTTACGACGAGGTTCGCAATGCGGCCAAGGCAAGGGCGCGGGGCGTGGAGGTGGACCTGCTATGGCTGGCCAATGACTGGCTGACCGTTATAGGCACAATCGGCTATAACGACACCGAATATCTCAACTACGATCAGGCCACGTGTCCAGCAGGCAGCGAGCCGGATAACTCGGATACTGGCCGCTGCGACGTATCCGGCGAGGCCTTCCCCTATTCATCTACATGGAACAACACATTGACCTTACAAACGCGTTTGCCCTTGGGGTCGCTGTGGAGTGCGCTGGAGAATATTGATTTTCTGGCAGGAGGAACAGTGGAATATAACAGCAAATATTTTTTAAGTCCGACCTTAGAAGAAGGCAACGTGCAGGATGGCTACTACAAATACCGCGCTCATCTGGGGCTGGCCAACGATCTGCAAGGGTGGAGTTTCCGGATTACCGGCGTCAACCTCGGCGACGAATATGTTTTAAGCCGGGCAAATTTTGACGGCACTTTGGGCACAGTTCTGCCACAGGCCCCTCGTTCGGTAGTTGCCCAGTTTAGCTGGAGTTATTGATATTCAACGCGCGAAGACCAGCGCCGTTGGATACGTAGAATTCAGCCGTTTCGGCAAAGCGATTTCCGTTTTCCTCTACGGCTCGAAATGACCTCGATGAAATTTCCGGTTCGAGGTGCCCCATCCTTAATTAGCATATTCGCAGTGTTTTCGAGCTAACTCGATTTTATCGAGTTAGCCCTTGTCTTTTCGTAGTAGCTTTCGGAGTTCGAAGCGCATAACCTTGCCTGAAGGTGTCTTTGGTAAACCGTCAGTGTAATGAACCTGACGAGGGTAGGCATGGGCTGCGTATCGACGTTTTACCCACTCCTGTAGATCTTTGGTCAGTGCTTCTGAGGCTTCGTAATCAGATTTGAGAACGACGAAGGTTTCCAATACCTCGCCGCGGACTTCGTCGGGGGCGGCTACCACAGCGCATTCGCTAACCGCGGGGTGCATACACAGTACGGACTCTACTTCGAAGGGGCCGATGCGGTATCCTGCCATGATAATGATATCGTCGTCGCGTGAGGCGAAGTGGAAGTATCCCTCTGAATCGATAGACCCGGCATCTCCTGTCAGGTACCAGCGTTTGTCATCGCTGAATCGCTCGGCGCTCTTCCCGGGTTCATCTTTGTAGCCGTTGAACCATGCAAGGGGGCTATTTGTAAGGTCAATGGCAACTCGCCCCTGTTCCCCGGGACCTGCAATTTCATTGGATTCATCTTTTAAAATAGCAGCAGCCCATCCAGGCAAGGGGTGGCCCATTGCGCCAGGTTTGACCGGCTGCTTGAGTTGCGCGTGATGGTGGTTATTGATTGTCATTCCGGTCTCGGTCTGGCCGTAATGATCATGTACTTCAACACCTAAAGACTGCACTGCCCACTGGTTGACCTCCGGCGTGAGCGGTTCACCGGCGCTAGACGCGTGGCGAAGCTTTAATCCTTCGGGGACTGGAATTTTTGCGGCTTGCAGTGATCGATAAACCGTCGGGGCCGCCGCAAAGTTCGTAACTCCAAACTTTGATAGCACATCAAAAGCCAGTTTCGGAACAAAGCCTGATTCCAATAAATGAGTCTTTGTGCCCGCTGCAAGCGGCGCCACGATACCGTAGTACAGTCCATAGGCCCAACCTGGATCGGCGGCATTCCAGTAAACATCATCACTAGAAACGTTAAGGCCAATTTCCAGGTAAGTTTGAAAAGCTGCAATTGCCTTGACGGGCACAACAACGCCTTTTGGTTTGCCTGTTGTGCCGGAGGTGTATATCTGGATCAGCGGTGCATCGCCGCCAACGCTTGCTGAAGGAAAACCGGAATTGCCTGATTGATATACCGCGTCAAAGGAAAGCGCGTTATCGTCGGCATCGCCCGTAGTAATGATTTTCCCGAGAGCGTTCTCGGGCATTCCATCACCCGGAATTAATTTGGATCGCTGCGATGCATCGCAAATGATCAGTTTGCAGTCACTTGCTTCTGTGCGGACAGCAATTGCTGGCGGTGCGAATGCTGTAAATAGCGGAACATGGACTGCACCGAGTCGCCAAATCGCGAGTACCGTAGCCAAGTATTTTTGGCTTTTGCCCATCAAGGTGGCAATACGATCGCCAGCCTTCAAACCCATGGCTGAATATGCAGAAGCCAGCCGCTCGGAATCTTCGCGTAGCTGTTTAAACGTGATGTCTTTAAAGGAGAGGTCATCTCGAATTATGCGGCAGGCAGTGGCTTCGGGGTTATGCCGGTCACATAAGATGTGCGCTGCGTTTACAGATTCCCCAGAGTACTCAGCAATTAACTGGGCAACGCGCTGGTCTAGTTGGCTTGGGGTGGTGGAGTTTTTCATTATGGATACCTTTGAGAGTTAACCCGTAGATATAAGTGATGCAAGGTAAACGTTTACATTACCGGCACGAGGAACTTTTGTCAATTATTGTGGCTGGCACAATTGCGGCCTAAGTGGAGACTCGCGTAAGCAGCGACCAAGCTTAAAAGAGTTAAAGTGGGTGTCCCCTCGTCCTCCATTTCTCAATGCGCTCAGTAGTTTTCTCCCCATCAATGTTGATATTGGACACGTCAGCGTGAGATATGCCCGCACGGCAAGAGTGTCGGCATCGCGCTGCTTGCTTGATCATAATATTGCATTATAAATCATAAAAAGATATATATGAGCGATATGAATCATTTTTAATGATTTAATATGCTCGGCAATGCGCTCAAGGCTAGCTCCCTGTTTGGTGCGACGGAAGTGTGGCCCATTGGGCGTATCTCTAAGGTTGATGCGGCGAAATGTCGTTGTACAAGGCGAAAAATATCTCCTCGGTGACCATTGATACGGTTGCTGCTCGGGTGGACTGTGAGGTCCAGATCGACATCGACAGCGATAGTCCGATCAACGTCAGGTTGCTTGATTGTGATGAGGGTTAGCGTTCGCCACTACGGCGCGCCAATAATTAAATAACAAGAGGTGTAAAGAGAGTTAGATATGAAATTTTTTAATCTTTATACAAATGCTACGTCGGATCGTTGTTTGAAGCTTATAAACTACGCGAGATTCACTCGAAGGTGTGTTGTTTATCTTGCGTTGAGGGTCCTCATTGGCCTATTTGCCGCCGGAGTTGCTGCAGCTCAAGAAATAGAGAAAGACAAGCCCGAGAAGACCAAGCGTCAACTAGAAGAAGTAATCGTTACAGCGCAGAAAACAGAGCAATTCGTGCAAGACGTACCAATTTCGATGTCGGTGCTGAGCGAAACGTTTATCCGGGATCAGGGCATTACAGACATCACCGATGCAATGCGTTTCGTTCCCAATATAAAAATTGTGGAGTCTTTCGGCTTTTCGACGAGCCCACAGTGCCGCGGATTCACTGTCAATGACGCTAACCCGGCATTCGAGCCGCCCTGTGGCGTTGCCATGGACGGCATCTTCTATTCGCGCGCCGCTTACTTTAGCGCCGGCCTGTTCGACATCCAGAGGCTCGAGGCACTCCGAGGGCCGCAGGGTACAACCTTTGGTAAAAACACGACGGCCGGTGTCGTCAGCGTATGGTCCAAAGATCCAACCGACGAATTTACCGCGAAGGCCGATTTGCAATATGGAGACTTGTCCCGGCGCGCCGAAGTCGCTGTTGGGGGCCCCCTGCTTTCTGATGTGGTTAATTTCCGTGTAGCTGCGATGAAAGAGAAGCGGAAGGGCTACATGGAAAATACCTATCATGAAGTCGATCCTTCGGCGCCTGCCGAGGTCGGAGGGCGCGATCGCGAAGCTTTTAGAATCAGTTTGCAGTTTCCGGATGTACTCGGCGGACGGGTAAAGCTGCTGTATGAGGAATCAGAATTTGTCACCCATGGTCTACTTGGGAAATATTACTCGAAGCCCGGCAGCACGACCCATAACTACCTCTCGCAGTACGATCCTAAGTACGACGGCGGCGAAAACTACAAAATTTCCCAGACCGGACCGTCCGATATCCCGAAGCAAACGGAGCGTCTTCATGGAGAGTGGACCCTCCCAGTCGGCGACTGGGATGTGACGCTGCTCGGCGCCTCTGGCAAAATCAAGTCCAGCTACGAAATTGTTGCGCCAGCGATTCCGGTCAAGTGGGTGGAGAGCGGACGCAGCGAAAACGCGCCCTTCATTACGGCAGAGTTGCGTACGGTCTCGCCAGACCTCGATGGCTTGCTGGGACTGGAGAGCCTGTTCGGTTGGAATCTGGGTAGCAGTCGGCTAGTGGCTGGTGTCTTTGGTATGGAGACCAAGCTGGACCCTATTCAAGGGCATGCCACCATCAACTATCTTGAGACCGCTGGCGTTCTGTCTGCATTTCTCCCTCTGCAAGGCCTTTTCGTGCCGGACGCGGCAATCTACGAGGCGCGGGACCTATTGGCTCCCGACGCTCCGCTCAACGAATCGTCCAATTATGTCTTCCATCAAACAGCAAACACCGCAGCGGTTTTTGCTCAACTTAGCTGGGACATAACGCCGAAGTGGTCGCTCGAGCTGGGCGGTCGCTACTCAGAGGAAAAGAAAGAGGCTGATTGGGATGTTTCCTACAGTAGTCCGGCACCTAGATCACTGCTCAATCAGAATGGCCCCTTTGTCACCCAAAAGAAGCGCGAAGAATCCAATTTCCAGCCCAAAGTCAGCTTAGGCTATGAGCTGACGGAGGGGGTCAATCTGTTTGTTCACTGGGCGCGGGCCTTCAAGGCCGGTGGTTTCAACTACTACACAGTCACCGGTAATCCGGAAAACGGGGATCCTCCAGGTCGATTGGATTTCGATCGGGAGGAGGTGACGGACTGGGGGTTTGATATAAAAACCGTCCTCTTGGACAACACTCTGCGCCTCAATGTTTCACTGTTCCGCACCGACCTTACCGATTATCAGGTGCTGGTCGAGGTTCAGGGCCAAGAACTTGTCCCCTACAACCCCGAGCTCGGCTTACAAGCCCAGCGTGTTCCCGTTAATTATCAGGCTGTCCGAAATGCCGGTGAAGCGAGGGCGCAGGGTGCCGAGATCGATCTGATGTATCTACCGTTCGACTGGCTTACGGTAGTCGCTGCGGCCGGTTACAACGATTCCGAGTATATTTCGTTCGAGCTCGATGCCTGTGGCGGAAACGAAACGCCGGATCCCGAGACTAACCGCTGTGATCACTCGGGCAAGGGCTTTCCCAACGTTCCAAAGTGGACTGGCTCATTGAATTTGGACAGCCGGTTTCCACTGGCAGGACTTTGGGATGGCTTTGGGGAGCTCGAGTTTATGATCGGCGCTGGTCTGGAATACGTGAGCACGACATACTTCGATGGAGCTGAGACCGATTGCTGCAAGCGGGAGCCCTATACTCTTTACCGTGGGCATGTGGGGGTAGGCAACCCGTCGCAGGGCTGGTCGTTCCGTCTGACTGGATTGAACCTCACCGACGAATATATCTACGCGTTCAAGAGCGCAAACGACGACTACGCTCTGGGCACCCCGTTAGCGCCACGAACGGTGTTTGCGCAGTTTAGTTGGACTTATTAGTAGTTTGATTCCGATGATGGATCGGGCTGTGCAGCGTTCGCCGACAGCGTTTCCTGGGCTGAGCTCCGCAGGCGAAGTATTCGTCCGCGAAATCCTTACGCCACTTGGATTAACGAAGACGAATATGGGGCGGCTCGGTCGGCTCATGCTACGCAAAGGCGGCTGGAACGGCCGGCAAATTATCGACGAAGACTATGTGTATCGCATGTCACACCCGTCCTTTGAGGACGCGAACACGGCATACGGCTATTTGACCTGGTTGAACGCGACTGGGGGTAACGCGGACAGCGGCGCGGGCAACGGCACAGACAATATTTGCAACCCCTATGCCGCTTGGCAGCGCTTCCCGCATCCCCCGAGTTTTGAACCCTCGAATAGCGAGGGTGGTTCGCCGTTCCCTAACCACCGGCATGATATTGGAGCGTTTGAAGCGGTCGGCCTGTTTGGTCAGATGATTTTCGTGCATCGCGGACTAGATCTGGTGATCGCCGTGCGCGAGGGTGACGGCGCGCCGCAGTTCGCTTGGAATCAGATTCGGCCTGCTCTGGTTGCGCTTGATCCGGTTTACGCGGGAGATGAAGCCGCATTCTGTGATGCCTATCGAAGTAGTAGTTATGCCCCTGACCTTGTCAGTGCATGGGAGTCTGGTAGTGGTTTCGGCGCATTGAATGACAAGGTTGATCCTGCAGCAAACCCCGCACCTGCGCCTCCGGATTCGGGGCCGACTGGGCTGGATGTACATCGCAATAATATCGGGTTTGGTCAGATTGCCTTGGGCGGTGCCAATTTCAATCGCGCCGGCGATGGATTTATGGATCTGTTGTTTACGCCCACGGGAACGCTGGTGCGTCCCGGCGACAGTTTTTCTGTCGGCGATATTACCTACCATTTGCCGTCTGCATCCCCGGGGGTAGCGAACAATATTGAGTCAAATGGACAGACGATTTTCCCAGAGGGGGCTGTTGCCGGTGCAACAAAGCTCGGCTTGCTGGGGGCGGGTAATGGTGGCTCCGCGTCTAGGACGATAACGGTAAATTACTCAGACGGTACTTTCGAACGTCACGCCATTCGAATGCCGGACTGACGCTTTGACGCGATTCATCTCACGCACCCTGAAGGCACTGAACTTGCGTTAGTGAGCCGCGCATCACCATTCGGTGTTGATGAAGCCAAGATTTGGTCGGTGTCTATTTCGGTTGATGCCGGAAGAATCGTTAAAAGTGTAACGCTCCCCTTCAATCCCGGGTTTCATGTTTTTGATTTGAAAATCCAGTAGTCGTGTCAAATAGAAGTAGCACGTATTTGCGGAATGGACGCTATTTAGTCGCTTACGCAGTGCGGATACTTATGATTGTGGAGAATCATTCCGATGAATAAATGGTGGGTACTGCAAAGTATTAAACCCGAGTTTTCAGGTGGCTTCTTTGGCTGGTGCGCAATTATTAGCTCACTCCTGCTCTTGGCATGCACCGAAGATAGCACCAAAAGCCTGGTTGCTGATTTTGTCGCCAATGAAGTCCCAGCCATCGAAGGATTGCCCGCTGGCGGGCCGGCTGTGTTGTATATGCCGCCACCAGACATTCCGCAGTTGCAGAATCGCGACCCCCGCTTCGTTGCGCCGTTTGAAATGGTGTCGGGCACTGAACGCTATAGCGACGGTGAATATGTGTATACCGATTATCTGTATGACGATGATGCGTCGACATATCCAGACGATTGGGCACGTTATGCTGGCAACGCTGCGGATCTGATGGAGTTCAGAATATCCATCCGTGGCGGTGATCTCGCCATGCGCTTTACCTATAACACGCTGGTTGTTTCTGACAGCACCATTACCGTAGTAGCGTTTGACACCGATCAGAACGTGTCCACCGGTGGCGATACGCTGCCCAAAGACCCTGGACTTCCCTTTCCGGGAACTGATCTTGTCCTAACTACTTGGGGAGCTGGTGCTACGTGGAGCAGTTGGAACGGTACCAGCTGGGATTCGATTGCCGTCGACGTACAAACGGACACCGACTCCAATCAGGTGACTGTAATTGTACCCGATACGTTGGGTACACCGGCAGGGCAATGGCTAGCGACATTGGCCACGGGCGTATTCGACGTCGATACAGGTAGCTGGTTGCCCGTGGAGTCGACACACGGATCCAATATCGTCAATCTAGGTTTTCGGTTCACAGAAACGCCGTGCTGCGGCAATGGAGATACACGGGTGACGCCCTACGCGCAGCAAGAAGCCGCGCTTGTGGCGGGGCAGCCCACGCGCTTCGCACATGTGTTGGACTTTGATCTCCTTAATAACCGTGGTGCACGCGACAATGTACCGACTCACGGCACTATTGTTCGTATGTTTGCCAGTAGGCTGCCGTCCCTATTGATGGAGCTGGAGCGCGAATCGCCGGGCACGGGCTACGATCGTGTTGAAGTTTCGGAAGGGAAAAACCGACTCTCAGTAGGTGCTCAGTTTCTATCGCGGCTACAGCCGTATTTGGTCTATATACCAAGTGGCTATAACCCGGCGGAGGCCACACCCCTCACCCTCGTTCTGCATCCAGCTACCGAGGACTATTTCTGGGTAGGTAGAACCGATGCGGAGCAACTCTGGGGTGAAAAACGCGGCAACATTATTGTGGCACCGGCTGCGCGCAGCAATGTCGGTTGGTACCAGCGCGAATCGGAATTTGACGTATTCGAAGCGTGGAACGACGCTGCGAGGCACTACAATTTAGATGCTCAGCGTGTCTATATCACCGGCTATTCGATGGGAGCCTACGGCACCTATCGCCTGGGCTTGCTGTATCCACATCTGTTTGCCCGCGCCGCTACAATTTCCGGTCCGCCCGCCGAGGGTATCTGGGTGCCAGGCGTGACCAATACTCCTTCCCGAAGTTCAATCACTGAAGACGTCAATGGCGGAGATGAAACGGTCAGTAATCGCTGGCTGGGTAATGCTCGCAATTTGCCTTACTTCAATATTGCAGACACCGCATCAGAGCTCGTTCCATTCAGTTCTCAGGCGCAACAAAATATTGGCCCCGCATATGGTGATATTCAAAGTTTCGAGTCTCTCGGCTATCGCTACATTTTTTGGGCCCTGACTGCAGAACACTTTTATATCGGAACAAACTTTCCGTCCATAGGTGACTTCCTAGGTGATCACCGGGTAGATCCTGAGCCATTTCACGTGACTTATACAAGAATGCCATCGAATGATTTTCCGGAGATAGGGCTTGTCCACAATCGTGCCTACTGGCTCTCGGATATCGAGCTGCGCGATGAAAGCGCCGTTTTGGCAAGGGGGGTGATTGATGCGGTAAGTTTAGGGTTCGGTAAATCGGATTCAGCCTCTACATTGAACGCTTCTGCGGGCGTTGATGCTGAAAACCGACCCTATCTTGAGACACAGCGCGACTGGGAAGCGCCGCGCCCGGTACTCGTAGAGAATCGAATTTTGGTCAATGCAGTCAATATTAGATCGATCACAATCGATCCAGTTCTGGCGCGGGTTGACTGCAACGTGCAATTGGATGTGATCAGTGATGGTCCGATTAATATCCGATTAATTGGTTGCAACGAACAAGGTTGAGGATTCAATTTCTATACAATTACCGGTAATCCGGAGGCTGCGGATCCGCCCGGTCGCCTGGACTTCGACCCGGAATCAGCTGAGGGCTGGGGCCTCGATGTCAAAACTAGTTTGTTTGACAATACGTTGCGTTTTAACTTTTCACTGTTTCATTTGGTTGCAGAAGATTTCCAGGTGCTGACGGAAGTTGCAGGTACAAACATCATGGCTTATAACCCGACGCTTGGTACCTGCGCAGTCAATTTCCCGGATAACTATCAGGAGGTTCGCAACGCGGAAAAGGCAACTTCTAAGGGTGTCGAAGTTGACATTCAGGCTGTACCAACCATTGGCTGATTCTGACGGTTGCGCTGGGCTACAACGATACAGAGTACAACTCCTTCACGGTAGATAGTTGTGGTGGGAATGAGACGGCCGATCCGGAAACTGGTCACTGTGATCATTCCGGCAATCGTTTTAAAAACTCGCCCCGTTTCAACGGTACATTCGTATTCGATACGCGATTCCCGATCTAGCCGTTAATTGAGGGTGTGGAGGATACGATGGTATTTCTTGGAGCTGCCGTGGAATATACAAGCCGCAACTTTCAGGATGGAGCTCAGATTGATGATTGTTGCGTGATAGAGCCTTATTACCGATATAGCGCGCAGGTTGGGCTGACTAGCCCATCTCAAGGTTGGAGCGTGCAACTCAGGGCGCTGAATCTTACCGATGAATACCACTACGGATTTAGAATCGATGCGACGGCATTAGGTGACGGTCAAGATTTCCGGCTCGCATCTCCTTTGCCACCTCGTACTTATGTAGCCATTTTTAATTGGACGTATTGATCTTATTAGCGTTTGTGTAGTGACATAATGAATTTGTTCAGCTGATTAGAGGTGATTTGATCGTCTCTACAATGATGCAGGTGATCAATGAGAAAGCGTACAAGTCCGACATCTAGCTCCAAGCGTAGATTGGTCTATGCGGAAACTATCAGGCGATAGATGACATCGATCAGTCATGTTGACGAGATTGGAGAATGCTATGGTCGCGTGAGGAGGCCAACTGAAAAAGGGGGGAGCTGGATCGTTGGGTAGTAAACGGTGTGTCGCCGGAGAGAATTATGGTGACGAGCCAAAATTCGTCCGATCTGGTGCGCGAGCCGAAGTCAGGGTATTGCGTACGCCCCCGAACGAGACGCGATGCAACCACCCTGGCTCGATGGGCGATGCAACTCCCTTGCTCACAAATTGATTCAGGTCACGACAGCCGCGGAGTCTTCCATCTTAGGGACATGGGAGAACCAGTCAGTCACTGTGTCGAGTATCAGGTCGACATCTTGGGTTTCCATTTCAATCCACTCAGAAACGATAGCTTCGACAAACCCGGTGCAGCCTCGCGCCTGAAGACGCTCTTTGTCGGTCATGGTATCCCAGCTGCGTCCCATAATTGCCTCCCCTATGCGCTTCCGGGAGCGTTGTACTATCTCATCTACGCTGGGGTGGATCTCTCCAGAGCGCATCCATACGCGATGAGCCCATGGGTATCTACGGACAACTTCCAAGTAACTGGTTATTCGGGTCTTGAGGGAGATTCCTTTTTTACGCGAACGAAGTATGTGCTCAACTTCCTGAATCGCATCAATTGTTGCAGCGGCGAGCAGTTCTATTGAACTACCAAAATAGTGGCGCGGGAGGGACGCTGCGACACCTGCCTCTCTGGCAACGGCTTCAAGTGAAAACCCCTGAACACCTTCTCTATCCAATAGTTGCTTGGCAGCTCTTAGTATCTCTGCCCTTCGCTCTTCTGGGGGTAGGCGCCGTCCTGAGGTTTTCGTTTCGCTCTCGGTATTCATTGCGGTGATATCAAGCCCTGACTGTAAACGATTGCAGTATAGCGTATCGGGTGCTAATCTCGTAGTTGTGGATACCATAATAACAGAGATTTTAATCTGTCATGCAGTTCAATTCATTGTTTTACAGCGTTTTAGCAAAAATGTGTCGGTGGCTACTCCCGGCGTGTCTGCTATGTGGCGGATTAATCGGGTGTACGGGCAAGCCGCAGGTATTGGGGGAGGGTGATAATCCGGCGTGGCCCGTGGTTTTACTGGAGAGTCGTCCCGGTACTCCAGATTTTGAAGTCAATAAGGAAGAATCCAGGATCCTGGAGGATCACGGCTGGAGAAATATAACGGTACTGAAAAATACGTCAACAGCTTCGCTCACAATCATCCGGCCGCCCGAAGGTCGGGCAAATGGTTCGGC
This sequence comes from Litorivivens sp., assembly GCA_041619575.1. Taxonomy (GTDB): domain Bacteria; phylum Pseudomonadota; class Gammaproteobacteria; order Pseudomonadales; family Spongiibacteraceae; genus Litorivivens. The sequence continues at coordinate 20,501 of JBFKDP010000003.1, forward strand.
GATGATTATTCTTCCCGGCGGCGCCTTTGGTGCACTTGCATGGGATATAGAAGGCACAGAAGTTGGTGAGTATTTGGCTGATCTTGGAATTACGGCTTTTGTATTGAAATACAGGGTTCGAGATCCTAATTGGAAAATGATGCTTTCTCTTCCGTTTAAGGGGGTTTTGGGCGCCATAGAGCCTGGACGAGCTGCTGCGGCAGACGATGCCAAACAGGCATTGGCGTACGTTCGCGATAGGGCGGCGGAGTTTGGGTTAGATCAAGATAGAGTCGGGATGATCGGGTTTTCGGCTGGAGCCATCACGGTTCTGCGGGTGCTAAAGGAAACAGATGACTCAATACGCCCGGATGTGGCGGCGTCGATTTATGGAATGATGTTTGATGACGATATTTTGCCAAAGCAGACACCGCTGTTGGTCGCCGTTGCTCGGGATGACGCGAGCATTGATGAAAGCCGAGAAATTCACTCTCACTGGTTAAATTCCGGTGCGCCCGTTGAGTTTTATGAGTTTGAAGATGGTGGTCACGGATTCGGATTGGGTCAGCCAGGCACAGATTCGGAAGCATTTGCGCCGCTTTTGGCTAAATGGTTGCAGGCTCAAAATTTCATCAGGTAGCTGGGCGCTGATTCCCGAGAAGCACCTAGTCTTTCAAGTCTCTTAATCCAAGGCTGTGCAGCGTGACGGGGCATTGGACATGGACAAATAAAACGGTCCGCCCGATGCTTCTAGCGGATAACATTCGAGGCTCCGGCCTAGTCCGTTTGTTAGATCGGAATTGGCAGGTCTCTATGGGGAGATCATCGTCTAGTTAGTACTTGGGTCAAAATGTAAACGTTTGCATTATGAGCGACAGGGTGCTAGCCTTACTGATATTATGGCCGCCACAATAGTGGCTGATGTCAGTTTGCGTGTGAGCTTGCGGCGAGGGCCGTCAGAAGATTTGTTGTTAAATCATAATGAATACAGGTAAAAGTCATGAAAATGCCAATTCTCCGTATAGGTAAGTCGGGCGATAAACGGCCCCTAAGCTCAAGAATTTCAGGAGCTTGCCGTTTGGGCCTATTACCTTCCTCCTTGGTAGCGCTATTGGTGCTGCCGGCTACATTATCTGCTCAGGAGGGCGATGATACGAAGACGCGGCGGGTCATTGAAGAAGTGATTGTCTCAGCTCAAAAGCGCGAGCAAGTGTCTCAGAAAGTACCAATTTCAATGTCGGTGATGAGCGATGTTTTCATTCAGGAGCAGGGAATTGTAGACGTAGCGGAAGCATTAAAGTTTGTGCCGAATTTTAAGATTGTTGAATACGGCAATATCGTAAGCCCTCAGTGCCGCGGCTTTACCGTAAGTGAAGGTAACCCCTCTTTCGAGGCTCCATGTGGTTTCGCCCTGGATGGTGTTGCGTTCTCCCGAGGTGCGTATTTCAGTGCGGGGCTCTTCGACTTAAAAAGAATGGAAGTTCTTCGTGGCCCGCAAGGAACAACCTTCGGCAAAAACACCACAGCTGGGGTCGTGAGCCTCTATTCGAAAGATCCTACAGAAGAATTCGCTATCAATATGTCTCTTCAATACGGACTGGAGGGGGTTGGTCAGACGCGGGGAGAGCTGGGTATTGGCGGTCCGATAATAGAAGATGTTGTTCTGTTTCGTCTCGCAGGGGTGAAAGAAGATCGCGATGGTTTTATGGAAAACACCTATCATCAAACAGACCCTTCTGTTGATGAAGAGGTAGGGCAAAAAGAGCGGACTACCTATCGCGCGAAATTGACATTCCCCAATGTTATGGGCGCTGACGTAAAGTTACTCCATGAAAAAACCGAACTGTATGCGGGGGGATTTTCAACAAAAGTTATCCCGCTGAATGAGGCGTGGGCAGATTTTATTCGTTCGTACGATCCCAATGCGGATTTTGGTGAAAATTATAAGACCTCAAATTTGGGTGCTAATGCCTGGACCGATACAAAACGCACACAGATCGATATCAATGCAGAATGGAACGCGTGGGGTTTTACTGCTGTGGCAGCCACGGGAGAGTTAGTGAATGTACAGAAGATAAATGCATTTCCTGCACCGGTTCCATTTGCCTATTCAGAGCGCAACGAAACCAGCCCCTTCAAAACAGCAGAATTGCGAACCATCTCTCCGGATTTCGATGGCTTATTGGGGCTTGATAGCCTTTTTGGCGTCGACTTGGGTTCAAGTAGTTTCCTGTTAGGCGCTTTCTGGCAGGAACAGGAGCTAGAAAATCTGAGTATCGCTGCCGACGTTTACTATGCGGGGATAGTAGGCGCCGTAGGTGCTAGCGTGGGACTCTTCTTGCCGACTTCGACAGTAGAGCAAGTTTCAAATTCGCTGTTTGGCAATCCAGGGCCTTCTGAGAGCTTCCTGATATTGTTTGATCAAGTGGCCGAAACAAAAGCAATATTCGGACAACTTACATGGAATATGAACGAAAGATGGACTATGGATCTCGGAGCGCGGTTTTCAGAAGAAGAAAAAGAGGCGCATTGGGATGTGAGCTATTCGATGCCGGCTCCCTTGCTGAACCCGACAGGTGATAGAGGTTATGTCAAAGATAAGTCTCTCAGCAATTTTTCAATTCAACCTAAAGTCAGTCTCGGCTATGAGGTTCAGGAAAATATCAATGTATTTGTGCACTGGGCTAAAGGGTTTAAAAGTGGCGGATTTAATGCGTACACGAGTACAGGTGATCCTGAGCGGCCAAACCAGACAAATCCCGATGCTACCGTAGGGAGCCTAGAATACGGGGATGAGAGTGTGACCGATATTGGCATTGATCTAAAAATGAAGCTACTAAACGATCAAATGCTATTGAATATCTCTCTTTTCCGTATGGACGTAGAAGAATTTCAGGTCCTAACCGAAGTTTTAGGATCGAAAATTCCGGGTACCGGTGTGCGAGTGCCTAACGGATATCAACAAGTAGTGAATGCGGGTAAGGCGCGTGCGCAAGGCGCAGAGATCGACTTGACGTACCTCGCCACAAACTGGCTTACGGTTATCAGTGCTATAGGCTATAACGACACTGAATACCTCTCATTCCCCCTCGATAATTGTGGGCCTGAGGAGGAGCCTGATGCTGATACTGGGAAATGCGATCACACGGGGTACGAATTTTTAGGTACACCAAAACTTTCCGGGACATTGACTTTGGATGCGAAATTCCCATTGGCAGGTCTGTGGGAAGCGCTAGGTGAATCTGAATTTCATGTCGGGGGAACAGTTGAATATACGGGTGCTCAGTTTGCGGGGAATTACAATGCAGATAATAGAACGGACGCTGAATATTCCTATCGCGCTCACCTTGGCGTTAGCAATCCGGCTCAGGGTTGGAATTTCCGGGTGTCGGCGATAAACCTTACAGATGAATACAGTGGATTCTCCGCCACAGATAGAGGACTTGGTGTGAAAACGATGTCTCCATTTCCCCCTCGTACTGTAATTGCGCAATTTGGTTGGTCTTACTAACGCCCAAAAATAATATTCAACAAGCATTGTAACTATTACTACCAGATGCAGAAGTGAGGAGAAGCAATGAAAAATATATGGCCGACATTAGCGCTGGCTGCTGCCTTTTTGGGTGGGTGTGCATCGGAACCTGAGAATCGATTTGATGAAATCCGGAATGAATTGGAAAGTCTAAAAGTCGTAGAGGCTCAGAAACTATCTCAGCAATGTTCCTCCTTGGAAGGGCAGTCGATTGGATTTGGAGTCGTTAATAATGCAGAGGCTGTTTCCAAGGGCGATGAGATGGTTACGTTATGGATGAGAGTACTTCTAAAAGTACTCGCTCCGTCGATCCCTAAGATATCTATACCAGCTCCACGTGATTTTTGCCTGGTTGAAGCGGAGATCAAGGTTGTTGAAGGTTCACTTGTAAATATTAAGGCATGGTTGCCAGTAGGCTGGAACGGAAAAATGTATGCAGGTGGCGGTGGAGGCTTCAATGGTGGTCTCTTTGGCGCGGCATCAATCATGTATGAAGCAGCAGAAAAAGGCTATGTAACCGTTGTTACTGATGTAGGACACAAGATGAGTATGACTGCAGAATTTGCAAGTGACTACGAGAAGTTTGTCGACTATGGCCATCGTGGAAATCATACAACGGCGGTATTTACCAAGCAGTTAATCGAAAAATACTATGGGGTTCTTCCTGAGCGCTCGTACTTTGTGGGTGGATCGAATGGTGGTCGCGAGGCTTTGATGGAAGCGATACGCTATCCCGAAGACTACGACGGAATAGTAGCCGGAATGCCTGCGAATAATTTTACCCGCTTGGTTGGAATAAGCTTTCTCTGGAACTACGAAGCCTCCAAGCAGGCACCTGATCTGGTCAATAAACTTGAGTTTGTACAAAAGTCAGTGATAGCCAAATGCGATGCTATAGACGGTGTTAAAGACAATGTTATCGAAAATCCCATGCTCTGCGATTTTGATCCTTCAGAGCTGGCATGTACTTCAAACTCAAACACGCAATGCTTAGCCACAAGCGAAGTTGAGGCCCTTCGAAAAATCTATGCGGGCCCCACGCTGAAAGATGGAACCTCAATATTTCCTGGGCAAGTCGTCGGTGGTGAAGGAATTCTTGATAACTGGGAGGCCTGGTTTTTTGGCGAGGAATCTCTCCAGGCTGGAATGGGTGAGGAATTTCTTCGATGGATGGTCTACAACGACGAAGATTGGGACAAGTCGCAATTCGACGTAGATAAAGACTTCCCGGAGGCAATGAAAAAGGCTGCTCCAATAGTTGATGCAACCGATCCGGATTTGACACGTTTTGTGGCAAAAGGAGGAAAGCTGATTATTCATCATGGCTGGGCAGACGCTGCAATCAGCCCAATAAACACAATTAACTACTATGAAGATATTCAGCGAGTCATGGGGCCGGCAGCAGACGAGGGAATTCGTCTATTTATGGTTCCTGGGATGTTGCACGGACCTGGCGATGTAGAAGCACCGACACACTACGATATGCTGGAGGCTTTGGAGCAATGGGTTGAAGAGGACAAGGTTCCTGAGCGAGTTATCGCTAAGAAATATGAGTTTAGCGCGCCGTTTGTGAAGGGCGAGTCGCGCGGAAGAGTATTACGCACCCGACCACTCTGCGCATGGCCCAAGACTGCGCACTATCTGGGCAGTGGTTCGACCGATAAAGCCGAAAACTTTATTTGCAAATAAGTAGCTTAAAGTAAGCCTATTGAAAGCATCGGGAGTGATCGGCGGTGGTTAAAACGTGTAAACGCTCACTGGCACTAACAGCGGTGGCTTGCCTGCTGGTCGCTTGTGTTTCACAGCCTAAGATTCCTTCTGCGCGTGTCGCACAAGGAAAGTTGGTGGGCTCGACAGATGGTAAGGTTGCCGCATTTCTGGGTATTCCCTATGCGGCACCACCAATAGGCGAACTGCGCTGGCGACCACCGCAAACTGCTCACAACTGGTCAGGTGCGCGTCGTGCAACGGAATTCGGGGCCAACTGCCAGCAAATTTTCAATCCCAAGGACAACGGCGTTGCACATTTACCCCAGAGCGAAGACTGCCTGACAGTAAATGTGTTTGCACCGGTTCGGGCCAAGGCACTGCCGGTAATGGTTTGGATGCACGGTGGTGGCTTTGTCAATGGTTCGGGTACAGCGCCGCTGTACGACGGAACCGAGCTGGCACGACAAGGTGTTGTCGTGGTGACGTTGAACTACCGTCTGGGTCGCTTCGGCTTTTTTGTGCACCCGGCGCTCACCGCCGCTGCGGGCGACGAACCACTCGGCAATTATGGTCTGATGGATATGATAGCAGCCTTGCAATGGGTGCAGACCAATATCAGGCAGTTCGGAGGCGATCCGAGGCAGGTGACGATTTTCGGTGAGTCCGCGGGTGGTATCGCCGTAAATGATTTGATGGTATCACCGGCGGCAAAGGGATTGTTTGTGCGTGCCATCGTGCAATCTGGCCTCGGGCGAGAGCCGGCGCTGCCGTTGTCTGAGGCAGAGAAGACTGGTGAGATATTCGCAGCCGGATTGGGAATGAGTAATGCCTCGGCGGCAGATCTGCGCGGTCTGAGTGTGGAGCAGATCCTCGCTGCTGGTGATCCCGATATACGCGCGGGGGGTGGTTCGATCGTTGACGGCAAAGTCCTGCCGATGGCGCCGATGGATGCCTTCAGCAAGGGGTTACAGGCGAGCGTACCATATATTATCGGCTGGAACAGCCTCGAGTTTCCAGTTCCGAAAGAACAGGTTTTGGCAATGATGGCAGAGCAGGTCGGTAGCAATTCAGAGCTTGCGCAGATCGAGTCGTCATACCCTGATCGTGAGTCTTACCTGACGCATGTCTTTAGCGACAAAGTTTTCGTCGAACCGGCTTTGCAGCTTGCCGCCCACCATGCTGCCGCTGGCAACCCTACCTGGGTGTATCAGTTTTCGGTTGTGTCTTCGTCAATGCGTGACCATTTTAAGGGGGCCTTCCATGCCTCTGAGCGGCAATATGTGTTTCAGAATCTGAATGCCTCGCCCTGGCCGACTGACGAAAATGATACGGTACAGGCGAAAACAATGAGCGCTTACTGGGTGAACTTCGCCAAATCGGGTAGTCCAAACGGTGGTGGCCTGACCAGATGGCCTCAGTTTCAGCGTCGGGGAAGCCAGATAATGGATTTCGAAAACGGCGGCCCAGTGGTGAAGTTGCCGCCACGCGGTGACGCTATTCGAGCAATTGCAGAAAGTTACCAATAAGAGCGATCAGGTTGACCAAATATGAATAGATTAATGAAAGCTTTTGCGTTGCTGATCGCCGTCGGTATGGTCCTGTCGGCATGCCAGACTGACAAGTCCGGAAGTGACATTACTCCGAGTGTACTGGTCTTCTCAAAAACCACTGACTTCCGCCACAACTCTATACCCAAAGGTATCGAGACGTTGACGGCCTTGGGGGCGCGTGGTGGATTCAATGTTGTGGCCAGCGAAGACGCTGCGCTGTTCACTGATGATGCGCTACGCGGCTTTCACGCCGTCATCTTCCTAAATACCACGGGCGATATACTCAATTCTGAACAACAAAATGCCTTTGAACGCTATATCCAGGCTGGGGGAGGCTTTGTTGGCATACACGCAGCAGCGGATACTGAGTGGAAAAATGAGGGTTGGGGTTGGTACCAACGACTTGTGGGCGGTGTGTTTCAATCGCATCCGTCAAACAGCGACCAACCAGCCACTGTGCGGGCAACGGGTGAGCCACACCCGTCAGTGGCGTCATTGCCTACCCAATGGCAAGCAAGCGACGAGTGGTACGACTACCAGCGCCTATCGAAGGGCATCAATGTGCTGCTGGAGGTTGACGAGTCGACTTACGAAGGCGGCAAGATGGGGGCAAAACACCCGATCACCTGGTACCGCGAGTTCGATGGTGGTCGCAGTTTTTATACGGGGCTCGGTCATACCGACGCGGCCTACGACAGTCCCAAATTCCAGGAACTATTGCTCGGCGGGATTCAATGGGCTATGGGCAGCGGCAAGCTGGACTACTCAAAATCCAAGCCGGAGATGTGGCGGTTCAGTCACCGCATTCTTGATAGCGGGCTGAATGAGCCACTAAAAATCGCCTTTTCACCACAGGGTGAGCTTTATTTTATTGAACGCGCTGGCGCCATCAAGCGCTTTGATTTTGAGAAGAACAAGACGATTACTGTCGCGAAGTTAAGCGTCTTTACCGCACAGGAATACGGTCTGCTAGGTCTCGCCTTCGATCCCGACTTTCCTCACAACCAATGGCTGTATCTGTATCGTACCTTGCCTCATGGTGAGACAGCGCGGCTGGTGTTATCGCGTTTCAAGTTGCGCGGCGATGCGCTCGATCTGGATTCCGAGCAGGAATTGCTGTCAATGCCCGGCGATGGCAATGCCAGAATCCGAACCACCCATACTGGTGGAGACATGCAGTTCGATGCCAAAGGCAATCTGTGGCTGACCACTGGGGATGACACGGAGGCTGATAATCATGGCCGAATTGATGATCGACCCGGTTTTGAGTATCACGATGCAGCGCGCACTGCAGCGAATACGAATGATCTGCGAGGTAAAATTCTCCGTATTCGACCCCGTGAAGAAGCTGATCAAAGCGGTCGACTTTACGATATCCCTGAGGGGAATTTATTCGAAGATCCGGCGCATGGACGGCCAGAAATATACATTATGGGGCTGCGTAATCCCTACACGCTGGCGGTGGATGATAGAACCGGTACGGTATATTGGGGCGAGGTGGGTCCGGATGGGCGCGAGGATGATGCGCGCGGACCTCGCGGCTATGACGAAATTAACCGCAGCACCAAGCCAGGAAACTTCGGCTGGCCCTATGTGATTGGCGACAATTTTGCCTACCACTACTACGACAAGGCTAACGAGAAGGTTCTTGATGAGGTTAGCGTCACGGCGCCAGAAAATCGGTCGCGTAACAACACCGGTGCGAAAGTTCTGCCGCCGGCGCAACCAGCATGGATTTATTACCCTTACGCGATGAGCGATCGTTTTTTTGAGCTCGAATCCGGCGGTCGCAATGCGCTGGTTGCCAAGCCCTATTATTCCGCCGATTACGGTGACAGCGATATCAAGTTCCCCGCCTGGCTCGATGGCAAACTCATTATCGGCGAGTTTATGCGGCGTTGGTTGCAGGTTGTTAATCTCGACCAGAAGGGTGAGATCGAAAGCATCACCCCACTAATCGATCACCGGTTTTCGGCACCGTTGGATATGGCCTTTGGGCCAGACGGTGCACTTTATGTGCTGGAATATGGCACCACCTGGTTTCAGGGAAATCCGGACGCCTATCTAAGTCGGGTTGAATATTACCGCGGTGACAATCCTGCACCGGTTGCCGTGGCCAGCGCAGATAAAATGGTTGGCGCAATTCCCTTGGTCACAGTGTTGGATGGCAGCGAGTCCTTCGATCGGGGCGCTAGTAGCGAATCCCTGAAATATCGCTGGGAACGAATCGTCGATGGTCGCGCAGTAGAACAGCTTGGAAGTCAGCCGCAGCAACCCGTAAGTCTGGAAACGGCGGGAGAAAACCTGGTCAGGCTCACTGTTACCGACGAGGGTGGCAGCTCACACGCCACTGAATTGCGGTTTGTGGTGGGCAATGCGCCTCCTGAAGTGCGCATCGACATAGATGGTAATCGAAGCTTTTATCGTTCGGGTATCAACCCTGGCTATCACGTGAGCGTAAGTGATCTCGAGGATGGCGATACCAAATCGGGTAGCATCACTGCTGAGCGGGTTTCGGTGAATTTCGCCTATGTTCGAGATAAGGAAGAGTTGGAGCAGAAGCTAACGCAGTTCGGAGTCGACCCGCTCCTGAAAGGCCGCGAGCTGGTAACCCGAGGCAGTGACTGCCACGCCTGTCACCGGGAGAAGGAGGAATCCATCGGTCCGTCGCTACGCGCTATTGGTGGGCGTTACGCCAAGCGGAATGATGCAGTGGAATATCTATCTACAGTGATCGGTAAGGGAGTGAGTGGGCAATGGGGAGGTTCCCACGCAATGCCGGCGCACCCGGATCTCGACGACAGTCAATTGCGTGCTGCTGCGGAGTACATCTTGTCTCTCGCTAAAGCGCGCACCGGCGGTGCCGGTCTTGGCCTCTCTGGTGCTATAAAGTTTAATTCACACCAGCAAGACGCGCTGACAGTGTCTATTGACAGCATCGTTAAGGTCGATCTCGGTACTCATCACCCCGGAAAGTATTTGCTCCACGCCGCGTACACAGATAATGGCGCTGGTGGGGCGGTTCCTCCCCTGCGAAGCAGTGCGTCTGTGGTGTTGCGCGATACAACCCAATATGCGAGCTTTTTTGACGGTGGAGTCGGGTATACCTACACCAAGCTTTCTGACAGGTTGTCGCTGGCAATGATATCTGCGCCTGAGGAGCGGGGTGTGTTTGCCCATGCAGTTGCTCGTCAGATAGATTTATCCGGGATTAAAGAGTTACGGGTGAAAGCCTTGGGCGTGAAAGGCATGATGGCCGGCGGCGAATTACAGCTGCGGCTGGGTGACTCGGATAAAGTGATCGGTAAAGGTTCTGTTAATTTACAAGCTGTGCCCGAGGCGATAGAACCGACAGTCATTTTTGACTTATCAAATATCGATGGTGTCCATGATCTGCGATTAGGGTCTGAAGTCACTGATGAGAATGCAGGCAAACTGCTATTTGCAATCGCCTTGCTTGAGTTTGTGTTTGATGACTACTAACTCAAGTCCGTATTTCGCATTTCCGCCGGAATGTTGTTGATCACTCGGGGGGGCGTGCGTCGCCGCAGAGCATGGCAAAGCACTCGATACTTTTAAGTTTTGGTGCAATATTATCAATCAGATCTGCAAAGCTGCGATCATAGAAGAGCACATTACTTTGTGCATGATTGATGGTATAGACAATTTGCTCTTCGGAAAAATGGGGGGTTGCGGTATGCAGTACTGCGCCGGTTCCGCTCACGCCAAAACAACTCCATATGACGATGAGTGTTCCAGGCCAGCGAAGTAACCAGATCTCCTGCGCGGACATTTAGCTTAACTAACAGATTAGCAATTTGGGCGCAGCGACCCTGCATTGAAGAATAATCGTATCTCCAAATAGGCTCATCAATTAATCGAGAAACAATTTTTCGATCCCCGTGGGCTCTGGCAGCGTGTATTCGTTGTGATGTCGGATGGACCGACTCGCTGACTGAGAGCGACGCTGACTTTTCCTCTAGGGGCGGGGCAAAAAGAGTCAGTGCCATCAGAAAACAAAAGGCAAGAACATATAAGAACATTTCAGTTATGTTCTTGCCCATGGGTATTAAAATGAGATGTTAGATGAGTGGCATCATTGCGGTCTGGATCTACACATTGCCAGCACGCAATTGCGTTACAGCGTAGTCCGCAGCGCGCGCAGTCAAGGCCATGTAGGTAATAGACGGGTTAACACACGACGATGAGGTCATGCATGAACCGTCGGTAACAAAGACATTGGGTACGCTGTGTACCTGGTTCCACTCATTGAGCACCGACGTCGACGGGTCACGACCCATGCGAGCTGTGCCCATTTCATGAATTCCGTCGCCGCCTGTACTGGTCTTGGAGAAGGTTGTTACGTTCACCAGCCCAGCTTTTTCAAGCATCACTTTTGACTGACTGACGATGTCGGCCGCCATCTTCTCTTCGTTTTCGCGAAACTTGAAGTGGAAGCGTACTTGTGGAATACCGAAGCGATCTTTCTTGTTTTCAACCAATTCCATTCGATTATCTTTGTAAGGGAGGCATTCGCCGAATGCTCCGATGTAGAACATCCAGGGGCCTGGCTTTCTCAGTCCGTATTTAAAATCCTTGCCGAAGCCTGGCACCATACTGTACATGGAGTTCCATCCCAGTCGCGTGGCGCCGCCCTGGAAGCCATAACCTCGTAAAAAGTCTAATTTTTCTGAGCTGTCGACATTTCGGAATCTCGGTAGATATATCCCGTTCGGACGAACACCATAAATATACTTGTCGTCAAAGCCCGGCATGATACCGAACGCTCCGCTGCCAAGAGGATGATCCATGAGATAGCGGCCTAGCGAGCCACTTTGGTTGCCGAGTCCCGTCTGGTGCTGATTGGAACGTGAATTGAGAAGAATCTGTGTGCTGCCAACGGTTGAGGCACAAAGAAACACAATTCGACTACTAAAGAAAGAACGTTCACCGGTTTGGGCATTTACAACGCGTACACCGCGGGCTCGTTTTGTGCGCGGATCATATTCGATTTTCTCTACCACGCTATCGGGTAGCAGTGTCAGATTGGCTGTCTTTTCTGCAGCTGGCAGCGTAGAGCTTTGAGTGGAGAAGTAGGCACCCGCGGAGCAACCGCGCTGACAGGGGCCGCAGTAGTGGCAGCTTGCGCGGCCGGGCAATGGCTTTGTCAGAATGGCTGTGCGACCAATCGTGAGTTTGCGATCAGCGTATTGCTTTTCAATCCGTGATTTGATTTCTTTCTCTACGACATTCATTTCCATCGGAGGAAGAAACTCGCCGTCCGGCAGTTGCGGTAGCCCCTCGACTTGTCCTGATACCCCAATGAACTTCTCGACATAGCTATACCATGGAGCAATGTCTTTATAGCGAATAGGCCAGTCTATACCATGGCCATCGCGCTTGTTGGCTTCGAAGTCCAAGTCACTCCACCGATACACCTGGCGTCCCCAAAGTAGTGACCGGCCTCCGACGACATTGGCCCGCATCCAGTTGAACTGGCCGTTGTAGTCATAGGGGTTCTCTCGGTCATTGTTCCAGAAGTGCCGGGTTGTTTCGTCAAATGCGTAGGAGTTCTGCTGAATTGGATAGTCTTTCTCATAGAGTTCGCGGAGTGGTTTCCCGGCATAGGGGATTTTCCAGGGCGGGGTATGCTCGCCCTTGTAGTCTTTGCCGTGTTCAACCATACGACCACGTTCGAGCATCAGAACTTTTAGGCCTTTCTCTGTGAGTTCCTTCGCGGCCCAGCCGCCAGAAATGCCGGAACCGACGACGATTGCATCAAATTGTGGGGGAGAACGATCCATTATCTTGCCTCTGTCATAGTTGTTGCTTGCTTAGTGAGACCACTGCCGTCCGACTTTGGAAAAATCGTAGTCACCTTCGTAGCGCATGGGTGCCGGGTTGTAGGACAGTTCTTGGGTCGCGCCTATTTCAGACGTGTAGTAACCAAGGACCGTAAGCTCTTTTAGCTTCAGGAAAAAAGGAGCACTTTCGTCTTGTGATTTCCCGGCTAGCAGCCCTGGAGCGGTACTGGGGGGTCGGTACCCCGCGGCGCGCTTTTCCATTTCCCGCAGGGCAATGGTTTTTTGTTCGGCGTTGGCATCGGAAAAAGATAGCCCGGATTTTTGAATACAAATGCGTTCGATATCAGAAAGACCAGACAGGAAGATTTGACGTTCTTTGGCGGTGTACCAATCACTTACCATCACTTCGATAAAGTTAGGTACACCTGCTTCGATTGCGCCTGGCGTGTCTGTTTGGGGAATAATCATTTCGGCCAGGATGCTCACGACTTTCCTTTGAGGGTCGTTAAAAGCAGCCTTTAACACCGGGGATTTTGTGGTAATGCCTGCCTGGATTCCACGAGAGGTCGAAGCACTGGCTACCGCGAGTAAGGAAAATTTTAGGATGTCCCGTCTGTTCATAGTTCTCACCAGGCGTGAAAGGGTTGATTGGAGTTCCAGTATCGATCTGCATGCTCTATCTCGCGCACCGGCGTTCAGCCGCGTAAGTTTGGGTGCGGTAAACATGAGCTTCGTTCGAGACGCGCGCGTTTTTTGGCGCTTGCTAGATGCTAACAGTAGGTCGGCGAAGTGGCGCCTGTCAACTATAATGGGTGCCATAATAGCCATATAGCCTCAAAATGAATCATATGTAATCATAAGAATGTATAGCTCTGATGCCTGTGGTGCGGCCACTGATGGCGTCTCGTCGTGTACTAACGCGTTGCGGCTTTAAATTGTAAACGATTGCATGTGGAAGAAAGGAGTGATAGGCTCGGTTGTTGTGGGAACCATAATAGTGATTTAGTGCGGCCTGGGGATCGATTATGATCATTATTGCGCGAACAGCCGCCCAGGCAGGCCAAAGAGAGAATCTAATGATTAAAACTACAGTGAAAAAGAGCCTTCTGGGTGATAAGCAATCCTCCAGCTTCATAGCGCCTTCTCTGCGTGGCAAAATTCCCGGCTTGCTGGTTAAGGGCTTTTTATTGGTTGGGTTGAGTTCCGGGGCAATCGCACAAACAGAAGCTGCCGCTGATAAGGCTGTTGCGAAGAAGCGGACGCTAGAAGAGGTTATCGTTACAGCGCAAAAACGGGAGCAGGTAGAGTTCGATGTTCCCGTTTCAATGTCGGTTATGAGTGATACCTTTATGAAGGAGCAGGGCCTGACGAGCGTTCAGGACGCCCTGGAATTTGTACCGAATTTCAAAATTATTACCTTTGCCAATATCGTAATACCCCAGTGTCGTGGCTTCATAGTGAGTCAGCAAAACGCTGCCTTCGAAGCGCCGTGCGGCTTGGCATTAGACGGTGTAGCATTTTCGCGATCAGTGTATTTTAGTGCGGGCTTGTTTGATCTGCAGCGAATGGAGGTACTTCGTGGTCCGCAGGGGACAACCTTTGGGAAGAATACAACTGCTGGCGTGGTTAGCTTGTATTCCAAGGACCCTAGTGAAGAATTTACTGCAAATATCAGTTTGCAGAACGGCTTGTCTGGGCCTGATGTAGAGCGCGTTGAATTAGGCATAGGTGGTCCGATTGTAGAGGATTTTATGAATTTCCGTATTGCCGGAGCCACGGAAGAGCGAGAAGGGGCGTTCGAAAATACCTATCACGAAACCGATCCTTCGGAACCTGATCGCCTGGGAGGTATTGAGCGTTCGCAGCATAGGGTAAAACTCGGCTTCCCGAACTTATTTGGCACGAACTTAAAGTTGCTCCACGAGGAGACTAGCTTCGAACCTCAGGGCACTGGCATTAAGCTTCTCGTCGAAGAAGACAGCGCCTTGGGGCAGTATGTCCGTCAGTATGACCCCAACTACGATTTTGGTCGAAATTGGCGGGCGTCAGGCTTTGGTGCGGACGGACATTTGACTGAGCTGAAACGTTCCCAGCTGGACTGGTCTGCAGATATAGGAGAGTGGGGCGTGACGCTCGTTGGCGCCGTTGGTGAAATAGACAATCGCGTCTCAATTGAATTTCTTCCCTGGCCGCAGCGTTGGGTGAGAGCGGATAATACAGAAAATAGTCCATTCGAGACATTTGAGCTTCGAACGGTTTCGCCCGAGTTCGAAGGGCTATTTGGACTGGATAGCCTGTTTGGTATAAACCTTGGTAACAGTAACTTTCTTGCAGGCATTTTCACACAGGAAACAGAACTCAACACATCAGCAAAGTTCCTTCTTCGCCACTCACCAACTGCGGGAATAGTTGCAGCTGCTGCGGGCGTTTATGTGCCTGATAAGCAGGCTCTCGACTTGCAGCGAGATTTAGGACTTGCGACATCTGAAACCGCTCAATTTCTGAATAGTCAAACGACAAAAAGTGACGCCATATTTGCTCAGTTTATATGGAACATGACACAGACTTGGAGTTTGGAATTGAGCGGTCGTTATACCGACGAGACTAAAACCGCGACGTGGGACAATACCTACTCTACGCCAGCGCCGGTTCTGGATACCGACGGCACGGGCGAGTTCCATGAAAACGCAACTCGAAGCGAGACCGGTTTCCAGCCTAAAGTCACGGTTGGCTTCCGCCCCACGGATAATATCAATGTTTTCTTGCATTGGGCGAAGGCATTCAAAGCAGGCGGTTTCAACTTCGGCGCAGTCGCCCAAGGTGGTAAGGAAGGTCTGGCTTTCGATCAAGAGGTAGGCACGGATTGGGGTATCGACGTCAAAACCGTATTGTTGGATAACACATTAAAGGCCAATCTTTCGCTATTCCGTTTAACAGTTGATGACTTTCAAGTGTTGACAGCTGTGCCTGGAGATGAGGTGCCTGGAACAACCGCGCGAATCCCTAACGGCTACAGTCAAGTCATAAACGCCGCCAGCGCGCGTGCTCAGGGCGTAGAAATCGACCTGCAGTATCTTCCAACAGAGTGGCTTACAGTCATAGGGTCGGTCGGATATAACGATACAGAGTATTTGGACTATACATTGGCAACCTGTTCTTCTCGAGAGGAGCCAGATCCTGAAACCGGGCGTTGTGACCACACCGGATATGCTTTTTCTTACTCGCCAAAACTGAGTACTACTTTGTCTTTGGATTTCCAGTTCCCACTTAACGGTTTGTGGGAAATATTGGGAGATACTCGCGTATCCTTTGGCGGCACCGTCTCATACACGGACGATAGTCTCGCGTCTGAAAATGGTGATCCTTGCTGCGTTCAAGAGTCTTATTATCTCTACCGTGCTCATGTTGGTGTAAATAATAGATCTCAGGGCTGGGACTTTAGGGTAACCGGGCTCAACCTGACTAACGAGTACATACTGCCGAACCAGTCGGATGACGCAGCTTTGCCCAGTGGCTCACCTGCGCCACCCCGTTCAGTCTTCGCGCAATTCAGTTGGAACTACTGATCTATCGACCGTGGTCATGCTTGCGGCGAGTGCCTTACATCATTGGTGATAATTCTTTAGGTTTCTCAGATGGTTGGTGTTCGCCCTTCAGATCCTCGGCCAAACATCGCAAAATATATAGGCTCCGTAACGATTCCCTTGAGAATCTTTGGCGGTAAACAACGGGATGGTTTAAAAATAGTACGCATACAGTCTCGACGAAATGGGCTTCCACTACGAAGGATTAGCGCCGTGAACCGCCAGTCACCTGCCTTAATTTTTTATATGTGCGTACTATGTGCTACGCAACCCGTGATGGGGGCGACTATCTCCGAGTCAACTGATGTCAGAGGCGAAAAGCAATGCACGAAGCTTGTGGGGGCCCGCATCGGTTCCGGGAAAGTGCAAGATTCGACGTGGGTTGAAAAAGGAACACCGTTACTGGGGTTTTTTACGCGTACGGCCCTTCGTATCGCGCTCAAGGGAGCATCAGCGGGGATCGATGCAGGCCGCGACTTTTGTCGGGTAACGGCCGAACTGAAACCCGCTCCAGGTTCGACTATCGTGGCGACTATATGGCTGCCGGAGCCATGGAACGGCAAATTGCTGGGGGTCGGTGGCGGTGGCTTTAATGGAGGCCTCGAAGTGGCACCCTTTGTGCTAAAAGCTCCGTTAGAAGAGGGCTACGCCGGGGTTGCATCAGATGCGGGCCACGATACGACGGATAGCGCTAAATTTGCCTATAACTCGGCAGAAGCTCTAAAGGATTATGGCTACCGGGCTAACCACGAAGCAGCAGTGTTTGCCAAGGCACTGATTGAGTCCTACTACCAGGTACCCGCGAAGCGGGCCTATTTTCACGGGTGCTCCAACGGTGGGCGTGATGCGCTAATGCTTGCGCGCCGCTACCCGAAAGATTATGACGGCATTATTGCGGGCGCGCCCGCAGCCAACTTTACCGGCCTGATGTCGCGGTTTATCTGGAACCAGAATGCATTGGATGCTGCCCCTGATCTTGAGGATAAATTACAGCTGCTTCACAAGGCTATTATAGCTAAGTGCGATGCCATTGATGGCGTGAAAGATGGCGTGCTGGAAAATCCTCAGCGATGTGATTTCGATCCCGGTGTCATGCAGTGTGAGAATAGTAAATCCCGAGATTGTCTGTCCGCCGCTGAAGTTTCTTCCCTGCGCAAAATTTATCATGGTCCGCGGCTGCCTGACGGCACGCAAATCTATCCTGGTCAGCCGGTTGGTGGAGAGGGTGTCGAGGATAATTGGTCTAAATGGATGCTGGATTTAGAGGATAACTCACTCGGCGAGGAAGGCTTTCGTTGGATGGTTTTTCGAGATCCGGGCTGGAGCAGGGATCGTTTTGATCTGGCGCGTGACTCGGCGCTGGCGGAGCAGCGTATTGGCAATATCGTAAACTCCGATGATCCTGATATCAGTGGCTTCATACGTCGTGGCGGGAAATTGATGTTGTATCACGGCTGGAACGATGTAGCGATCCCGGCAGGTGCAACCATTCAGTACTACAACGCGGTGCAAGATAAGTTGGGTTCGCTGGCAGACAAACACGTTCGCCTCTATATGATTCCGGGCTTGATGCACTGCGGCGGTGGGCCGGGCGCGACATATTTTGACAAGCTGTCTGAGATGGATCGATGGGTTGAGAGCGACACGGCGCCAGAACGAATCATTGCAACGCAATTTGATCCTCCGGCAAGTGTGATACTGCTACCCAATGCAAAAAAAGTCGGAACTCGCCCCTTGTGTCCCTGGCCGCAAGTCGCCCATTACAAGGGCTCTGGACCCACCAACGACGAAGGTAGTTTTAGATGCAAATAATCGTATCGAGCAAAGATCAAATGATTTCAGTTGTGAAGAATCGTTATGTCGCCTTAGGGGTTCCGTTCTGGATCATATGCGCCAGAATGACGATAGCAGGACTGGCCACTCTGTTAATGGCTTGTGCTAGTCCAATAGAGCGCGTCGCGTCCACCGTGCCATTTTTCCCGATTGAGCGGGAATACTTTCCGCTTCCGAATGGCGTGGCACCCTTTATGCCGACCTATACACCTGATGGTATCGACATTGTCTTCCTGAACAGCAGCGATCGAACCGTATGGATCGTAGGGGCGGATGGCTCCGACCCTGATTGTATAGACTGTGCATTTGAAGACCGCCCACCCGCAGATAGGTCCGGCGGCTTTGTCTATGCATTTTCGGATAGAAAACGTCTGCTGTTGACTCGTGGGTTGGGCAAGCTTGGGGGCGGTACTACCGGCGTAAATGCCGATGCTTGGGTTTTGGAGTGTATGCCCAGTATTCGAAATTGCGAGTCGCACCGCTACATGGACGTCGATATGTCGGCTGATCAAGGGCCCAACTTTACCTTGCATCGCAGATTTTGGCATTTGGCCCCTGATGAGACTCATTTGGGTTGGATGAACGTGCGCACTGACGGCACAGTCATGGTTGTCGCTCGCCTGGAGCGAAAGGAAGATCGATACGTAGCGGTCGATCCACGCGCAGTAAACCCTGTGGGCCCGGAAAGTGCCGAGGATACGCGCGCAGATCGCTGGGAGAGATTTACCCAGCTGTATGAGCTTAAGGGTTTCACGCCCGACGGCAAGAGCGTACTGGCCGTAGGCTTACCTAATCATAATATAGATGTGCTGCAGATAGAGCTGGCGAGCGGACAAGTTCAGCGCCTGACCGCACATCCAGACTGGGATGAAGACAGCTCCCTGTCACCTGATCAGCAATTGTTCGCTGTAAATTCCTGGCGTGGTAGAAACAGATTCGACGTATTTTCATGGATACCCCAGATTCGTGGCTTTAGCAGCCTCATGCTGGGCGCGGCGCTAGCGCCTCACTATGTATCAACCTGGACAGGTTTTCAGTGCAATCTATCGCCCTGGTTACTGCCTGCAACGGGGGATGATGGTGGGCGCCTGGTCGGACAACCGTTAGACGTTTATAGCGATAAACTTACGGCATCGGCCAATGTTGCAGGGCGCTACGTATGGAGTCCAGACAGTACAAAGGTACTGTTGATGGAGCAAACACGGTTACCGCCTCCTGGGCAGGGAAGTCCCTATCGCTTAGCTATTGCGAAACTGAAACGTGATGCTGGCGTACCCGTTCCGATCTCTTCCTCCAGAATAGGGGATTGGGCCGTAAGCGCAGGGCGCTATCAGGGGCCTCATGCTGTAGAGCAGTCAGTTGAGGTAAAGGGAGATCATGGCGGCGTGGCAAGAATGAAGTTTAGCGGCTTGCTCGGTAAGGATGCCGCTACAACAGTTGAGTTTGACCGCTTTACGGATGATGGTGAGACCTACGTCAACGGTATGATGAAAGCAGTATCACAAGACGGTACTTGGCAAATGGATGCTGACGTTACGGTCAGCGGCGAGAATACTGGCAAGCTATCGATGAATTTGGTTTTCGACAACAAAGCCAAACCCTTGCCGTTGAAAGAAGGCACAATTACCTCCGTATATAACGGGAAAACTGCGCCGTCCCTTCCTGACCTTGCAGCCTGTCACGATAGAATTCCGAAGCCTTCGCCTCTGGACGTTGTGTTCATGCGTGAAGAAAACCACTTGACCGTGAAGGTAAGCGCAAACGTACATACAGATGTCCGTCCTGTTGCGGGTGCGACAGTGAGTATTGGTTCCACTGAGGTGCATACCGACTCCGATGGTATGGCAAGGCTCCGGTTGCCTGATGACATTGAGCAACAGGTGGTGCGGGTATCAGCTGGAGATACTTTTGTTCCCTATATCGGCGAAGTCGATTAGGTTTAGCCAAGCTGCTGCACATTATTGGGTGCTTCCAACAACAATGAAATTAATGATGAAGTCTTTTTTCGCTCTGATTGGGTGTGTGCTTATTGGGGCGGTTCTCGTTTTCTGGATTGGAAGCGAAGTGCTTGTTGGAAATGCCGATATACCTGCGCCGGAACCGGATCCCCACTTGCTGACGGAAGATATTCGTATCGTCGTGGGTGATGCCTCTATTGACGCAAGACTTTATCAGAAGCCGGGAGTCACCCCCACTGCAGCAGTGCTCTGGATGCATGGCGGTGGCTTTATCTCGGGTTCCATGAATATGCCTGAGGGTGATGCGGTAGCCAGAGCTTTCGCACACGCGGGACTTTTGGTGCTGAACCTAGACTATCGTCTTGTCCCGCCGGATTGCGAGGCGGAGGAATGGAACGGAGAGCCTGCTGTTCGTTATCCGACACCTATTCGGGATGGGCAGGCAGGCTTTCGGCGTTTGCTGGTAGAGGCGATTACCCGTGGTGTTCCTGAAGACCGGATCTTTGTCGGTGGAGCCAGTGCGGGCGGAAATTTGGCGGTCAATACGGTGGCGTGGAATAACCGTGATGGTTTGCCTGCGACGGCGGGCCTCGTGCTTGCCTACCCGCTTGTTCACGGGCGACCGAACGACCGGGCGGAAGTCGGGAGTTGGTTGTCAAAGTTGGTTGCGGACCGTGCCATTAAGCGTGCTTCGGAATGTTTTGTCGGCTCGAAAGATCCTGATCTGGTTAGTTTGATTTTTACAAATCCCGCCGAGCTGCGACATTTCCCGCCGGTGATAATGATTACAGGGGAGGCTGATCCACTGCGACCCTGGGGCGAAGCATTTGCAGACGATCTGCGCGATGCCGGTGTTGACGTGGTAATTGAACCCGAACCCGGTACTGCCCATGGTCACTTGAATGAACCGGCACTTGACGCTTTCGACAAGACAATGAATTCATTCAATCGCTGGATTGAACGTCAGGTTATACATAATTCGCCCTGAACTACCGGGTGCGATATAAACGATCTATGAGGATGTTGATGTGTGGCGTTTCCTTTGAAGCTGAAGCCCTGCTTTAGCTCGGGGCGGATTGATCTAGAACGGATCGAATTACGCCAAAATATACACGATGTAATGCTCGAAAGGAGTGGGGTGTTGGTAGGGGGAGCGTTGCAGGCGCTCCGTCAGCGCCTCGCTCGGTATATACCCAATTTTCCTGGGACTACTAATGGCTGTGAGGG
>JBFKDP010000004.1:0-39746 GCA_041619575.1 Litorivivens sp.
CATTGCCTTCATAGATGCCGGTGCCGCCTTCATAGGTGGCACGGTCGGCGCTGATATTGATTGGCGCTTGAGCCGCGAGCACAGTGCCAGCCAGTACGAAGGGGGCTAGGCTGGCTAAAACAGCGCGTAGGCCGCGCATTGGCAATTCAGGGGCTTTCATATCGACCTTTTACATCCGCCAGGAACTCGAGGCGCTCACTGTCCAGCGATGCACGCATTCCCCTAGCCGTCGTCAACGCATCGGGGCTGGTAAATCGCACCGGCTGCTCTGTGTACAATTGGTTGTTGCCCATATCGAGTGTCAGCGCGGGCGCTTCTATTTTTGCTTCATGAAAAAAATCTTTGATCACGACCTTGTCTTCCAGCTGCAGCCGCTGGCCATCGGCGGCCAAAATACCCTGCTGGGCGACAGCGGTCCAGTTATGTTGATTGGCTTTTTGCCCAAGATAGATGGGTGACAGCAGCACAACGGCCCCATCGCGTTGGCGATTGGCTCTCTCGGCTTGCCAGCGATAGGCGATGTCGCCATGTTTGTTGTACGTAGTGCCGCTGGGTTGCAACAGGTAAGAGTCCAACTGCCGCAAATTGTTGAGATCGCTATCGGCTACGCTCAAGTTTCCACTCTCGCCGTATTCGGTGACCGAAAAAATAAGCAGCGCGAGACCGGCGATGGCGGCGCCAATATAAGCCGGCCCCAGTGTGCGGTTCGATTTGTTGCTCATGGCCTACAAAAAGCGCTCCCAGCTGGCGACCAGAGTTTCCTGGGCTTTCATTATCAATTCGCAAGTTTCGCGCACGGCCCCGGAGCCGCCCTGCTGCTTTGTCTGCCAGTCAGCGTGCTGTGCAACAAAGCTGTGGGCGTTGGCCACCGCGACGCCGAGGCCTGCCGCGCGAATCGCGCCAAGGTCGGGCAGGTCGTCGCCGATATAGGCCACTGCAGATAGTGGGAGCTGCAAATCCTCGCAGAGTTCCTCCAGCGCGGTACGTTTGTCCTCTCGCCCCTGGTAGATGAGTGTGATGCCTAGTTCTTTTGCGCGTCGGGCAACAAGCTCTGATACCCGCCCGGTGATGATGGCGGTATCGATGCCGGTGTCTCGCAGTAATTTAATGCCGAGTCCGTCGAGGATGCTGAAGGCCTTGATCTCTTCGCCACTATTGCCGAAATACAGGCTTCCATCGGTCAGGACACCATCCACGTCTGTGACGAGCAGGCGAATGTCTTTTGCTTTGTTGATAATATCGAGCATGTCGATGATGCCTCAGGCGACGCCGGCGCGCAGAATGTCGTGTAAGTGCAGTACGCCGACGGGGTGGTTGGCCTCGTCAACGACGATGAGGGCAGTGATTTTCCGTTCCTCCATGATATGCAGGGCTTCCGCAGCCAATTTGCCCGGGCTGACTCGCTGGGGATCCCGGGTCATCACCTCGTCAATCACAGCCCCCTGAATATCCACTCCGTGGTCAATGGTGCGGCGCAAGTCGCCGTCGGTAAAGAGCCCTATCAGGCTGCCTTGGTCGTCCTGAATGGTGGTCATGCCCAGCGCTTTGCTGCTCATTTCCAGCAATGCCTGACTCAGGCTCGCACCGCTTGCAACCCTCGGAATTTCATTGTCGGTGTGCATGATATCTTCGACTTTCAATAGAAGTTTGCGGCCCAGTGCGCCGCCGGGGTGTGAGAAAGCAAAGTCTTCTGCGGTAAACCCTCTGGCTTCTAGGAGGGCGATTGCAAGTGCGTCACCTAATACCAGAGAGACGGTGGTGCTGGACGTCGGTGCGAGGCCGAGTGGGCAGGCCTCCTCGCTTACGCTGGCATCGATGTGGGCCTCGGCAGCCTGGGCCAGATCAGAGCTTGGTTTGCCGGTCATGGCAACAAGGGGGATCGCTAGGCGTTTCAATAGGGGGAGCAGGGTAACGACTTCAGCTGTACTGCCGGAATTTGAGAGCGCCAGCACCACGTCTTTGCTGGTTATCATTCCCATATCGCCATGGCTGGCCTCGCCCGGATGGACAAACATGGCCGGGGTCCCGGTGCTGGCCAGCGTTGCAGCAATTTTTTTGCCGATATGGCCGGATTTGCCCATGCCGGTGACAACGACCCGCCCTTCGCAGGCCAGCATGAGCTCGCAGGCGCGGGAAAACTGCTCGTTAATGCGCTCGGTCAAGGCTGCTACAGCGGCACTTTCAATGGCGATGGTTCGTTTTGCCGAGTTCAGATAGTCCACAGGCATGCTATGTTTTCGCTTTAGTCACAATCATTTATACGGTTTAGGCTACCACCCGGGGGCGATAGGCCGATATGATAAGAGGCCCTGTCATAAATTGATAGGCGCATTCAGGGAGCATTTGCCCCAAGATTGCTGTCTACAGTAAACCAGCTGGCGCAGAGAGTGTGTCAGAGCGGATCCCTTCAGGGCAGCGTGTGCTGGTGCTGTGAGTTACCCGATAAACGAGCCAGGAGCTTACCAAGTTATGTTGCAACGAATTCCTGCCATCCTTTTGGCGGCGCTGTGGGTTGTCGTAGCCAGTGCAACGGCCTATGCCGAAGAACGGGGCCCCTATGAGGTGGTGTCTGACACCACAACGCGGGTTACCAAGGTGATCGAAGAGGCGCGCAGTTACGTCGA
The DNA here is from genome assembly GCA_041619575.1 of Litorivivens sp. Lineage (GTDB taxonomy): Bacteria > Pseudomonadota > Gammaproteobacteria > Pseudomonadales > Spongiibacteraceae > Litorivivens. Next base: position 2,625 of record JBFKDP010000004.1, read on the forward strand.
TCAGGATCCTGAGCGATTTTACGACGAGGTCGAGACCATTCTCGGTGAAGTGGTTGATTTTCCGAGCTTTGCCCGTGGTGTCATGGGTAAGTATGGTAGCAAGCGCTACTACGACAGCCTATCTGATGCTGAAAAGGCCAAGTTCCGAGAGCGCGTTGAGCGTTTTACCCAAACTTTTCGCGATCGACTGATTCGCACCTATGCCAAAGGATTGCTGGCTTTTGATGGCAACCGAATTGAAGTACTGCCCCTGTCTGAAAATGCGGATCTGGAAGGCAGCGTCAACATTGAGCAGCATATTTACGGTAATTCACCCCAGCCATACGTTATCTTTTACAAGCTCAAGGAAGGCCGCGACGGCTGGAAACTACGCAATGTCAGCATTGAAGGGGTTAACCTGGGTAAAACCTATCAGAGCCAGTTTTCGTCAGCTGTGCGCCGCTATAATGGCGACATCGATCAGGTGATTGATAATTGGACAGTCGAGCCCGAGACCGGCGTAGCGGCTAAAGACTGAATCTGCTGCCACCAACATAGCCTTCGCCCGGCCAATTGCGTACAATTCGCGGCCTGAATTCAATGGGTTTCGGGCTGCTGTATGTTGATTGAAGACATTAAAACGCGATTGGTCGAGCAATTCCCCGACTGTCAAATAGACGCCTCTGCTGAAGGTAATCACTGCCATGTGAGCATTATCGGTGAGGTGTTTTCAGGTCTGCGGCCGGTCAAACGCCAGCAGATGGTCTATGCCGCGCTCAATGAGTGGATAGCCGATGGCTCTGTGCACGCCGTGCATATGACATTGAAAACGAGCGAAGAGGCTCAGCGCTAAGTCCTGCTGGGTCAACGACCGGGGCGGGCGAATGCAGTCTCCGGCCACTTTTTTAAAATTGGGGAATCTCATGGATCGGCTGATGATTCGCGGCGGCAAGCGCCTCGATGGTGAAATCCGCATTTCTGGAGCGAAAAACTCCGCACTTCCGATATTGGCTGCCACGCTCTTGTGTGACGAGCCAATTACCATTCGTAATCTGCCGCACCTGCACGATATTACCACCATGATAGCGTTGCTGCGTTGCATGGGTGTTGAGCTGATTATTGACGAAAAACTCAGTGTTGAAGTGCATGCGGAAACGATTACTGACTTGACTGCGCCCTATGAGCTGGTGAAAACGATGCGCGCGTCAATTCTGGTCTTGGGCCCGCTGCTGGCCCACTTCGGCGAGGCCCATGTTTCCTTCCCGGGTGGGTGCGCTATCGGTAGTCGCCCGGTAGACCTCCACTTGCGGGGGCTGGAAGCGATGGGCGCGCGCATCGAGGTTGATGAGGGTTATATACACGCCTACCGGGATGGTCGCCTTAAAGGTGCCAATATCTTTATGGATATGGTAACCGTTGGTGGTACCGAAAACATCATGATGGCGGCGACGCTGGCTGATGGTCGCACAGTCATTGAGAATGCTGCCCGTGAACCGGAAGTGGTTGATCTGGCGAATTGCCTGAATGCCATGGGCGCAAAAATTACCGGCCACGGCAGTGATACCATCGTGATAGAGGGTGTGGAAGGGCTCAAGGGCTGCGACTACGCAGTTATGCCGGACCGTATTGAAACAGGTACCTATCTGGTGGCGGCGGCGGTGACAGGCGGGCGTATCAAGGTCAAGGATACCAAGGCCGAACATCTGGAGGCGGTGCTGGCGAAGCTTGAAGAGGCCGGTGCTGAGATATCGGTAGGCGAGGATTATATTGAACTGAATATGCATGGTCGGCGGCCTAAGTCGGTCAATATCAAAACCGCTCCTTACCCCGGTTTTCCAACGGATATGCAGGCTCAGTTTACCGCGATGAACGCCATTGCTCAGGGCAGTGCCCGGGTGACGGAAACCGTCTTTGAAAACCGTTTAATTCAAACCCATGAAATGAACCGCATGGGCGCGCAAATCAGTATTGAAGGCAATACGGCAATTATTGAAGGGGTCGACAAGTTGCGCGCGGCGCCGGTGATGGCGAGTGATTTGCGCGCCTCGGCCAGCCTGGTTATTGCCGGTCTTGTCGCCGAAGGTGAGACCTGTGTTGATCGGATCTACCACATAGATCGCGGCTACGAATGTATCGAGGAGAAATTGCAACTGCTGGGTGCAGACATAAGGCGCCTGGCAGAATAGCGGACCAAGTTATGGAAAAAATTACGATTGCGCTCACCAAGGGGCGAATTCTCAAAGATACGCTGCCGCTGTTTGCTGAGGCGGGCATTGAGCCGCTTGAAAACATTTCCGAAAGTCGCAAGCTGATTTTTGACACTACTCTGCCCAATGTGCAATTTGTCGTCATTCGCGGCACCGACGTACCCACCTATGTGCAGTTAGGTGCGGCGGATATCGGTGTGGCTGGTAAGGATATGTTGCTTGAGCATGGGGCAGCAGGGATGTACGAGCCACTGGATCTCGGAATTGCGCGCTGCCGCCTGATGACGGCCACCATGCGCAACAGTGCCATACCGCAGGGCAAGATCAAGGTGGCCACCAAGTTTGTGAACGTGGCACGGCAGTATTTTGCGGCACAGGGTACTCAGGTTGAATTGATCAAACTGTATGGGGCTATGGAGCTGGCACCATTGATGAATCTCGCCGATGTCATCGTTGATATCGTCGACACTGGCAATACGCTGCGCGCCAACGGCATGGAGCCGGTAGATACGATTGCCGATATCAGCTCGCGGCTGGTGGTGAATACGAGTGCCATGAAGCGCAAGCATCAGGTAATTAGCGATGTGGTTGAAAAGTTACGTCAGGCCGTTACTGCGCGGGAGGTTGCTAATGCCTAGGGCAGTGCGGCGCCTCAGGGCGGGGGAGCAAGGCTTTGCTGAGGCCCTGGAGCAGCTGCTGGCCTGGGATTCAGTTTCCGACGCTGCAGTGGCTGCGACGGTCGACACCATTGTTGATGACATACGTCAGCGCGGCGATGAGGCTCTGCTCTTTTACACCCAAAAACTCGATCGAGTAAACGCGAGCAGTATTGCTGAATTGGAATTCTCAAAGGCGCGACTGGATAAGGCCCGGGATAGCATTGCCCATGACCTTCGCGCCGCATTGGAGCATGCTGCTGAGCGTGTGCGCACTTACCACCAGCATCAAATGCAGGAGTCGTGGTCCTATACCGAGGATGACGGCACCCTGCTTGGACAGCAAATTCGTCCACTGGATCGTGCTGGCCTCTACGTGCCGGGGGGGAAAGCTGCTTACCCTTCATCGGTATTGATGAATGCCTTGCCCGCGAAAGTTGCCGGCGTTGGCGAGCTGATTATGGTGACACCCACGCCGGAAGGAATTGTTAATGAGACCGTGCTCGCGGCAGCGTCGATTGCAGGTGTAGACCGGCTTTTCGGAATTGGTGGAGCCCAGGCAATCGCTGCGCTGGCCTATGGTACCGAAACCATCCCGCGAGTGGATAAAATCGTGGGGCCGGGCAATATCTATGTAGCCACAGCCAAGCGCAAGGTCTTTGGTCAGGTGGGGCTGGATATGGTCGCAGGTCCGTCAGAAATACTGGTCTACTGTGATGGTAAAACCGATCCGGACTGGATCGCGATGGACTTGTTTTCGCAGGCCGAACACGATGAAGACGCGCAATCAATTTTGCTGAGCCCGGATGCCGCATTTCTCGATAAGGTCGAGGCGAGTATTCAGCGGCTGCTACCGACGTTGGAGCGTGCCGCGATTATCGAGGCGTCACTTTCGCGGCGTGCCGCCCTGATTCAGGTGGCGAACGATGCTGAAGCAATTGAGCTCATTAATCGGATTGCCCCGGAGCATCTTGAACTGTCGGTGGATGATCCCGAGTTACTTTTGCCGGGTATTCGTCACGCCGGAGCGATTTTTATGGGGCGCCATACGCCGGAAGCTTTGGGTGATTACTGTGCAGGCCCCAATCATGTGCTGCCAACCTCGGGTACGGCGAGATTTTCCTCACCCCTGGGGGTCTATGATTTCCAAAAGCGCAGCTCGCTCATTCGCTGTTCGGAAAAAGCCTCGGCACTGGGAAAGACGGCCTCTGTGTTGGCGCGCAGCGAATCCCTGACGGCGCATGCCCTGTCTGCGGAATTGCGCTGGCCGCAAAAATAAAGGATGTTGAATCGATCATGACTGATCCACGCTCACTGGTTGAACGTTGGGTTCGCCCGGAAGTGCGCGCCTTGCAGGCTTATGCAGTGCCCTCATCCGATGGTCTGCTGAAGATGGATGCGATGGAGAATCCCTATCCCTGGCCTGCGAGCATGGTGGCTGACTGGCAGCAAAGGCTCCAGGGTGCTTCGCTTAACCGGTACCCTGACGCCAGCGCGGCTGCCCTGAAGGCGCGTTTGCGGGAGACGATGGGGATTGCCGAGGGCTGCGAGCTGTTACTGGGTAATGGCTCTGATGAAATCATCCAGCTGTTGGCTATGGCACTGGCTGCGCCAGACCGCATGTTGCTGGCGCCCGAGCCGGGCTTCGTCATGTATCGCATGATCGCTACGTTTACTGGAATGCGTTACGCGGGTGTACCGCTGGACGAAAATTTTGATCTCGACCTCGCGGCCATGCTGGCGTTGATTGAAAGGGATCAGCCCGCCCTGATATTCCTGGCTTTGCCCAATAACCCAACAGGGAATCTGTTCAGTGCCGATCGCGTACGAACGATCATTGAGGCCAGCGAGGGTTTGGTGGTTCTGGATGAAGCCTATACAGCGTTTACTGATGCTGATCATCTCGAGCTGCTGTCCCATCCTAATGTTTTGGTGATGCGCACGCTTTCCAAGGTCGGATTGGCGGGGTTGCGCCTGGGTATCCTGATAGGCCATAGCGCGTGGTTGCAGGAGCTGGACAAGTTGCGCTTGCCCTACAATATCAATGTGCTGACACAGCTCAGTGCGGAGTTCGCCCTGGATCACTATGATGTGCTGATGGCCCAGACGCGTGACATTCGGCGAGAGCGCGAAGCGCTTTACTGTGCCTTGCAGGAAATTGCTGATGTGCAGGTTTGGCCCAGTGATGCCAACTTCTTGCTCTTGCGCTGTGCCCAGGCGCGGGCGGTACATGCACATATGAAAGAGCAGGGCGTGTTGATCAAGTGTCTCGATGGTGCTCACCCGATGCTGAGTGACTGCCTGCGCTTTACGGTGGGTGCACCGGCCGAAAATGAGCGTCTTCTGGCGACATTTCAGGCTGCGCTGGCCGCTACGGCCGGCTGATTAACCACTGGCGGGTGTCGGCCTGATGCCCGCGACAACCTCTACTTCCCCCTGGCGTCCACCGCGGCCAACCTTCAGCGTCACTTTATCACCGGGACGTGTAACTGCGAGTTCATTCATGCCCGCGTGGCCGTCGCCGACCGGGGTCTTGTTAATCGTGTAGATGATGTCTCCAACACGCAAGCCGGCGCTGGCCGCTGGCCCGCCGGGCATGACTGCGCTGACGACAACGCCATTACCCTGCTGATCTAGGGCTTTGACTTCGAGGCCAAGCCAGCCGCGTACCACGCGGCCATACTCGGTGATATCGCTGAGCGTGCGCAGCGCGAGATCGACGGGAATGGCTAGCCCAATACCCATAGAGCCGCCGCTTTTGGTGTAGATGGCGGTATTGATGCCAATCAGGTGGCCCTGATGGTCCACCAATGCGCCGCCCGAGTTGCCAGGGTTGATGGCAGCATCGGTTTGGATAAAATTTTCATACTGACTCAGGCCGAGTCCATATCGACCTTTTGCACTGACAATGCCCTGAGACATGGATTGCCCAAAGCCATAGGGGTTGCCGATGGCGAGAACAATGTCACCGACACGCACCTGCTCCGTATTCCCGATCGTGATCGGGCTGAGATTGGGCAGGTCGATTTTCAGAATGGCCAGATCGGTTTCGACGTCGGTGCCGATCAGGCGGGCGATAGACTGTCGGCCATCCTGCAGCAGCACCAGAATTTCATCGGCGCCCTGGATGACGTGGTTGTTGGTCAGTAAATAACCTTGCTCTGAAACAATCACGCCGGAACCCAGGCTGCGCTCTACTTTTTCACGCTCCGCGGGATTGCCGCGCCGGAAAAAGTGCCGCAGGATCGGATCGTCAAAGAAGGGTGACTGCTCTTGGCGAACAATTTTGCTGGTGTAGATATTTACTACAGCAGGTGCTGCTCGCTCAAAGGCGCTGGCATAGCCGGGTGTTTTGGGAGATGCAGCGGGGGCTGGCTGGCGCAGGGCGATAACGGTCAGCCCGAATATCAGACCAATGACGCATGGCCATAGCACCCAGCGCAGGTTTTGCAGCATTGTGTTTTCCTCTCATGACAGCGTGGCATAGACTATTACATAACGTGGTTGGAATTAAGCGGGAATTGGCGAATGGCGGTGGCACTTTCGGATTTACTGGCGGCGGCAAATGTACTTATGCAGCCGGAGAAATTTCAGGATTACTGTCCGAATGGCTTGCAGGTGGAAGGGCGAGGGGAGGTTTCGCGTCTGGTAAGCGGTGTGACTGCGTCGCAAGCGTTGATTGAGGCGGCCATTGAGGTCGGAGCAGATGCCCTGTTGGTGCATCACGGCTACTTCTGGCGAGGCGAAGACCCCTGCCTTACGGGAATGAAGGGGCGTCGTATTCGCCGCTTGCTGCAAAATGAGCTCAGTCTGTTGGCTTACCACCTGCCTCTGGATGCGCATCCGCAGTTGGGTAACAACGCGCAGTTGGCACGGCGTCTTGGGCTGACAGTAAAGGGTGGGCTACAACCGCAGGCTGAGCATCCCATTGGGAATCACGGTGAGCTGGCCGCTGCGGTGTCAGCAGGGGAGTTTGCGCGTCAGGTGTCGCAGGCTCTGGGGCGGGAGGTCTTGCTGGAGTCAGTAGGTGATGTGCCTGTGCAGCGCGTGGCTTGGTGTACGGGCGGCGCGCAGTCTTACCTGTCGCAGGCTGCGGCGCTGGGCGTCGATTGCTTTTTAACAGGCGAGGTTTCGGAGCAGACGATTCATGAGGCCAGGGAGTTGGGTGTGCATTTTATTGCGGCTGGGCATCACGCAACAGAGCGCTACGGGGCGTCAGCCCTGGGTGAGGCGCTCGCCGCTCAGCTTGGGATTGAACATCAGTTTATCGATATCGATAATCCCGCCTAGGGCGAGCGGCCTGAATGCTTACAGGCCCGTTGGTGCAGTCACTTCCTCGTCTTTTTTGTGCTTCTTCTCGAGTCCGTAATCTTCGTCAAGAGCGCCTTTGTGTCCCGGTGCGCGCGGCACATAGTCCAGCGGTTGCTGGGCGGGTGTGCGATGTGGCTCTCCCTGAATGACGGGTCGGTCTTCCGGCAGAGCCTGTAGCGGGCTGATACCGTGGCTGGTCAATTCTGCGGCGCTGTTGGCCAGATGGTTGTGGACATCCCGGTAGCTTTCGGTCATCTGGTTCAAAAGCTCAGCGGTTTTACTGAAATGCTGATTGACCTGATCCTGATAGTCCTGCTGCTGGCGTTGCAGCTTTTGTATATGCTTTTCCAGCGCTTGACGGTTCTGGTGTGAAGGCGACAGTTTGCTGATTATCCAGGCTCCAGCGATCAGTCCCGCTAAAACAGACAAAAAGGCGATCAGGGCAACGGTTTGCGTTTCGTACACAAAACTCTCCGGTAAGTTCCACTATGTGACCCCAGCAGTATACCGGCTCGCCATGTGCCGAGCAGCTATCGAGCGACAAAAATTGCGAAATTGTGCCGCTATCGTTAAAGTTGCGCCCTCATTGCCCGGCGGGACTGAAGAGACTGGCCATGTCGACACCCATGCAGCGCTACAACGCAGACTTGAAACGCCCTGATTTTTCGGCGGACGCCGCGCAGCGTCAAGCCGTGGAGTGTCTGCAGAGTCTCTATGACGAACTGGTCGAGTCCGAGCAGACAGAGCGTGCAGGTAGTCTGGTGCAGCGCCTGTTGGGGCGTTTTCTTTCGGAAGAGCGTCCGCCGATCAAAGGTCTCTACTTTTGGGGCGGGGTGGGGCGCGGCAAGACCTACCTGATGGATACCTTCTTTGAAAGCCTGCCCTTTGAACGCAAAATGCGGGCTCACTTTCATCGCTTTATGCGTCGGGTCCATGGTGACTTAAAAGCCTTGTCCGGTGAGAAGAACCCCTTGACGGTCATAGCTGACCGGATCGCACGCGAAGCACGCGTGATCTGCTTTGATGAGTTTTTTGTCTCCGATATTACCGACGCCATGATCCTGGCGGGTCTGTTTGAGCAGTTGTTTGCACGCAAGGTCGTGTTGGTGGCAACGTCCAATATCGTGCCTGAAGAGCTTTACCGAGACGGTTTACAGCGCGCACGTTTCCTGCCGGCAATTGATTTGATTAAAACCCATACAAAAGTGGTTAATGTCGACGGCGGTGTCGACTACCGGTTGCGAACGCTGGAGCAGGCAGAACTCTACCATTCGCCACTCGATGAAAAAGCTGATGCGATTTTGCGCGACTCCTTTGATAAGTTGTCGCCAGAGGCGGGAAGCGCTGATGTTGAGCTGGATATTGAGGGGCGCAGTATCAAGGCTCGCTATGTGGCGGATGATGTTGTCTGGTTTGATTTCCCTGCACTGTGTGATGGGCCGCGCAGCCAGAATGACTATATTGAGCTGTCTCGCATCTATCATGCTGTTTTGATTAGTAATATTCCGGAGATGGGTGCCAAGAATGACGATCAGGCGCGCCGATTTATCAATCTGGTCGATGAATTTTACGATCGTCATGTAAAGCTGGTGGTCTCGGCGGCGGTACCGCTGGAATCGCTCTACGCCGGGGGGCGGCTGGAGTTCGAGTTTCAGCGCACAATCAGTCGTCTGCTGGAGATGCAATCACTCGAATATCTGGCCCGGGAGCATCGGCCCTGAGGCCCGTCAGTAAATTTGCTTTCTGGTCTTGATAAATGCTTGAAAAGGCAAGGTCAGTTCTGTAGTATTCGCGCTCTTTCTCACGTACGGGCCATTGGGGCAGGATAAATGAAAACCTTTAGTGCAAATCCTGACGCTGTTAAGCGTGACTGGTATCTTGTTGACGCCAATGGGAAAACCCTGGGTCGACTGGCCAGTGAAATCGCAACACGACTGCGCGGCAAGCATAAGGCTGAGTACACTCCTCACGTTGATACCGGCGACTACATTGTTGTGATCAACGCTGAAAAAATTGCTGTAAGCGGCAAAAAAACTACCGACAAGATGTATCACCACCACAGTGGTTATCCTGGCGGTCTGAAATCTTTCAGCTTTGAGAAGCTGATCGAGCGTGCACCAGAGCGTGTATTGCAGCGCGCTGTTAAAGGCATGCTGCCGCGCAATCCGCTGGGTCGCGCCATGTTCAAAAAGATGAAGGTGTACGCCGGCGAGTCGCATCCGCACGCGGCACAGCAACCACAAGAACTCAAGATTTAATCGGATCTGAAACTTATGTCAGCTACGCAATACTACGGAACAGGCCGCCGCAAAACGTCAACGGCGCGTGTTTTTATCTCTTCGGGTTCCGGTGCTATCACCGTGAATAGCCGTCCGCTGGATCAATACTTTGGTCGCGAAGTGGCGCGCATGATCGTTCGCCAGCCGCTTGAGCTGGTAGAGCTGGTCGACAAGTTTGATATCAAAGTCACGGTGGCCGGTGGTGGCAGCTTCGGTCAGGCCGGTGCAATTCGGCACGGTATTACCCGTGCGCTGATGGAATATGATGAGAATCTGCGCAGTCCGCTGCGTAAAGCTGGCTACGTAACGCGTGATGCGCGTGCGGTAGAGCGTAAAAAGGTTGGTCTGCGCAAGGCGCGCAAGAAGCCACAGTTCTCCAAGCGTTAATTGGCTGGAGGCCTTTTTGCCGGGGACGCTACCTGTCCCTGCCAGGGTTTTTTAAACGCCCAGATGACCTAGTCAGCTGGGCGTTTTTTTTAGTTTGAAATTAGTGCGATACGTGGCTTGCAGGGAGATTCGCCTTGTCACAAGTTGGCAATTTCTTTACTATTTGCACCCATTTGATTTCTGACTCAGGTTTGCTTTTCCCATCCCTGAATCATCCTGGACTTTTCTGTGTTATGGGGGAAACGTCATGAGTAATGACGGTGTTAATTCAGGGCGCCGCCGCTTCCTGACTGCAGCTACTTCGGTAGTGGGTGCGGCAGGTGCGGTTGGTGTCGCAGTTCCGTTTGTGGGTTCCTGGAACCCCAGCGCTAAAGCCAAGGCTGCTGGCGCTCCAGTGAAAGCTGATGTCAGCAAGCTCGAGCCGGGTCAAATGGTTGTAGTCGAATGGCGTGGCAAGCCCGTCTATATACTGCGCCGAACTCCCGCTCAGGTAGAGGAACTCTCCTCGCTGAACAGCTACCTGAAAGACCCTTCTTCCGACGTTTCTGAGCAGCCCGCCTATATTGAAGGCGATGGTCGCTCGATCAAGCCCGAGTATCTGGTACTGGTCGGATTGTGCACCCACTTAGGCTGCGCACCGAAGCATCGCCCGGAAGTGGGTACACCCGATATGGGTGGTGAGACCTGGTTGGGAGGCTTTTTCTGTCCTTGCCACGGTTCGCGTTTTGACTTGGCAGGCCGTGTTTATAAAGGTGTACCTGCTTCGGCCAACCTGATTGTGCCGCCGTACTCCTTCGAGGGTGACAACGTGATAGTGATTGGCGTCGATCAGGGGGCAGCGTAATGATTAATATGCTTATTGGTCTGCGAGACTGGGTAGACGAGCGTCTGCCAATCATGCGTGCCTGGAACACCCATATGGGTAAGTACTACGCGCCCAAAAACTTTAATTTCTGGTATTTCTTTGGTGTGCTGTCGCTCTTGGTGCTGGTTAACCAGCTGCTGACCGGCGTATGGCTGACCATGAGCTTTACGCCATCGAGTGAAGAAGCCTTCAGATCAGTTGAATACATCATGCGTGATGTCGATTACGGCTGGCTGATCCGCTATATGCACTCTACCGGCGCGTCGGCCTTCTTTGTTGTGGTCTATTTGCACATGTTCCGCGGCCTCCTCTACGGCTCGTATAAAAAGCCCCGCGAATTGGTATGGGTTTTCGGCATGCTGATCTTCGTCGCACTGATGGCCGAGGCCTTTGTGGGCTATGTTCTGCCCTGGGGGCAAATGTCCTACTGGGGGGCCCAGGTCATTATCTCGCTGTTTGGTGCCATCCCAGTGGTGGGAGAGGATATCGTTCAGTGGATACGCGGTGACTACCTGATTTCGGGTATTACCCTGAACCGTTTCTTCGCCCTGCACGTGGTCGCGCTCCCCATCGTATTGTTGGCGCTGGTAGTCCTGCACTTGCTGGCACTGCACGAGGTTGGATCAAATAACCCCGATGGCGTGGAGATCAAGAAACACAAGGATGAAAACGGTGTACCGCTTGATGGCGTAGCCTTCCACCCTTACTACACTGTGCACGACCTGCAGGCCGTGGCGGTATTCCTATTTATCTTCTGCTCGATCATCTTCTTCCTGCCGGAGATGGGTGGTTACTTCATCGAGTTTGCCAACTTTGAAATTGCGAATGGCCTGAAGACGCCGGAGCATATAGCGCCGGTTTGGTATTTCACGCCCTTCTATTCGGTGCTGCGAGCTGTTCCCGACAAATTGCTTGGATTTGTGGCATTTGCGGCGTCCGTGGCAATTCTGTTTGTACTGCCCTGGCTGGATCGCAGTCCGGTCAAATCCATCCGTTATAAAGGCATGTTCAGCAAAATCGCCATTGTGGTGTTTGCGGCCTCCTTTATCATTCTGGGTGTTTTGGGTGTTAAAGCGCCGACTGAAGGTCGTACCATTCTTGCGCAGGTTTGCTCGGTTATTTACTTCCTCTTCTTCTTGGGTATGCCCATCTGGACCAGTATCGAGAAGACGAAGCCAGTGCCGGAGCGAACCACCAGCGATGGCGGCATGGGTTTCTGGGGTTCTATTGGTGCCTTCCTGCTGATTATGGCTCTGGCTATCCTTCCTCTGAAGGCGGTCGGTGCCGAGAGCGCTTTTGACTGTGGCACGATGCCCTGCGATCAGGTCGAGTTTGACGTGACTGATAAGGCATCACTGCAAAGTGGTGCAAAGGTCTACATGAATTACTGCATGGGTTGTCATGGTCTTCAGTATGCACGCTACCAACGCACAGCCGACGACCTGGGTATTCCTGTCGAGTTGTTCAGCGACAACCTGAAATTCAATAGTGAGCACAAGATTGGCAGCCTGATGGAAGGCTCGATGTCTGCGGAGGACGGTAAACAGTTTTTTGGCGCCGCTCCCCCCGATCTGACCTTGGTTGCCCGTGCGCGTAGCCCCGAGTGGCTATACACCTACCTGCGTAATTTCTATGCCGACGATTCCCGCCCCTACGGTGTAAACAACCGGGTATTTCCGGACGTTGGCATGCCGCATGTGCTGGAAGAGCTGCAGGGGCTGCAGGAATGTGCACCGGGTCCGGTACGCGATGCCAATGGTGGCATTTTGCGTGACAAGCTTACCGGCGAGAATGTGCTCTTTGATGCTGACGGCAAGGCCTTGAATCCCTGTGGTGATTACACTCTGGTGAGTGAAGGCAGCATGAGCCCGGCGGAATATGATGCAGTGGTCTATGACCTGGTGAACTTTCTGGAGTATATTGCCGAGCCCATCCAGGCCAAAAGAAAGCACACAGGTATATATGTGTTACTCTTTATAGCCCTGTTTTTCGTGTTTACCTATTTGCTGAATCGCGAATACTGGAAAGACGTACATTGAACAGCGCGGCTTTAGGCCACGTTACCGGTTAAGAAACCACGTAATTTTGAGGAATAGTAAATGGGGATTGTCGCTAAGCGATCAACCATGACCTTCTTTTCTGACGCTAATAGCCATTACAGTCATCGCGTCAGGATTGTGCTCTGCGAGAAGGGCGTAACTGTTGATGTCATCCATGTTGATCCTGCCAATTTGCCGCAGGAAATCGCAGACATTAACCCCTACAACAGTCTCCCGACACTGGTTGATCGTGATCTGGCTCTGTATGAGTCCAAGGTTATGATGGAATATCTCGACGAGCGCTTCCCGCATCCGCCCCTGTTGCCGGTTTATCCCGTTGCACGTGGTGAGAGTCGGCAGTATATCTATCGCATAGAGCGCGACTGGTGCGCTCTCGTTGATCAGATACTTGCAGGTGGCGCAGCCAAGACGCTGGAGAAAGCGCGCAAAGAGCTCAAGGATAATCTCTTGGCAATAGCGCCGCTGTTTACGGAAAAGCCCTTCTTTATGAGCGACGAGTTCACGCTGGTAGATTGTTGCCTGGCGTCGATTCTCTGGCGGTTGCCGGAAATGGGCATTGAAATTCCCAATACCAAACAGGCCAAGCCCTTACTGGCATACATGGAGCGCCTGTTTGAGCGACCTTCCTTTAAAGAAAGCCTTTCCGAGCGTGAACGGGAAATGGCTAAGGCGACTACAGCTGTTTGAGTAGCAACGATACGCCAATACCGATGAGCTCCAGTCGCCCGTACATGTTACGGGCGATCTACGAGTGGATACTGGATAATAACTGTACGCCCTATCTGTTGGTGAATGCGTTGGCGGAAGGAGTGGTCGTCCCGACACACTACATTCAGGATGGTCAGATCGTTCTGAATATCTCCTCGACTGCCGTTGTCGACTTTTCCATCAGCAATGAGATGCTCAGTTTTAGCGGACGTTTTGGTGGCGTTTCGCAAGAGGTCTGGGTGCCTGTCTCGACGGTACTGGCAATCTATGCCCGTGAAAATGGGCAGGGTATGTTGTTTGAAATGGGGGATGACGACACGCCGCCCGATGGCAGTGGCAATTCTCCGAGTGACGATGGCGACAGTGTTGTGCCGATCCGCCCAAATCTCAAAGTCGTAAAATAGCCTTTTCTAGTAGTACTCGAATACTCGCACTACGCGCTGCACGCCATTGGTTTGGCGTGCAATGTCTGTGGCGATATCTGCCTCGGCATTGTTAACAATCCCCATCAGGTAAACAATGCCGTTCTCGGTGACAACAAGAATACGGCCGGAATCAATTTTATCGCTCAGCGCCAGCTTGCTGCGTACTTTGGTGCTGATCCAGCTATCGTTGCTTCGCACTAGCATGGAGGTTTTGCCCGTTACCAGCAGTTCGTTATGTACTCGACGTACGCGCTTTATTTTGGCGGCTGTCTGCGCGGCCAGTGCTCTCAGACTGTCGGACGGCACCTGTCCAATCAGCAAAACCACGCCGTTGTAGCTCACGACATCGACATTGGCGCTATTGAGTTGCGGATGGGCGGCGCGAATATTGACCAAGGCTTTCGTTTCAATGATCTGGTCGTCGATGGCTGCGCCGAGTGTGCGTTCACCCGGATTTTCCTCTATTGGACCGTCTGAGGTGGCGCTGATGATGGAACTGCAGCCAGTCACAAGTGTGCTAGCGAGAACAATGATAAGCAGTAATGGTCGCACGTTAGCCCTCGGAGCCGAAGAGTTGCATATCGATAAGCTCGCACAGGCTGTTAACAACCAGTATATGGAGTTCCAGAACCCGTGCGCGGTTATTATGGGGAATACAGATTTCAATGTCATGAGGCGTGAGTAGTGAATTTGCCTCGCTACTCTCACTGTTGCACAGGGCGATAACGGACATATCGCGCTCATGTGCTGCCTGTACCGCTTTGACGACTGCGGCTGAGCCATCACCCTGAAAGGCGATAAAGGCGATGTCGCCGGGTTGCCCCAGTGCGAGTATCTGGCGCGAGAACACATCACCATAAGCGTTGTCGCTGGTGATTGAGGCTGTGACAATGGCGTCAGCAGCGATATTGATGGCCGGTAGCGACGGCCGCTCGTACTGAAAGCGATTGAGCAGATTGCTGGCCAGTTGATGAGCTTGCAGGGAATTGCCGCCATCGCCGCAACACAGAAGCTTGTGTTCGGATAGCATGCATTCGACCATGCGCTCACTGGCTTCGCCAATGGGCTCGGCGAGGGATTCAATGCAGCGCATGGTTGCATCAATGTGGCGGTGAAAGATATCTGCGACGTGCTCAGTAAACATCGTAATTGTTGTCGTTCAGCTCGAAGGCTGCCTTGTACCAATTGATCTTCGGGCCGGCATTGCCGGGCGATAGTGTGACGACATCAAAGCGGCAAGGTGGTTGTGTTGCGCCGTGCCACTGGCTGTTCAGGTAGTGCTGCGCGGTCATGATCAGTTTCCGTTGTTTTCTAGAATCTACGGTCACTGCCGCGCCGCCGTAGTGGTCTGAGTTGCGAAGTTTGACTTCGATAAAGACCAGGTGTTCCCGGTCGAGGGCGATTATATCGATCTCGCCGAAGCGACTGTGAAAATTCTGGCCAATTATTACCAGTCCCTGCCTGCGAAGCCATATGGCCGCAGCTTGCTCAGCGCACTCCCCCTGCTGCCGGCTTGTGCGCGCTGAACGTGTCTTGTTGCGAAACAGGTATTTGCTGATCATGGATATCCTTATCCAGTGTCGTATCCGTCAGTGGAATATTCTTGGCTTTGCCGTCTTCGAAAACAGCCAGCAGGAGTTCTCGCTCTATCTGCCCTGCAAAATTCAATTGCAAGCTGCCGGTCTCGCCGTAAACCCGACTGTTATCCAATTGCGCCATTTGCTGCAGGCGCGGGTAGAGCCTATAGGCATCCACTCCGAGGGCGTACATCTTCTGGTAGTGACGGCTGTGTGGCAGTTCTTTAAGAATACTGGTTTTGACTGGGGCCTGTTCACTCAGGGACCAGGGGGTGTCCACGAATTTTACACCGTCGATATCGCGATCCTTCGATGGGGAAGGAATCCCGCTGTATATGTGGGACGTAGCATAGACGGGAATGTCGCCGGCGTAGTGGAAGGCCAGCAGCGGTTTGATGGCATACGCTTCATGTGGCCGGGCGACCAGAAAGATGAAGTCCACGTCGCCCCGGCGGCGCGGCTGAAACTGGATGTTGTCGCCGAGCAACCAGCCGAGCTTCTGTGCTCGTTTTTCACTTAAATCCAATTGCATGGCGTCTTTAATCACTTTTGAATAATCGTTGGCTTGCGCATTAAAACCAACCTGATCAATAACCAGTCCGCCCAGTGATTGCCAGCGCGCGCTGAATGCATCGGCGACATTTCGTCCCCAGTCGCTCGCGGGGGTGACAATCAATGCACGCTCGAAACCCTCGTTGGCGGCAATTTCGGCAATTTGTTCCGCCTCATCTTCAGGTGCCAGTGCAAACTGGAAAACATTCGGCGGGAAGCTCTCGCCGCGCGCCCGGTTCAACGCGAGCAGTGGCACGCTAAAGGTCTGTACTTGGTCAAGCAGTGTCTCGAGGACTTCCTTGCGCAAGGGACCTATAACCAATTGCGCGCCGTCCATCACTGCCTGCTGGTAGAGCTGAGCAATATTCTCGCCATTGCTTGAATCGTAAGCGCGAACGTTCGGGGTCGGATTGCCGCGTGTTCTGGTTTGGTGGTAAGTGGCGATGAAGCCGTCCCTTATCGCTTTACCCAGAGCGGCGAGCTTGCCGGTGAATGGGAGCAGTAGAGCCACCTGTTGCGGCTTTTCCGCCGCCATAGCGCTCAAGTTAGCGAGTCCGCCGGGTAGTTCATTTGCTGCGGGGTGATTGCTCCAGCGGCGCATCCAGGCGTCCAGCTGCCTGACTTGTGTGTCGATATCGCCCTGATTGTCTTTGGCAATCGAGGCCAGTTCAAGCCAGCCAAGAAAGTCGCGATTACTGGCATTGCTGTGGCTTTCGATCAGTTTGCGTGTGGGAACATAGCTGAGTGAATGCCAAATGCCTTCGCGGTTTATCCTTTGTTGGTCGGCAGAGAGTAAGGGATCAATATAAATACGCTCCTGCGCCGCTTCCAAGTGCATACCTTCAAGGGCGTAAAGCGATGCGCGCAGCTGGCTGATCTGGAGCTGCTTTGGCAGCTCAGCCAACAGGACCATATCCTGCAATTTGGCCTCGTTCAGTACGGTCAACGCTTGCTGAAATTCACCTTCGTTACGCAGTACCCTTGCTGACAGGGCTGCGTAGTGAACCTGCAGTTCCGCGGGTAAAACGGTAGTGTCAATTGTTGCCAGCAGTTCCTCGGCCAAGGCATTCTGTAATTCGCGCAGGAGGAGTTCGGTTGCCCTGAGCTGGTATTCCTGTTTGAGGGGGATTTCGGCAGCTTCTGCGCGCTCCAGTAATACCGTGACTTGCTCGCGTGGGCTGAGGTTGCTACTCAACGTATCGTCGAGCTGGGTAGAGGGGCGATGTTGGCGCGGCTCGGTGGATGGAGTGCTCGAGCAGGCGGTCAGAACCGCAACCAAGGAAATTACCGCAAGTTGATAAAGGCTTGTCATTGCTTCAGGGCCACTGTTAGTCTGCGCTCGCTATTGTCGAAAGCTGGAGAGTCTATGTCGGTACCTGCCTTGTATATCGTGCCAACGCCGATTGGTAACCGATTGGATATGGTACCGCGAGCGGTAGAGGTCCTACAATCCGTAAGCCTGATTGCTGCGGAAGATATGCGGCACAGTAAACCACTATTGGCACATTTTGATATTGGCACGCCGCTGGTGGCCTACCATGATCACAGCGATGATCGTGTACAGGAGCGTATCCTGGCAAAGCTTGAGGCTGGGGGAAGTGTCGCTTTGATTAGCGATGCGGGTACGCCGCTCGTGTCGGATCCCGGTTATCGCATTGTAGATGCGGCCCACCACGCGGGTGTGCGCGTCATCCCGCTTCCCGGGCCCTGCGCGGCCATTGTGGCGCTCAGCGCTGCGGGTTTGCCTTCTGATCGCTTTTGCTTTGAAGGCTTTCTACCCGCCAAGGCAGTGGCACGTAACAAAGTACTGGAAGGCTTGAAGGATGAATCGCGCACCCTGATTTTCTACGAGGCGCCGCACCGCGTTTTGGAGACGGTGACGGCGATGGCGGATGTTATGGGTGAAGACCGGACCGCAGTGCTGGCTCGTGAGCTGACCAAGCTTTTTGAGACAGTGCGCCGCCTTCCTTTGGGGCAGCTGCGCGACTGGATCGCCAGTGACCCGAATCAGCAGCGCGGTGAATGTGTTCTGATGGTTCGCGGCAAGGTGAGCGATGAAACTGGTTTGCCGGCTGAGGCGAAACGGGTGCTGTCAGTGCTGGCCGCCGAGTTGCCATTGAAGCAGGCGGCGCAGCTGGCCGCGCAGATCACCGGACTCAAAAAAAATGCGCTTTACCAGGCTGGGCTGGAGCTCTGATTAATGAAGGTCACTTTCCTCGTAGCGGGAGTCCTGCAGAGCGGTAGATAGTATCGATCAGTGTCATATTGGCGATGGCGTCACTCAGGTCACTGCGAGACTCTCCGCGTCTGATTCGTCGAACAAACTCTTCGAGTTGATAGGTGTAACTGGCTTTTCCAGTGATGCGCTCGCGCCTTCTCTTTCCGTTTAGTGTCAGTGTGAGGTGGTGGTAGATTTGAGGCGCTACGGGATTCAATACATAAAGACTGCCTTTACTGCCCTCGACTCTGGCACTGATGCGAAATAGTTTTCTGGACAGCAATGAGTTCTCAATGCGACCTGTGGTGCCGTTGCGCCAGCGCAGGTCAACTGACATCGCTCTATCTACGTTGTTGCGCAGCAACTTTGCCTTGGCGCTAATCAGCTCAGGTGCTTCGCCGAGGGCGTCGTTGCCACTTGCTGATGCCAGTAGGCGCAGGATATTGCAGGTATAGGCGCCCACATCCATGGTCGCGCCTCCACCAAGCGCGTAGTTGAAGCGGATGTCATCCCTCATTGGCAGGGGAAAGCACATGCCAACATCGATGTGTCGGATGTCTCCCAAGGTTGGGGTGAGTTCGCACATTCGCTGGGCCAGTGGATGGTAGCGATAGTGGAAGGCCTCCATCAGCACTTTGCCATTGCGGTGGGCTGCGGCCGCCATCAGGCGAACTTCGTCGGCGTTGCTGGCAATGGGCTTTTCGCACAAAACATGCTTTCCCGCGTTCAGGGCTTTAACGCTCCATTCGCAGTGCAGCGCATTGGGAAGAGGGTTGTAGATCGCATCGATATCGGGGTCCGCCAGCAGTGCCTCATAACTGGCATGCACGGTGCTTATATGGTGTTTGTCTGCATATTGTCGAGCGCGGGATGGATCGCGCGCAGCAATGGCTGAAAATTCAACGCCTTCAATTTCACTGGCCGGCTTAACTAGACCAAAGTAGCCGATTCTGGCGGCACCGAGCATCCCGATTTTCACTGTCTTGTCCATGCATGAGCCGTGTCGTTGCGAGGTCTAGTGGATCTTTTACCGGATTTGTCGAGCGCTGAACAGAGGCTTGCAATATTTGAGACTACTGTATATTCTTACACCTGAGTCGGTTGGGCAGTCGCCGCCCGACCACCCGGTGCGATTACAGTCTCGTTGAGGTCTGAAGTCGTTCAGGGTGGTCGGGGGGAGGAAAGTCCGGGCTCCATAGGGCAGAGTGCCAGGTAACTCCTGGGGGGCGTAAGCCTACGGAAAGTGCAACAGAAAGGATACCGCCCGGCTCAATGTCGGGTAAGGGTGAAAAGGTGCGGTAAGAGCGCACCGCGCGGCTGGTAACAGGCGTGGCGATGGTAAACCCCGCTCGGAGCAAGGCCAAATAGGAATCCAGCGCTGCGGCCCGCAGTGGATTCGGGTAGGCTGCTTGAAGCCAGTGGTGACGCTGGCTCTAGATGAATGACTGTCCTCGACAGAACCCGGCTTACAGACCGGCTCAACTTATTTCCCTTTCACATCTTTTACGCAAGCCTGTGCAAACTCTTAAGAGTTTACATGAGCTTGTCTTTCTATTGTTCTGATTTAGCTGAGAATGTGTCTTTGGGCGTATCGCCAGATCGCGACAATTAGCGGCATTTTTACCGCAAATTACTGACTTATCAGTACATTTTCAAGGGTTTTCCCTTGACACCCCTCTGATCTCGTCCCTATAGTGTGCGCAAGTGGTAAAAAGTGGTTTTTAGTGGAAATAAGTGGTTAATAAGACCATGGGGGCGCTGTACAGTGTTTACCGGCAGCAACAATGTCACGATGGATTCCAAGGGGCGAATGGCGATTCCGGCCAAAATTCGCGACACCCTTGTGGATTGCTGTGGCGGCCGCTTGGTGATGACTGCGCACACTGAAGATCGCTGTCTGTTGGTTTACCCCGAGCCTGAATGGCAGGAGCTGCAGCCCAAAATTGCTGCGTTGCCCAATATGAACCCCAAGGCACGCCGAATTCAGCGTCTGGTCTTGGGTTACGCAACTCCGCTGGAGCTTGACGGTAATGGTCGTGTGCTGTTGCCGCAAACCTTGCGCGATTACGCCCAACTGGAAAAAAAACTGATGCTGGTAGGGCAAAACAACAAACTGGAGCTATGGAGTGAATCGCTCTGGAACAACTGGGTGGACCAGGATGATCCGGATGGCGAGATTCCCGAAGCTGTCAGCGCATTGTCGCTGTAGGTCGGGAGAGTGAGCGAGCATTTATCAGTTCTGCTGCACGAGGCCGTGGAGGCGCTAGTGAGCGATACTGCGGGGCGATACATCGATGGAACCTTTGGTCGCGGCGGTCACAGTCGCGCCATTCTCTCGCGCTTGGGTGATAGTGGCAGCCTGCTGGGTATCGATAAGGATCCCCGGGCGATAGAGGTGGGGCGAGCTCTACACGATAGTGACTCCCGCCTGTCGATGTATCAGGGTTCTTTTGCGCAGTTTGATACGGCTATGGATGCTGCGGGCTGGTCAGAGGTGGACGGTATCCTGCTCGACTTGGGGGTTTCGTCACCGCAGCTCGATGAGGCTGAGCGCGGTTTCAGTTTTACCAAGGACGGGGCGCTGGATATGCGCATGAATCCCGAAGAGGGTAAGAGTGCTGCCGAGTGGCTGGCTGACGTGAGTGAAGCCGAGCTCATTCGGGTGCTGAAAGAATACGGAGAAGAGCGCTTTGCCAAGCGTATTGCCCGAGCTTTGATAGCGGCTCGCGGCGAGCAAGCGATTACCCGAACATTGCAGTTGGCGAAGATCGTCACTGAGGCCAATCCGGCTTGGGAAAAACACAAACATCCTGCAACTCGCGCCTTTCAGGCAATTCGGATTGCCGTGAATAACGAATTGCAGGATCTGGAAGTCTTCCTGGATAAGGCGGTGAGCCGATTGAAAATTGGTGGTCGCTTGGTGGTGATCAGTTTTCATTCGCTGGAAGATCGGATGGTTAAGCAGTTTATGCGACGTGAAAGCCGGGGCGATGCGCCGCCGGCGTATATTCCTGTGAGGGAAGAGAGTATTACGCGTCGCATGAAAATTCTGGGTAAGGCTGTGAAGGCCGGCGAAACAGAGTTGGCCTCCAATCAGCGTGCGCGCAGTGCGGTCATGCGCGTGGCCGAGCGACTGGCCTAGGTGGTATGAGAGTGATGGATTCGCGGCAGGGCGGAAATGGCGTGATCACTGCGTTCGTTGCAGTGCTGTTGGTAGTAACGGCGGTCTCTGTCATTTACAGCTCCCATAAGTCGCGCCAGCTCTTTAATGAGTGGCAGTTACTGCAAAAAGAGGCGTATCAACTCGACGAGGACTGGGGGCGCTTGCTACTCGAACACAGTACGTGGGCAGCCCATGATCGGATTGAACAGCTGGCAGCGGAGCGTCTGATGATGGTCGCGCCGACAAAGGAAGCATTTCAAGTGGTTAAGGTGCATGGCGAAGCAAACTGAACAGTTGGTTCCCGTGTGGCGCTTTATGGTGATGGCGCTGGGCTTGCTCGCGCTTGCGCTTTTGTTGGTGTGGCGGACTTTGCATCTGCAGATTCTGAACGATGATCGTGGTCGCGAATTTCTGCAGGGGCAAGGCAATGCCCGCACCATTCGCACGGAAGCCATACCTGCCCACCGTGGCATGATTACTGACCGGCATGGTGAACCTTTAGCGGTCAGTACACCGGTTGCTTCACTTTGGGCTGACCCGAAAGAATTATCTCGATTCAGTGATCGGCTGCCTGAACTGGCGCGTCTGTTAGGGGTCGATTCCCGTCAACTCAAAGAAAAGATTAATTTGATGCCGGGGCGGCGCTTTGTGTATTTGCGCCGGCATATGTCTCCGGCTGATGCGAAAAAAGTTCTTAATGCGGCAATTCCCGGTGTTTATATGCAGCGGGAATACCGTCGTTTCTATCCAGCCGGCGAGGTGGTATCGCACCTGCTTGGTTTTACCAATATTGACGATCAGGGGCAGGAAGGGCTCGAGCTAGCCTATAACGACTGGTTGCGCGGCACTCCTGGCAGCAAGCGGGTGCTCAAGGATCTGTACGGCAATATTTTTCGTGATCTGGACGACGGTAAGCCTGCTGAGCCTGGCAATGATTTGCGTTTAACCATCGATCTGCGTTTGCAGTATCTCGCCTACAAGGAATTGAAAACCGCACTGCAGCGCACTCAGGCAAAAGCGGGTTCAGTGGTAATGCTTGATAGCCATACGGGTGAAGTTCTGGCGATGGTGAATCAGCCTGGTTTTAACCCCAATAATCGCTCTGACATGCCGCTCTCGGCCTTGCGTAATCGCGCTGTGACGGACGTGTTTGAGCCCGGTTCGACGGTCAAGCCCTTTACGGTGGTCGCTGCACTCGAAAGTGGGAAGTATCAGCCGGATTCAGTTATTGATACCAGCCCGGGCTATGTGCGCATTGGCTCGAAAACGCTCGTGGACCCCGTAAATTATGGCGTCCTTGATCTTGAGCACATTCTGAAAAAGTCCAGTCAGGTTGGCATTAGCAAAATGTCGTTGGTGCTAAACGAACAGTGGGTTTGGGAGGTATTTCAGCGCATCGGGTTGGGGCGGTCTACCGGCAGTGGTTTTCCCGGTGAGAGCAATGGCGTATTACCTAATCATCCTAATTGGCTGCCCATCGAACGCGCCAACTTTGCCTTTGGTTACGGTTTGTCCGTCACCGCACTTCAGTTAGCTCAGGCATACGGTGTGCTTGCCTCCGGCGGCATGTTGCGCCCGGTGAGTTTGATACAACGTGAAGAACAGGCGCAAAGTCAGCGTGTTATCAGCGAGAAAATTGCCACGCAAGTTTCCCAAATGCTTGAGTCAGTTACCCGTCCTGGAGGGACTGGCACTCGAGCTCAGATTGATGCCTATCGTGTTGCGGGCAAAACCGGAACAGTTCACAAAATCGGCGCTGAAGGTTACGCCGATGATCGCTATTTGTCGTTGTTTGTGGGCATGGCGCCGGTAAGTCGTCCACGTGTAGTGACGGTTGTCACCATTGATGAGCCGGGCAGTGGCCGTTACTACGGGGGGGAGGCGGCTGCACCAGTTTTTTCAAGGGTAACCGGAGAAGCGATGCGGCTTTTAAATGTCGCGCCCGATGGTATAGAGGAGGCGGTTGCTAAAAAGACAGCAAACGCCAAACCGGACTCGGTGTGAGATGGAAGCGCTGATGGGACAAATGCATAGCGTGCTCGGTGATTTGCTTGATGGCTTAAGTGACGACATGGCAGCCATCCCTGTGTCGGGCATTGCGCTCGATAGCCGCCGTGTGCAGCCGGGTGATGTGTTTGTCGCGCTTGCAGGCCATCAGAGTGACGGGCGCGATTATATTGATGCGGCGGTGGCGAAAGGGGCTGCGGCAATAATTGCCCAAGCGCCATGCGATGTCAGCCGCTGGCGATTGCCGGTAATTGTTGTAGATCAACTGGCTGAGCAGGTCAGTGCAATTGCAGGTCGATTTTACCAGCACCCCTCTCATGCCATGACCGTTATCGGCGTAACCGGTACCAATGGTAAATCGAGTGTCACCCACTACATTGCCCAAATGCTTGAATCGCTGAGTCAGCCCTGCGGTGTGATCGGTACCTTGGGTTCTGGTCGGGTGAATCAGCTAGCCGGTGCAGTCAATACCACACCGGATGCGATCAATGTTCAGTCCACGTTGCGGCAATGGCGAGACGCTGGCGCGAAGTGGGCAGCTATGGAAGTGTCGTCCCACGGCTTGAGTCAGCACCGTGTTGCTGCGCTTAATTTTTCCACGGCAGTCTTTACCAATCTCACTCAGGACCATCTGGACTACCACGGCACGATGGCGGCCTATGGAGCGGCAAAAGCGCGTCTGTTCACGATGGCCGGGTTGCAACACGCCGTGCTGAATGCTGATGACGCTTTTTCAGAATCGATTGGGGCGCAGCTTAGCGAGAGTGTTGAAGTTGTCAGCTTTGGTCTGTCGGAAAGTGCTGACGTTACCCCCGTTAGTATTGTCTACGAGGCCTCTGGCATCCAAGCCGAAATTCATACCCCGTGGGGTGTCATAGCGCTCGCAACTACTTTGTGTGGTGTAGTTAACCTGAAAAACATTCTGGCCGCAGTGGCAGTGCTTGGCGTTGAGGGTTTTAGCGTTGATCAGATCCAGAATTCGCTCGCCAGCTTGCGGCCGGTGCCCGGTCGCCTGGAACAGCTCTCGCCTGTGGATGGGGTCCAGGTTGTAATCGATTATGCACATACCCCCGATGCCTTGGCGCAGGTATTGGGCAGTTTGCGCCCCCATTGTGACGGAGTGCTTTGGTGTGTATTTGGCTGCGGTGGCGATCGTGATCGCAGCAAGCGTCCCCTGATGGCTCAGGCCGCAGAAAGCCATGCGGATAAGCTTGTGATCACCAGTGATAACCCGCGTAATGAAGCACCCGCCGCCATAGCAGAAGACGTTATTGCCGGGATTGGCGCTGCGGACTACACCGTCGAGCTGGACCGTCAACGGGCTATTGAGTATGTAATCGACGCTGCCAGTGCGGGCGACCTAGTCGTGATCGCCGGCAAGGGTCACGAAGATTATCAAGAACTGCAAGGAAAGCGGTTGCCATTCAGTGATGTGCAGTGCGCGCGCTTGGCGCTGGCGCGGAGGGCGGACAGATGATGGCGCCACTCTCATTGGCTGATATAGCGCGAGTCACGGGCGGACAGGTGCGGGGCTCCAATGTGCATGTGACTTCGCTTTCAACCGACACGCGGAGTATCGAGCGCGACAGTGCGTATTTGGCTTTGGTCGGAGAGCGCTTTGACGGTCATGACTTTGTGGCCGCTGCCGTTGAGCGGGGCGCTGCTGCCGCCATCGTATCGCGACCGGTATCTCAAGGTATTCCCCAGGTAGTGGTTGATGAAACCCGATTGGCTCTAGGGCAGATTGCGGCATTGAACAGGAGTGCGTTCAAGGGGCCGGTTATAGCACTTACAGGCAGCTGCGGTAAAACCACCTGCAAGGAAATGATGAGCGCAATACTGGCGCGGAGCCACAATGTATTGGCGACGTCGGGCAATCTGAACAATGAGATTGGCGTGCCACAGACACTGCTTCGACTCCAGCCTGAACACGAGTTGGCGATTATCGAAATGGGCGCAGCAAAGGCGGGCGACATAGCATACCTGTGCCAGTTTGCGCATCCCGACGTCACTCTGATAACCAATGTCGCTCCCGCACATCTGGAGGGATTCGGTAGCCTGCAGGCGGTTGCCGACACGAAGGGCGAAATCTATCAGGCGCTGTCAGAATCTGGTACGGCGGTGATTAATTGCGATGATCCTTTTGCCGGGCAATGGCTTGCTGAAACCCGGGCGGGGCGGATCGTTACCGTCAGCCTTGATGATGGCAGCAAAGATTTTTACGCCAGTGGCATTCAGGCCGATGCCGAGGGCACTCGCTTTATTCTGCACACCCCAGACGGGAACATTCAGGTGGCCTTGCCCGTGCTGGGGGTAGCAATGGTTTCCAATGCACTGCTGTCTGCAGCTGCTGCCTGGGTTGTGGGTGCGAAGCTGCCGCAGATTGCAAAGGGTCTGGCCGGTGTTCAGCCGGTGAAAGGGCGTTTGTTCATTCATGCGCTTGAGCAGATTCGTCTCATCGACGACAGCTATAATGCAAACCCCAAGTCCGTTCGAGCTGCGATCGATGTGCTGTCGAGTTTTGGCGGTCGACGTGTTCTGGTGCTGGGTGATATGGCTGAGCTCGGACCCGACTCTCAGGATATGCATCGCGACGTTGGTGCGTACGCCGCGAAAGCCGGAATCGAGCGTGTTATTACCTGCGGCAAACACAGTCGGTTTGCGGCAGAGGCATTTGGTGTGAATGCGACGCACTATTCAGACAGAGACGTACTTATTGAGGGGATCGATGAGCAGTTGTCGCCCGGGGACACTATTCTGGTTAAGGGTTCCCGGTCCGCTGGCATGGATGTCGTAGTTCAAGTAGTAGCCGACAATCAGGCAAGACGGGGGAACGTGCCATGTTAATGCTGTTGGCCGACTATCTGACGCAGTACTTTAGCGGCTTTGCCGTATTTCAATATCTCACTTTTCGCGGCATTTTAGGTGTGCTGACTGCGCTGGCAATTTCTCTGCTGGTGGGCCCCGTCATGATCAAGCGCCTGAACTATCATCAGATTGGACAAGCGGTCAGAGATGATGGCCCGGAAAGCCACTTCAGTAAATCCGGCACGCCAACAATGGGAGGTGCTCTGATCCTGGTGGCAATCGCCATTAGCACCTTGCTGTGGTCAGACCTCTCGAATGCCTATGTGTGGACAGTCTTGGGCGTGACGCTGATTTTCGGTGCAGTGGGCTGGGTTGATGACTACCGGAAGGTGATTGAACGGAACCCCAGAGGTTTGCCGGCCCGGTGGAAGTATTTGTGGCAATCTGTCGGTGGCCTTGCTGCAGCTATTTTTCTTTACATGATGGCCAGTGATCCAGCACATACGCAACTTTATATTCCCTTCTTTAAAGATGTTCAGATTGAGCTGGGTATCTTTTTTGTGCTGCTTACCTATTTTGTCATTGTCGGCTCCAGCAATGCGGTCAACCTGACCGATGGGCTAGATGGGCTCGCGATCCTGCCGTCGGTCATGGTGGGTGCTGCACTGGGTCTGATTGCCTACTTAACCGGTCACTTTAATTTCGCGAGTTACCTTCATATTCCTTATGTCGCTGGTGCTGGCGAACTGATTGTTTTCTGCGGAGCGCTGGGTGGTGCAGGCCTGGGTTTTCTCTGGTTTAACACGTATCCAGCGCAAGTGTTTATGGGTGATGTTGGCGCTTTGGCTTTGGGAGCTGCGCTGGGCACTGTTGCGGTCATTACTCGTCATGAAATTGTGTTTTTCATAATGGGTGGCATTTTCGTACTGGAAACCGTCTCTGTCATTCTTCAAGTTGCATCGTTCAAGTTAACCGGTCGCCGTATTTTCAGAATGGCGCCGATACACCACCACTACGAATTGAAAGGCTGGCCAGAGCCGCGTGTGATCGTACGCTTCTGGATTATTACCGTTGTACTGGTTTTGACAGGTCTCGCGACCCTGAAGCTGCGTTAGGAAGGTATGACACTGATAGTAACTGACATAGAGCGTATCGTGATTGGTCTGGGCGTGACCGGCCTTTCCTGCGCGCGCTTTTTACAGTCGAAGGGCTTGACGTTCAGTGTTGCTGACAATCGCGAGCAGCCTCCGGGCTTGGACGATTTCCGCTCGGAATTTCCGGGTGTCGCTCTGCAATTAGGTGCGTTTTCACTCGACCAATTTACGGCAGCGGATGAGCTTTATGTCAGCCCTGGTGTATCACTGAAAGAGCCAGCCATTGCCGCGGCTATTGCAGCGGGGGTCAAGATCAGTGGAGATCTGGATCTCTTCGTGCAGCACATGCAGGCACCCCTTGCGGCTATTACCGGCTCAAATGGTAAAAGTACTGTGACCACCCTGCTGGGAGAAATGGCGGCCCGTGATGGCAGGCGTGTTGCGATGGGTGGCAACTTGGGAACCCCGATGCTGGATTTGCTGTCCAGTCAGCCAGAATTATACGTACTTGAGCTTTCCAGCTTTCAGCTTGAGCGTTGTGCGACTGTGAAAGCAGAGGTCGCTACCGTATTAAATGTCAGTGAAGACCACCTCGATCATCATGGCTCACTGCTCGCCTACCACCAGGCGAAGCATCGAATATTTCGCGCCTGTCGTCAGGCTGTTGTAAATCGCGACGATATGTTGACTCAACCCCTGGTGCCAGAACAGGTCAAAGTCTGGCGCTTCGGGCTTGGGCAAGCAGGGCGTGAAGAATTCGGATTGCTTGAGTCTGAGGGTGAAACCTTCTTGGCCTTCGGCGATGAAGCTTTAATGCCGTGTTCGCAGCTGCGCATTGCGGGCCGGCATAACGTTGCCAATGCGTTGGCCGCTCTTGCGCTGGGACACGCACTCGGACTGGCTATGTCATCCATGCTTGAAGCCCTGCGCGAATTTGCTGGTCTATCCCATCGCTGTCAGTGGGTTGGTCACATAGACGGCGTGGATTTTTTCAACGATTCCAAAGGCACAAACGTCGGTGCGGCAGTCGCTTCGCTTGAAGGTCTGGGTGATAAGTATCGAGTGGTTCTGATCGCGGGAGGTCAGGCGAAAGGGGCTGACCTGAGTGCCGTAATCGACGCACTTCTCGCGGTAGGTCGCGCCGCGGTCTTTATCGGCGAGGCTGCGCAGGATCTGGATGACATGCTCGATTCGAGATTGCCTTCGAGCATTACCGGTACCATGGACGAGGCTGTGGCCGCCGCATTTTCCCATGCACAGCCTGGAGACGCGGTTTTGCTCTCGCCGGCTTGCGCGAGCTTCGATATGTTCCGGAACTACGAACACCGAGGAGAGTGCTTTTCTGATGCGGTTTCGAGCCTTTCGGCGGGAGGTGCATCGTGAGCGCTAAGACAATGCATCAGGTCACTTCCTCCGCGGCAATTGATCGCACGTTTATTGCTTTGGTGTGGGCGCTGTTGTTGATTGGTTTTGTGGCGATGACCTCGGCATCGATAGAGTTTGCCGACCGCCGGTATGGTGACGCGTTCTTCTTTGCCAAGCGTTATGGCATCTATATGTTACTTGCAGGAGTTGTTGCAGTACTGACGTTTCAGGTACCGATGGATACCTGGCGTCGGGGTAGCTGGTTGCTGCTCTTGCTGGGGTTTGTACTGCTGGCTCTGGTCTTGATTCCAGGAATCGGCCGCGAGGTTAATGGCAGCCGTCGCTGGCTAGCGTTCGGCCCATTGACTTTGCAGGCATCTGAACTAGTAAAACTGTTTGTTGTGCTCTACCTGGCGGGTTATCTGGTGCGCCGTCACGAAGAAGTAAAAAGCAAGTTTGCGGGTTTTGTTAAGCCGATGGCGGTGGTGTCAGCAGTCACGCTTCTGCTAATGATGGAACCAGACTTCGGCGCTACCGTAGTGACCGTTGGTACAGCTCTGGCATTGCTCTTTTTGGCGGGTGTTCGCCTGACGCAGTTTCTCGCCGTGATTGCAGCCTGCGTTGCTGTCTTGGTAGCGACTGTCATGATTTCGCCCTATCGCATGAAGCGCCTTACGGCCTTTACGGACCCCTGGGCTGACCAGTTCAATAGTGGTTATCAGTTAACACAATCCCTGATCGCTTTTGGTCGGGGCGAATGGACAGGGATGGGGCTCGGCAACAGCGTACAGAAGCTCTTCTATTTACCTGAAGCGCATACTGATTTCGTTTTTGCTATCTGGGCTGAAGAGTTCGGCTTTCTCGGTGCGATGGCGGTGCTGGCATTGTTTGCCCTGTTGATTGGAAAAATTCTGCGCATCGCGCGCGATGCTGAACTGCGCGGGCTGGCATTTAACGGCTTCGTCGCATACGGCATCGCCATCATGCTTGCGGCCCAAGTCTTCATCAATATTGGTGTGAACATTGGGCTGTTGCCTACCAAGGGCTTGACCCTGCCGTTTATGAGTTATGGCGGCAGTAGTTTGCTGGTATGCGTTGTCATGATGGCAATGATTGCCCGGATCAGCTACGAGAATGGGGGGCGCCATGCAAAGTAAGGCACCGCTCGTTCTGATAATGGCTGGAGGCACAGGTGGGCACGTCTTCCCGGCGCTGGCTGTAGCGAAGGCCTTGCAGAAAAAGTCTGTGAAGGTTGAGTGGTTGGGGACAGAGCGCGGAATCGAATCCCGTGTTGTGCGCGAAAACGGTATTCATCTGCATTGCTTGAGCGTGCAGGGTTTGCGTGGAAAAGGAACCTTGGCGCGTGTGCAGGGATTGTTGAAAGCAGTAACAAGTTGTTGGGCCGCGCTGCGCTTGATGCGACGACTCAATCCGGTATGCGTGATTGGACTGGGCGGCTATGTTGCCGGTCCGGGTGGGTTGGCCGCATGGCTATTGCGCAAGCCCCTGATTATTCACGAACAGAATGCGGTGGCGGGAACGACTAATCGCGTATTGGCCCACTTTGCGAAGAACGTTCTTACGGGATACCCGATAGCGTTAGGGGGCAATCGTGCCAGCTATATCGGCAACCCGGTCAGAGAAAGTATCGCTGCATTGCCGCCGCCAGAAACCCGTTTTTCACAGCGCAGTGGACCGCTGCAGTTGTTGGTGCTGGGTGGCAGCCAGGGTGCGATGGCAATTAACAGCGCCGTTGTCGAAGCGGTTAGAAAGCTTGCGACTGACGAATTGAAAGTTTGGCATCAAACCGGTCCTGCACATATTGAGGCAATTCGTGAAAGTTACAGTGCATCAAAAAGCGATGTAAAAGCGGAGGCCTTTATTGAGGACATGGCTGAGGCTTATGCCTGGGCCGATATTGTCTTGTGCCGTGCTGGCGCACTGACAGTAGCTGAACTGACCGCTGCAGGCGTAGGTGCCTGGCTGGTACCTCTGCCGACGGCGATTGACGATCATCAGCGGGAAAACGCGCGGTGGCTTGAGAAAAACGGAGCCGGCGAAATTATCGAGCAATCAGGCCTAAGTGCGGAGTTGATTCTGCAAAAAGTACGACAGGCTCTAGGTCGTCGCGAAAATGTAAAAGCGATGGCAGTCGCTGCGCGAGGCCTTGCGCGGCCTGATGCCGCTGCCATTGCCGCTGATTATTGTTTGGAGTATGCCCATGTCTAGGCAGGATTCATTTGTCGTGCCTGAAATGCGACGGGTTAAGCGTATCCACTTCGTTGGGATTGGCGGCGCGGGTATGTGTGGCATTGCCGAGGTTCTATCAAACTTGGGTTACACCGTCTCGGGCTCTGACATCCGCGAATCAGTGACAGTTGAAGGACTGCGTGCACATGGCATTCGTGTTGCTATTGGTCATGCTGCTGACAATGTATCTGGCGTCGATGTAGTTGTGGTATCCAGTGCTGTTGATCACACGAACCCGGAAGTTAAGGCAGCGGGCGAAGCACGTATTCCCGTGGTGCGACGTGCGGAAATGCTAGCGGAGCTTATGCGTTACCGACACGGTGTTGCGGTAGCAGGGACCCATGGTAAAACCACGACAACCAGTATCATTACCAGCATTTTTGCCGATGCCGGTTTGGATCCTACCTTTGTTATTGGCGGTAAGGTTAATAGTGCTGGCGCCAACGCCAAGCTGGGAGAGAGCCGTTACCTGGTGGCAGAGGCTGACGAAAGTGATGCCTCCTTTCTACACCTGCAACCAATGGTCTCGGTCGTTACCAATATTGAAGCAGACCACATGGGCACCTACGGCGGTGATTTCGAACGGCTGAAGAAAACCTTTGTTGAGTTTCTCCACAACCTGCCTTTTTATGGCATCGCCGTTGTCTGTATTGACGATAGTGTAGTGCGGGAATTGTTGCCGAACATATCGCGGCAGGTGCTCACCTACGGTCTGAGCGAGGATGCCGACTTCCGCATTGAAAATGTGCGTGAAGATGGCCTGAAATCGCATTTTGATGTGGTGCGCAAACGTGAGGGAGACGTCCTGAGTCTGACGATTAATCAGCCTGGTATCCACAATGTACTCAACGCCACAGCGGCAATCGCTGTTGCGACTGACGAGGGCATTGGCGCGGCGCATATCTGTAGTGGTATCGAGTCTTATCAAGGTGTTGGTCGACGCTTCCAGCTCTACGGGGAGCAGTCGGTCGTTGATGGCAGCGCGATGCTTGTAGACGACTATGGCCACCATCCGACCGAAGTGCTGGCGACGATCAAGGCAGCGCGGCAGGCCTGGCCCGGACGTCGCTTATTGATGATTTATCAACCTCACCGCTATACACGCACACGTGATCTCTACGATGATTTCGTCCGCGTCTTGTCGGAAGTCGACATGCTGCTCATGCTGAACGTGTATGGGGCTGGCGAGAACTGCATTCCGGGAGCGGATGCTCGAAGTTTGTGTGGCAGCATTCGCCAGCTTGGTAAGCTTGACCCGATTTACGTTGAAGATATTGACGGTGTGCTAGCTACTCTGAAATCTGTTGTACGCAAGGGCGATATCGTGCTGACACAGGGTGCGGGCAATATCGGTGCGATTGCGCAGCAATTAGCCAATAGTGGGTGGCAGGAGTGAATGAGTTGCAAACGCCTTTAAACAAACAACTGCAAGAAGGTCTGACGGGCCCGGTTGCGGTATTGGCGGGCGGACATTCGTCGGAGCGCGAAATATCGCTGCGATCGGGTCGGGCGGTATTGGATGCGTTGATGACCGCTGGTATTAGCAGTTCCTTGTTGGATACGGCTGAACCCGATTGGTTGGAACAGTTGTCGGATTACGGACTGGCTTTTGTTGCCTTGCATGGTCCTGGCGGCGAGGACGGTACCGTTCAGGGGGCTTTGATAACCAAGGGAATACCTTTTACCGGTAGTGGTGTTTTGGCATCAGCACTGGCGATGGACAAGCGACGCAGCAAATTGCTCTGGTTGGGAGCGGGTCTGCCTACCCCGGAATTTGTAGTGCTGGACGATAGCTCTGATCTGGATGATGAATTCGCCAGGTTGGGTGAATGCATTGTGAAACCGAGCACTGAAGGTTCAAGCATTGGCATGGCGCGTGTTGCCAGTGCAGCTGAACTTAAGGACGCTTATGCAATAGCGCGTGACTACGGCACGGTTCTCGCTGAGCGCTGGGTGGTGGGGGAAGAGTACACAGTGGCTATTGTGGGGCGGGAAGTTTTACCGGCGATCCGCCTGGAAACGAATAACCGCTTTTACGATTTCGATGCCAAGTATCAATCATCCGCCACCCGATATCACTGCCCGAGCGGCCTTACCGATTCCAGCGAAGAGCAGTTAAAGGCGCTCGCACTGCAGGCATTTGACAGTCTGGGCTGTAGCGGGTGGGGACGTGTCGATGTGATGCGCGATCGTAACGGACAATTTCAGCTTCTGGAAGTTAACACGATTCCAGGTATGACAGATCACTCTTTAGTGCCGATGGCCGCCAAGGCGAGAGGCTGGAGTTTTCAGGATCTGGTGCTGGCAATTGCGGTGCAGGCCTTATGAAAGCGAACGTAAACAAAAAGGTGAGCAAAAAACGCGGGGCGCAGCCGCGCAACAGGAAATCCCGCGCGAGTACGTTGCAGTTACCTCGCCTTGCTCCCTATCTGCGTGCGACGCTGCTGCTTGGCTGCGGGGGCCTCGTCATTGCGGGTTTTCTGTCAGTGCTGATGTCTGTGGCCGAAGTATCGGTTGAGCGGGTCGCTTTTGCAGGCGATATCCAGCATGTAAGTCAGCCCCAGTTGGTGAGCCGGGTCACGCCCTTGGTTGAGAGTGGGTATTTCAATCTGGATCTGGATGCCATCAAGGCAAGTGTTGAGCGCGAGCCCTGGGTGCTGTCAGCCAGCGTGCAGCGAGAATGGCCCTGGTCTTTGCGCGTCACCATTGAGGAGCAGACGCCTATTGCTTATTGGGGACGCAATGCCCTGCTTAATCATCGCGGTGATATTTTTGTGCCTGAGGTCATTCCCCGGGGACTGTCGCTGCCGACCCTGGAAGGCCCAAAAGCGGCCTCAGTGGGGGTCATGCAGGCCTATCAGTTGATGACTCAGCTGTTGGTGGATACTCCCCTGCAGCTTTCGCATTTGATGCTCGACAAGCAGGGGCAGTGGCTGGGTGTAACCAGCAGCGGGGTAGAACTGAGACTCGGGCGTAAACAACCCGTCAAAAATATGAAGCGATTTTTACTGGTATATCGGGAAAAACTGGAGAGTCGGTTTGCTGATGTGCAACAGGTTGATACCCGCTACGTCAACGGCATTGCTGTGGACTGGCGCGAGGGCCGTTCGTGATGACGGGCCTGGCGCTGTGGCGATACACATATAATTTCGGGGGCAAATAACATGGCGAGCACTCACACGGATCGCATGGTTGTCGGGCTGGACATTGGCACGTCAAAGGTCGTTGCCATTGTCGGCGCAATCAATGCTGATGGTGTGCTGGAGATTGTGGGCATTGGCTCGCACCCGTCTCGAGGAATGAAGAAGGGTGTTGTGATCAATATTGAATCCACGGTGCAGTCGATTCAGCGTGCGGTAGAAGAAGCCGAACTGATGGCGGGTTGCCAGATTCACAGCGTTTACGTTGGCATAGCCGGTAGTCACATCAGAAGCTTGAATTCGCACGGGATCGTAGCGATCAGAGATCGGGAAGTATATCAGCTGGATCTCGAGCGGGTGATAGATGCCGCTCAGGCAGTTGCCATACCGGCGGATCAAAAAGTTCTGCACATTCTGCCTCAGGAGTACATCGTCGATGACCAGGAAGGCATTCGCGAACCTTTGGGTATGTCGGGTGTGCGACTGGAGGCTAAAGTCCATCTGGTTACTTGCGCGGTAAACGCGGTGCAAAATATTGAAAAGTGTATTCGCCGCTGTGGTCTTGAGGTCGAGGATGTGATTCTGGAGCAACTGGCGTCCAGTTATGCGGTATTGACCGATGATGAAAAAGAGCTTGGCGTTTGTCTGGTGGATATCGGAGGCGGCACAACGGATATCGCCATCTTCACTGAGGGTGCGATCAAGCATACAGGCGTTATTCCCATTGCTGGCGATCAGGTCACCAATGACATTGCCATGGCCTTGCGTACGCCTACCCAGTACGCGGAAGAAATCAAAATCAAGTACGCCTGCGCCCTGACACAACTAGCGGGTGAAGACGAAACTATCAAAGTGCCCAGCGTGGGCGAGCGGCCGCCGCGTGATCTTTCTCGCCAGCAGCTTGCCGCGGTTGTGGAGCCGCGTTATGACGAACTGTTCACGCTGGTGCAGGCAGAGCTGCGACGCAGTGGTTACGAAGACGTGGTGGCAGCGGGCATTGTGCTGACTGGTGGTACCTCAAAGATGGAAGGCGTTATCGAACTGGCTGAAGAAATTTTCCACATGCCGGTGCGCCTGGGCGTGCCCCAGGATATTAGTGGCTTAACAGATATCGTGCGCAATCCGATCTATTCAACCAGTGTCGGATTGCTGCAATACGGATTTACGCAACATACCAGTGATGTTGGTAAAAAACGCAAACGCTCACCGGTCAGTTTCGTTGAGCGGCTCAAAACCTGGATACAAAGTAATTTTTAAGTTTAGTAACCGGGCGCGGAACTCCGTGCTCACACGCTAAAAAGGGAGAAAGACCATGTTTGAACTCGTTGATAACGTACCGCAAAGTGCAGTTATTAAAGTCATCGGTGTTGGTGGTGGTGGCGGAAATGCTGTTAAACACATGATTGCCAATCAGGTTGAAGGTGTGGATTTTATCTGCGCTAACACTGATGCACAGGCGCTGACCGATATCTGTTCGCGCACGGTGCTGCAGTTGGGCAATAACATCACCAAAGGTTTGGGGGCCGGCGCAAATCCGGAGGTAGGCCGCAAGGCCGCCATGGAAGATCGTGATCGTATCCAAGAAGCACTGGAAGGCGCCGATATGGTGTTCATTACTGCCGGGATGGGTGGTGGTACAGGGACAGGCGGTGCTCCGGTAGTCGCTGAGGTTGCTCGCGAGCTTGGCATCCTGACCGTGGCCGTAGTGACAAAGCCCTTCCCCTTTGAGGGCCGCAAGAGAATGGAAATCGCCGAGCAGGGCATGCGCGAACTGCGCGAGCACGTGGACTCCCTGATCACGATTCCCAACGAAAAGCTGCTGACAGTGCTGGGTAAGAGCACCAGCTTGCTCGATGCCTTTAAGGCAGCTAACGACGTGTTGCTTGGCGCAGTGCAGGGTATTGCTGATCTGATTATCCGTCCGGGCATGATCAACGTCGACTTTGCCGATGTGCGCACGGTTATGTCTGAAATGGGCATGGCGATGATGGGTTCGGGTATCGCCACTGGTGAGAATCGCGCTGTAGAAGCGGCTGAAGCTGCCATTCGAAGTCCGTTGCTTGAAGACGTCAACATTCAGGGCGCACGCGGTATTCTTGTGAATATTACTGCGGGACTGGATTTGTCGCTCGGCGAATTCGCAGATGTGGGTGATACCGTTAAGGAATTTGCTTCTGATCAGGCGACTGTCGTCGTTGGCACGGTCATCGATCCTGAGATGAGTAATGAGCTGAGAGTGACGGTTGTTGCTACCGGCCTGGACGGCGGTCTTGATGATATCCCTTTGAAAGTAGTGGAAAATAAGCCCTCCGAGCCTAAAACCGCGAGTGACTACAGGCAGCTTGATCGGCCCACGGTGATGCGGAAAACGGCAGTTGCCCGTGAAACGTCAGCGGCTGCGGCCTTGGAAGACAAGAATATGGAGTATCTGGATATTCCTGCCTTCCTTCGCAGACAGGCTGATTAAGGCTGATTGGCTGGTCACATTTTGGCCAACTGACGTTTGGTGAATTGAGTTGGCTCTGCTAACATGCGCAGGCTGGCTTTCTATACGCGAGAATATTGTAGGAACAATGATTAGACAACGGACTCTGAGAAACACCATCCGCGCCACTGGCGTTGGCTTGCACACTGGCGAAAAGGTCTATCTGACCCTGAAGCCGGCGCCGGTCGACAATGGAATTGTGTTTCGTCGTACGGATTTGAACCCCGTTGTCGAAATTCCTGCTCGTGCAGAAAATGTCGGCGATACAACCTTGTCTTCCACTCTGGTGAAAGGCGATGTTCGCGTATCTACGGTAGAGCACCTTCTGTCAGCCATGGCCGGGCTGGGTATTGATAATGCCTTTATCGAGCTGAGTGCTGCCGAAGTCCCAATTATGGATGGCAGTGCAGGTCCTTTTGTTTTTCTTATCCAGTCTGCGGGTATAGAGGAACAAGAGGCAGCCAAGAAGTTCATCCGGATTAAAAAGGCTATCACGGTTAAGGATGGAGACAAGGTTGCCAGTTTTCTCCCTTTTGACGGCTTCAAGGTCTCCTTTACCATTAACTTTGATCACCCGGTTTTCCGC
>JBFKDP010000005.1:0-36772 GCA_041619575.1 Litorivivens sp.
CCCTGCCGTGGCAGTTATAAGCGCACCCACAAGCCCGCCAGCACTAATGCCAAGCGCTTGAAAAAGATTGCCTCCAATCATGGCGCCGACAATGCCTATGACGATATTACCCAAAAGCCCGTAACCGCCACCCTTGATCAATAGCCCCGCCAGCCAGCCCGCAAGCCCACCGACCAATAGCATTAGCACCAAACCGGTTATATCCACATTCACCTCATCTCTTTCTACCAATCACAATCAGCCTCGCACATCACCCAGCCCGATTCTGTAAACAATTTACCTAGTAGTGGAGACAGAGTGGCTCAGTCGTCATAGTGCCCATAGCGATCACCGCGATAGTGCCCCTGAGAGTCGTGGACGTAGCGTTCACGCTTATAGCGGCTATGTTTATGCGCCTTACGTCGTTGTTCGTTGTGCCAATACTTATGTTTGCGCCACTCACGCTTGCTGTGATGATGCCCGTGTGAATACCCGCAGCGCTTATGTTCAACGGCGTTCTCTCGGTGATGGCCGCGCTGCTTAAGCGCGTGGGTTGGGCGCGGGGAATAGTGCTCGCGACGCGTGTGAACGTCGCGATAATGAACGCGCGCATCACTATCTTGGGCAGCAGAAACGAGAATCGCCCCCACTAACAGACCTGCAATAGCTTCCTCAGCACCGGCGTGGGCTGTTTTGCTTCCCATAGTAAGTGCTGTGATCAGTAAAACGCTCAGCGCCATACGCTGGCGCGCGCTAATTGATACCTGCGTGTGAATTGTAGTCATAGTGCAATCTCCTGAACGTTGATTGCACCTTACGCATATGTAGATGAACGAAGCCTGAAGCGCGAAAAATCTAAAGCGCAATACGCAATTGATCAATCAACCAAGTGGGCGCGTCCAGTGGCAGATCGTGCCCTGCCTCGGGGTGGGTATAAAGTGCTGCAGACCACGCCCCGGCAATGGCCTGAGAACACCGTGGATTGACCAGTTGATCGCCCAAAGAACAAATCACCTGTAGTTTACTCACAAGCACTTGCGACGGAGCTTCAGGCCGAAACCGTGAAGCGGCAATCAGCTGCCGCACGAGGTTGCGAAGACGCACGGGATTTTTTTCCGCAAGTTTAAGCCAGCGCTGTAACACTCCTTGATTATCGCGCATGGCTTGCGTCGTTAGCTTTTGAATCACAGCCTCACGTCTGGCCGCATGGGGTAGACAGGCAAGCAAACAAAGCAGCGACAGCGGTTTAATCCGATGCCAGGGAGGACTATAGCTGGCCACGCTGGAGTTAATCACGGACAGAAAATCCAGCTCGTCCGCATAGGCCTGCAGCCACGCCAGCCCAACCATCCCGCCCATGGATAGCCCTACAACGCGATAGGGAGGGGGACCCAGCGCATTCAGGCACTGCTTCCTGTAATCCGCCAAGGCAGCCTGAATCGACAGTGGGCTTTTCTCCCGGTGCCGGCTTCCGTTTCCCGGAAATTCGGGGCAAAAAATGATGTCCTCAGGAAATGCCTCTTGCAGCCTGTCCGGAAAATCCATCCAGTGACCCGCCTCGCGACCAAGTCCCCGTAAAAGTACCCAATTGCGTGTATCCTCTGGCTTATCTATCGGGTTATCGCGCATCGGGGTAGCGCTCGTACCAACGACGCAGAGCAGCTCGCTGTTGAAAGACTCGGCTGTCACTTTCCGGTCGCCATTCCTCGTGGGCGCGCGCCGCGCGCACCAGAAATTCCATCAGAATAATGTGACGACGCAGCACTCGTTGCACACGATGCGGCTTGGTAGGGTTGAACAAACCCTGCAAGCTCCGCAACTGCATGGGGTTCTTCTTTACCCAGCGCCACGAGCCCATTTCCAGAGTAAGTGGCAGCAACAGCTGTCCTCGATCTCTGGCCAGCAAACTCATCCAGTCCCACAAATCCCCGTGGGTAATATACTGTCGGGATTGCGGCTCAAAGACATAATCAAGGTGGGGGTAGGTTCGACGCAGCAATTTATACAGCGAATAGAATTCCGCCAGTGTAGGTACGGGCTCGCGTGAACGCGCGTAGGGAAACCACAGGCGATCGTGCATGCCAAATCCCGAGTGCACGTCGAGGGCTATCGCGCATGGCGATCGAGCCGTCTCACCCATCACGATATCCAGCAAGGCCTGCGCTTCGGGCTCGACGACGCCTTCTTTGCCGCGATACCAGGGCAGCCATGAACCCAGTCTGTGGCCCCCAGCAAGAAAGGCTGCGTTTGCCTGGGCATCCACCGGTGCATTACGCATCAGGTCCACACCGTTGCCATTGGCGCGAGTCTGATTAATCAGCCCCAGCGGATTGACGATGGGGACAAAGACCAGACGCAACTGCTGCAGGCCATCAATCAGACTTTTGTCCCATTGCAGACGCTGGATCAAGGATTCCAGAAAGGCAAGGACCACTTGCGAGCCAATGCGCTCAACACCGTGGACACCACCCACAAAGATCAACACGGGCACGTCATCTTGCTCGCTGCCCATCTCCAATGCCTGAATTTTCAATCGGTCGTCGCTGCCGGGCACCGGCAAATCCACAAATGAGCGCGGGCGAAGAATGGGAGATGAGAACATCAACAGGTTATCGAGATGACGCAGCTCTGGTGTCAACAGCAAGACGGTCCTCCTATAGGTCACAGATGTTATTGAGTCTGCCGCAGTCAAGCACAGCACTGTGACACTCATGTGTCAGCGTCATTGAAAGTGCCTCCTCAATATAAGCCATGACAGGTATAACCCGGATTACGAAGCCGGTACTCAGCGATCGCACAGCCAAGCAGTATGTAAAGAAATTTTACATTTCCTTCGTTTATACGCCCGCCTGCCTACGGTAATATACAGCAGCCCACCGCTGGGCTTTTCACCCCGATTAACAAAGGCAAAGGCGAATTCAGCACGTGCTACGCAA
The DNA here is from genome assembly GCA_041619575.1 of Litorivivens sp. Taxonomy (GTDB): domain Bacteria; phylum Pseudomonadota; class Gammaproteobacteria; order Pseudomonadales; family Spongiibacteraceae; genus Litorivivens. Next base: position 2,916 of record JBFKDP010000005.1, read on the forward strand.
ACTGATCAACCTGATACTCTCCCTGCTTATACTTGCCGGCGCAGCCCTACTCGCCCAGGAGCTAGTCGACAGACGCGAACCCCTGAGCTCACAGGCTCGCGACGATCGCGGCCCACTGGTTCAGGTACATACATTGAAGGAGGCCGGAGCCACTATCAGCCTCAACACCCACGGCACTGTAAGGGCAAAAACATCCCTACAATTAACCAGCGATGTAGCGGGCCGTGTCACCTGGGTGAACCCTGATCTTCTCGTAGGCCGGATTCTCGAGGCCGAAACGCTGATAGCGCGCGTAGATAAAAGCCAGTACCAGCTAGCAAAAGCACAAGCCACGCTGGCGCTGCGCGATGCTGAACTCAGTCTAGCCGACGCCCACAGCCGCTTTAAGACTCGCGATCCGCGCCACCCACAGATTCGCCGCGCTGAGGCACAGGTTGATGCAGCTCGAGCACAAATAGAAAAGGCCAGAATTGATCTGCAACGCACTGACATCACCTTACCGATGCGCGCGCTGGTCAGCACCAAGCAGGTTGCCCTAGGGCAGTACGTAAATCCCGGTAGCATTCTGGCCGGTCTCGACGCAGTTGCGGCAGTAGAAGTTCCATTACCGCTGTCGCTCGACGAACTAAGCCTGCTGTCGCAGACATCAGAGGCAACGATTACCCTGTCACCGGTCAGCGGAAATCGCAGCGTAACGTGGACGGCTCAGCTCACCCGCATAAACCAGCAATTGGATAGCAAAACCCGCGTCGCCTATGCGATTGCTGAAGTATCCGAGCCCTATGACACCAACAATCCGCTGCGCATCGGCCAGTTCGTCAACGCGAAAATTTCGGGCATTCACATAGACGGCGTCTTCCGCATACCGACAACTGCCCTATTCGAAAACCGCTACGTATACCGCCTGAACGATGAAAACCGTTTGGAGCGGGTAAACATCGAGATTGTGTATCAGGACCGGCAAAGCGTCGTCGCGCGGGCTGCACTGCGCGCCTCCGATCAGCTGGTACTGAGCCGCCTGGATATCATGGCCGACGGCATGCAAGTTCGTCTGGATGAACAACCATGAGCCCGGTCGATCTTCGCACAGGGCCTATTGCCTGGATGGCGCGCAACCCGGTTGCCGCCAATCTACTGATGGCTGTGGTGATGGTGGCGGGGCTGGTGGCTGTTTTTGAGCTGCGCAAAGAAGTCTTCCCCACCTTTCCCACAGAAATTATTCGCATAACGGTTCCCTACCCCGGCAGCGCGCCTACCGAAGTTGAAGAAGGCATTCTGATCAAAGTTGAAGAAGCCTTGCAGGATATGGAGGGCATCGAAGAAATCACCGCTGAAGCACAGGAAAACGTCGGTACCATACTTGTGCAGATGAAGCCGGGATCTAAAATGGCGCCGGCGCTGAATGACGTTACCTCACGTGTGAATGCCATTGCCTCCTTCCCGCTGGACGCCGAAAAGCCAATCATCGAAGAGATTCTGGCGAAGGTGCAGACAGTCAATCTGACGCTGTCCGGTAATTTGAGCGAACACGAATTAAAGCAACTTGCCGACAGGGTGCGCGAGGACCTGCTCAATACCGGCGCTATTTCGCAAATTGATCTTGTGGGTGTGCGCGACTATGAAGTCGCTATAGAGCTTTCAGACAAAACACTCCAGCAATACGGCCTGACTTTTGATCAGGTTGTCAGTCTGATTCGCAGCAAGTCCGGCAACTTGCCTGGCGGCAATCTGCGCACCGACAGCGGTACCATCACCCTGCGTTCACAAGGGCAGGCTTACAGTGGCGATGAATTTCGCAACATCCAGCTGATCACCCGACCCGATGGCACCCTGCTTCGTCTGGGCGACATTGCCCAGGTTCGCGACGGCTTTACCGAACAACCCGTGCTCAGCCGCTTGAATGGCGAAAATGGCGCACGACTGACCATCTACACCATTGGCGATCAGGATGCCCTCGAAGTGAGCCGCATCGTCGAAGAGTATGTGACCGAGACACAGGCAGAACTCCCGGATGGTGTCACCATCAATGCCTGGTACGACAACTCGCGAATCCTCAAGGGGCGTATCGACCTGCTGCTTAAAAACGCAGCCCAGGGCGGGCTGCTGGTTATTATTGCGTTGAGCTTGTTCCTGCGCCTGAGCATGGCGTTCTGGGTCATCTTGGGCGTACCCTTCAGTTTCCTCGGCACCATGTATGTGATGGGTCTGCCCATCTTTGATGTATCCATCAATGTGCTGTCGCTATTTGGGTTTCTTCTGGTACTGGGCATTGTGGTCGATGATGCCATTGTCACCGGCGAGAGCGCCTATACCTACCAGGAACGGGAAAAGCAGGGGCTGGACAGTATCATTCACGGCGTCAAGCGGGTCTCTATCGCCACCATTTTTGGCGTGCTCACCACCATCATTGCCTTCCTGCCGATGATGACCATGACGTCGGACCTGGGGCGCTTTGGTTCAAACATCGCCTTTGTGGTGATCAGCTGTCTGATTTTTTCGCTGATAGAAACCAAGCTGATACTGCCGACACACCTGCGCCACATCAACATGAAAGAGGAACGCCGAGGCTTTTTCGCCCGCGTACAGCAAGGTTTTGACCGGGCTCTCAAGGGCTTTGTCCAGCATGTCTACCGCCCGACACTGGAACTGTTGCTCAGGTATCGCTATGTCAGTCTGTCAGTCTTCCTAGCCAGCTTTCTGTTAGTTGTGAGTCTCGTACCGGCCGGTATCGTTCGCTTCGTCTTCTTTCCTGACATCGCCTCCGACGAAATTCGCATCACCCTGCGTTTGCCACCCAGCGCACCCTACCAGCTGACTCACGACTATGCCTTGCGTATTGAGGCTGCCGCCGAGGCGGTCAATCAACGCTACACCGAGGAAAGCGGGGACTCGCGCGATGTGATTGTCGACCTTGAAACACTCAGCGTCAGTGACGATCACGCAGAACTCTGGGCCGCATTACTGCCTTCTGAGGAACGGAGTATCAACTCCGTGCAGATGGCACAGTGGTGGCGCGACGCTATTGGCACATTGCCTGGCATCAAGGAGTTAAGCTTCGATGCCAAAGCCGGTCCGGGAGGTGGCATTGATTTAGATGTTGCCCTCGAGTCCGACAATCTCGATGAGCTGCGCCAGGCTGCGAAAGACCTTAAAGCCGAACTACAGCTAGTGAGCGGCGTGTTCGACATCCGCGACACTTTTGGTGCCGGTGCGCCCGAGGTTGATGTTCGTATCAAACCTGCCGGAGAGCTGCTGGGCCTCGGGCAGGCGGATATTGCTCGCCAGGTCAGACAGGCCTTTTTCGGGGCTGAAATCCAGCGCTTTCAACGTGGCCGCCACGAGGTGCGCGTCTACGCCCGCCTGCCGATAGAAGAACGAGACACCTTAAAAACCCTGCAAAACCTCTGGATCAGCTTACCTTCTGGTGAGCGAGTGCCTTTCTCGGAAGTCGCAGAAGCACGCTACAAAAGTGGCATATCCAGTATCAAACGCGTCGACCGCAAGCGCATTGTGAATATCCAGACTGGTATCGACAAGGCGCGTATCGAACCCGACGATGTCGTGCAAAAACTTGAGCAGGACCTGCTACCTCAGCTGAGAAAGAAATACCCGAGCATCAGTTACAGCTTTGCCGGGCAGGTGGAGGAACAACAGCAGGATACGCGTGAGCTGAAAGTGAAAGGCGCCTTGGTTCTGCTGATGATCTATGCCGCCCTCGCTATCCCATTAAAGTCTTATGTGCAGCCGCTGTATATCATGTCGGCCATCCCCTTTGCGGTCGTCGGTGCCATTCTGGGGCACTGGATCAGCGGCCACTCCCTAAGTTTTCTTTCCTTGGTCGGCGTTATAGCGCTCGCCGGTGTTGTAGTGAACGATTCACTGGTACTGGTCGACTTTATCAACCAAAAGGTCGAGAGTGGCATTGAGAAACTGCAGGCCGTACTCGAAGCCGGTCAGGCGCGCTTTCGCGCGGTAATTCTCACCTCCCTGACTACTTTCCTAGGCTTATTGCCCATCCAAGTGGAGACATCCATCCAGGCAGAATTCATTAAGCCAATGGCCATCTCAGTCGGCTACGGTATTCTTTTTGCCACTGGCGTCACCCTGTTTCTGGTTCCCATCCTGTTCTATATCGCACAGGACATCGCACGCGCACTGAACAACGAAAACAACGCGGAACAAGTCGCCAACAACTCATGAAGATCCACCGTGTTAAAACCCGACTGGTAAACAGCTACGTTGTGGAATACCCCCAAAAATTACTGGTCGTGGATGTTGCATTGAAATGTCACCGACAGGTATTGGGGTTTATTGAACAGGCGTTGCAACGGCCCGTCAGCGACATCACGCTAGCCATTTGCACCCATGATGATCCGGACCATATCGGTGGCCTGGCCGATCTCGCCCTGCTGAGCGGCGCGCAACAGGGCATCCCCTATGCTGCTGCGTCGCCGCTGAGAAAATGGATGAACGACCCCGCTGGCGCCGTGGTGCGTTTTGGCACAGGCATGCGGGAAGCCTTGCGCGCCCGCTCTTGGCAAATGTACGTTAACAAAGAACGTGATCGGCGTGCCCGAGAACTCGCGCACTACGCAGGAGATGCTCCTGCTTCGCTGAGTGATCCAGAGATAAGCAAACGCCTGCTACTCAAGCACCGACACCCGCTGCCAGATTTTCCCGACTGGGAGGTTGTACATACCCCCGGGCACTCATGGGACAGTTGCTGCTTTTACCACGCAGAGACCGGCAGTTTGATCAGTGGCGATACCTTGCTGGGAAGCGCCAAACTGGGAAGACTCGTGGTTCCATCCATTTACTCAAACGGACGACAAACCCGAAATACGCTGAAACGCCTCGCCAAATACCCTATAAGCGCCGTGTATCCAGGCCACGGTAGCCCTCAGTTCGGCGATAGCCTGCTGGCAGAGGTCAAACTGACTCGAGGGTAATTTGCTCGAAAGACTCTGCCCGCGGAAAAGCCGTCGCCGCAACGGGAGCATTGCCTGGACGCTCTAGCAGGCAGACTTGAAAGCCAACACTCGCTGCAGCATCCAATTCGGCGACAATATCGGACAAGAAGAGTATGCGCTCGGGTTCTAGCGCAAGTTGCTCACTAATAGCTCGATAGCTTGCCATCTCGCGTTTGGCGCCAATCGTAGTATCAAAGTGCCCGTCAAATAGAGCGAGTAAATTACCCGCTTGAGAAAATTCAAAAAACAGTTTTTGCGCTAGCACTGACCCAGAAGAGTACACATATAACTGCAATTTTTGCTGTTTCCACTGACGCAACTGCGGCGCTACATCGGCGTAGACATGGGCCTGATACGCACCCCGACGATAGCCCGATTCCCAGATATAGCCCTGAAGGGATTTCAGCGCAGTCACTTTTTTATCGTCGCGAATCCACTTCAGGAGCAGCGCAATCTGGCCGCTTTGATCGGAGGGCGATAACTCACCTATTTCGGCGACTTCGTTTAGAATTTTTGCTATGGCTGGTTCCTGCGCATGCGCCTTAACATAGTCCTCAAGGTGCTCGGCTGCGTAGGGAAACAGCACATCGTGCACGAATGAAATGGAACTGGTGGTTCCTTCAATATCCGTGACAATCGCCTTCAGACCTGAAAAACTCGGCATCAGGCTTCCAGCCGGTTATAACGCGCAGCAATATCGCTACCCGTGTAATGCGCGACCCAGCCCTCGGGATTATTGAAAAGGCGAATCGCCACCAAGCTGGGCTCAGGCCCCATATCAAACCAATGCGGCGTATTTGCGGGCACGCTGATCAAATCACCTTTTTCACACAAGACTTCGTAGATACGGTTGCCGATATGCAATGAAAACAGACCGCAGCCGTCGACAAAAAAACGGACCTCATCTTCGGCGTGAGTATGCTCCGAGAGAAATTTCTGTCGCAAGGCATCTTTGTCAGGATGACTCGCATCAAGACTGATGACGTCGACCGTCTGGTAGCCCTCTTCGGCAATCAAACGCTGAATATCGCCATCGTAAGCGGCCAATACCGCAGCACTGTCATCGCCAGCACGGACAGAGGTACTGGTTTGCCACTGTTCAAAGCGCACCCCCGCGTCGCCCAATACGCGCGCGATAGTGTCGGGGCTCCGACTGTGCTCGAGCATGGTGTCGGCGTCGCTGTCACTGAAGACTGTTAACTCACTCATATTTTGCCCCTATATGCTCGGTCGATTGCGGTAAAGCCGCATATCCAGTTCACATTGAAACAGAAAGTCCAGCGCTTCCAGTTCATGCAGGCAGGCATCGAGGCTGTCGGCCCAGCAATAAACACCGTGTCCGCGAATGACGTAAGCGGGGCAATCAGGATGCTGATCGAGGTAGCGATCCACTTCATCGGCCAATTGGCTAATTGCCTGGGTATTATCAAACAACGGAATGACCAACTCACCTTCGTGAGAGTCGACACCGGCAAAGGCCTTTTGCAATTCATAGCCCTGAAGGTGCAAGGATGGCTCGGTGTGTAGCATGGACAGTACAGTGGCCGCTCGTGAGTGACAGTGCAGCACCGCCGCGACCCCAGTAAAGCGCTTGTATAACCGGGTGTGTAAAAGTGTTTCAGCCGAGGGCTTGCCGCCGTCAAGCGGCAATCCAGCCAGATCAACCGCGAGAAAATCCTGCTCGGTCAACTTGCCCTTGTGGTGGCCTGACGCCGTTACCAATACCGCCTGCGGCCCCAGGCGCATGGAAAAGTTGCCGCTGGTTGCTGGAACCCAGCCTCGGGCATGCAGCTCGCGGCCGGCCGCCACCAAGGCTCGCGCTTTTGCAAGATAATCGGAATTGGTCACAGGCTCACACACCGGAAACGGTCACTTAGAGCTGCGCAGTATACTGCCATTGGACTAGCGCGCAAGCGCTGCTGATGCCCCTTTAGCTCTGCTGCAGTTCACGCTGAAAAACAAACTTCTCCGGGTAGCGTGGCACAACAGAATCGTAGTCAGCGCGGATTTTTCGCAGATCCTCTTCTACATTACCACTCGCGTACAAGGGTGGCCAAACGCCAAGCCGCCGCCGACCGAAATCTAGGTAGCAGCGCACCACCGGCACACCAGCCTGACGGGCAATATGGTAAAAACCCTGCTTCCAGTGCTCAACACGACTGCGTGTTCCTTCCGGCGCAATGATCAGCACCATCTCCTCTGCCCGAGCAAATTCATCTGCCATCTGGCTGACAAAGTTATTCGAATTGCTGCGATCAACCGCTATACCCCCCAGCCACCGAAGCACGCTGCCCAAGGGGCCGACAAAGAGGCTGTGCTTGATCATGAATTTGACGCGGCGTTTGAGTAATAGCCCAACCGGGAACATCAGCAAAAAATCCCAATTGCTGGTGTGCGGGGCGATGATCAGCACGTACTTACGCTCTTGCGGCGGATCGACGTGGTGGGTCCAACCACGCCACTTCGTGACGCACAGCGACACTTTTGTTAGCAGGCGGATAAACCAGGGGTGATCAAAAATATTCGGAGCTTGTTTTTGCATAGCCTAAATCTCGTCGCTACACCGACGTACAAACCGGGAATCCCAGAGTCAGTTGCCGCTTTGTTAATTCCAATGAGTCCTAACGCTGGTGACAATCCGGCGTGCTCAAGCGTTCAACATCTTCAATGATTTTAGCCAGCTCGGCAAGTAAGTGACTGCGCTGCTTATCACTGAATGACTGTTCCAGCGCTATAAGCAAGGCAGCCGCCCTATCCTGATTTGCCTGCAAACGCTCCCGCTCGAGCTCGCTGTAATAACGATCCGAAAAACTGCCCAGCTCCAGCAGGGCCGCCGCAAAATCGGGCTCAACTCGCCGTTCCAGCGTGGTGGTCAACTGCTCTCGCCAGGCGAGACGACGCTGGTGGTAGACCGGATAGACATTGTCGGCCTGCTGCGCCCAATCCTCAGCTAGTGCTAACTGCTCTTTACTGATGGTTCCCGTCCAGCGCTTCGTGCTTTTCTTGACGCGAGCCACTCTGATATCTTCAAGTTCTGCGGCATCGATTGCCACATACTCGTCGTAAAATTCTCGGTTGCGCTTGTCCACTTCCGCCAGTATCTGCTGAACCTGACGATCGTCGAGACTCTTCAGAATCGGCGCTGCATCCCGGCTCGCCCGTGTGACCAGCACTGTCCAGAACTGTGCCAGCCGCTCAGACATCACTTCCAGAGCAGCGCTATCGACAGGCTGATCAGGAGTCTCTGCAAGCATCGCACTGAGATCCTGCAACAAGGTCCGATAGCGTGGCAGCTCAGACTGACAATGCCAGGCCAACCAATCCGCTAATGTTTTGTCGAACTGGGCCTGCTGTTCAGCATTGAAAGATACATAGTCGTCCACCTCCCAACTGATAAACCAGTCTGCGTTGCGATAGACAAATTGGGTGCCACTGCAGGCACTGAGAAAAACCACAAGCAGCGGGAGAACAAGCAGCTTTCGCATCAACGGGGCCTCACGCTTTGCGGCACGTTATTCCGACACAGAGGCCAGACAGCAACGCTCGCCGCCTTTAAACAATCACTTATGATTCCCATTTCACACTCCCCCGCAAGCCGGCTTTTTGCTTTAATTGCTTTGTACAGGAAAATGCGTGCAAATGCGCGAGCCAGAGTGCAGCTTATTCGCAGGCTACCAATCTCTTGAACCGCAAACCCCTCAAGCGCTGGCGGCGAGTAGCGCCCGGATTTCGACGGCCACAGCCTGCGCGCCATTTTCCGCCAACAGAATCGTATAGTGGTTCACGTCATTGATGGACGCGAATTCAAAATTCTTATAGCGCTTCTGCAGCTCTGCTAGCCGCGCTAGCGGATAAAGCGGTGCATCGTCGAGAATGCCTCGCGGCGCCTGCAGGAACTTGACTGGCACCGACAAGCTTGTCAATGCTTCAGGAATATCATCGCTCATCAGCTGGCTCTCGGCATCACCCAAAATTCCGGCCTTATTGACGATTGAATGCAGCTCGGGGGCCCTACCCCCAAGATCGTAGTGAAAATAGTCTACCAAGGCGGGAGTCCAATCATCACCGCGCTGAAAGGCCGGATGCTGTCGCCAGAAATCCAGATAAGCCTCTGTCGAGGCAAAGCGCATATCGAGCCGCTCCATGGCCGGCCCAATAATAGACTGTACCAACTGCTCGGGGCTCACACCCGCGGGCAAGTTGTCCATCAGCGGCAGCCCCCCATCCACCAAGAGCAGCGGCCCAATACGATCGGGGTAAAGCGCCTGCGTCACTACTGAAATAAACGCACCCATTGAATGCCCGACCATAACATCGGCCTTCTCCAGTGACAGTGCGTCCAGTAAAGCCACCATATCGGCCGCGTGGGCTTTCATCCCCCAGGGACCGCTGATATCCGCACTTCGACCACGGCCACGGTGGTCTGGCGCAATCAGGCGATATTCAGTGCCAATCAGCTCAGCCAGTGTCTGGAAGGAAATGTGATTTGCCGTTATCCCGTGACTGCAGAGCACAACCGGTCCACGGCTACCCCACAACCCGGCATACAGGCGGCCGCCTTCAACATCGACCTCGACGGTAGAATACTCTGGCATAACTCCCCTCTTCTTATTCTTTGCGACACCAGCGACGCAATGGCTGGTATCGATAAAACAAACAACCCTAACGATCGTTCGTTTGACATTGAGAAAAATACAGATACAATCTCGAAATATCAACTATAAAAACTAACGTTCGTTCCTGAGGCAATACCCGATCATGCCGACTGAGACTCTTGCCAATAGCAATGTGCGCCGACTGGCCAGCGCCACCATCGCCCTGCCGTCTGACGTCACACCCACCGGGCCCAAGGCCGGCATTCTGAATGTTGCCCTGCAGCTCTTTGCCGAAAAAGGTTATGCCGGCGCCTCAATTCGCGACATCGCCAGCGCCTCCAATCTGAAACCCGCATCCATCTATGCCCATTACGCGTCCAAAGAGCAGATGCTGGCTCAGTTACTCAATATTGGCCACAAAGAACATTCCCAATATGTACACCGTGCCGTTGCCCAAGGCGGCAGCGACGCTAAATCTCAACTGTGCGCCTATGTCAGTGGCCACGTACGTTTTCACGCTGAATTTCCCATGTTGGCACTGCTGGTCAACCACGAATTGCACGCCCTGTCCGCCGAAGAAGCGGCCCCCGCACTGAAACTTCGCGAGCAGGCAACAGCCCTGCTGATGGGGATAATCCGACAGGGACAGGACAGCGGCACATTTGCCAATGACTTTGACCCCTGGCTGGCGGGCGCCGCAATCGGGGCAATGGGTATACGGGTGGCACACTGGTATTCGGAAGAGCACGACAAAACCATCGACGAGATCGTCAACAATTATCAGCGTTTCGCCTGTCGTATTGTCGGCCTCTGACTCAGCCTTAGGCCCTATAAATAAACGATAAAAAGGAGTATCCGGGCATGTTTGAGCAAAGTAGCAACTCCAGACGCCTTTTAACGGCACTTACCTGCGCCGCGTGCCTACAGGGCACTGGTGTGCAAGCGCAATCCGGCGAAGCGCCCAAAAAAGTACGCGTCATCGAAGAAATCATTGTCTCGGCTCAGAAGCGCGACGAAGCAGTGCAAGATGTCCCTATTTCCATGTCTGTGATGACCGCAGAGTTTATGGTTGAGCAGGGTGTAACAGATTTGCGCGAGGCTCTACTCTACGTACCCAATGTTGCAGTGGAGCAGGCAGGATTTTTTGCGGCGCCGCGCGCCCGCGGTTTCACCTTCAACAACAACAATAAAGCGTTCGAGCCACCACTAGGGCTCGCCATCGACGGCCTACCCTACACTCGCATTCCCTATTTTCTGGCAGCCACCTTTGATCTGAAACGCATTGAAGTACTGCGTGGCCCTCAGGGCACAACTTTTGGCAAGAACACCACCGCCGGTCTGATTCATATGCTGACCGCCGACCCCAGCGATGAATTGACCGGAAATTTCAGCGCACAGGGCGGGGACTTTGATCGCGAGCGCTATGAAGCCAGCATTGGCGGAACGTTGATTCCCGACGTACTGCGCTTTCGGCTCGCCGGTTTTACCGATACTCGCGACGGCTTTGTCAAAAACACGACCGACGACGTAAACCCGAAGGCACAGAAAAACTTTCGCGGTCACGATCGCGATGGCTATCGTTTTAAGCTGGATTTCCCGGATGTGCTGGGTGCCAGTGTGAAACTCAGCTGGGAAGACGTAGACCTCACCGACCTCGGCACCGGCTTTGAAATTATTCGTGCATCGGATGAGGTAAAAGACTTCCTGCGCGCCTACGATCCCAACACCGACTTCGAGCAGGGCAACTTTGTTGCATCCCTCGACGATCAGGATGGTCGCGAAGTCAATATCAAAACCTTCAATATGCAAATCCAGTACGACTACGACGAATGGGGTCTGATCTTCGTCGGTGGTCATTCGGTACTGGAACAAACTTTGAGTCTCGATACCGACTTCACCCCCGCACCTGCCACGCTGGGGCTCGGTGGTGACAAATCACCAACCACCACAGCCGAGTTCCGAGTGGTGTCGCCCCCCCTGGAGGGTCTATTTGGGATCGACGAGCTATTCGGTGCCGACCTCGGTAGCTCGGATTTTGTCGCCGGTGTTTTTTATCAGGACCGCCAGATCAACGACAGCTACTTTCGCTTTATCTTTGATCTTCCCTCATACCTTGGCTTGATAACAGCTGCGGCCAGCGATGATTCCGCCGGCGCGTTCGCCCTGCTGCCACCGTTAGGTGAAGACCAGCTGGTTGAAGATTTCACCCAGACCTTCGATCAACAGGCCGAATCACTGGCAGCGTTTGCCGAGTTTAAATGGAACTTCCTGCCCGACTGGACCCTGCAGGTGGGCATGCGCAATGGCACGGAGGAAAAAACCGGGCGCTGGAAACAGTTCTTTAACCAGCCCCAACCTGCAGTGGTTCTTCCGCTGGCTGGCATTGAAGAATTCGAAGCCGAGCGCACACAGAAAGACACTCAGTTTCAGCACAAAATTTCCATGAACTGGCAACCCTCCGACAATATCAGTCTTTTCCTGCACCGTGCAGAAGGCGTCAAAGGCGGCGGCTTCAATGCCTTTGCCTTCCGCGATGTCGAAGACGAGCTGGTGTTCTACCCAGAGTTCACCACCGAGTGGAGCTTTAATGCCAAAACCAACTGGCTGGACAACACGCTGGTTGCCAACCTCTCCGTATTCCGGATGGATGTCGACGATTTCCAGGTACTCAGCCGTGCGCCGGAACGCACCACCATCGGCATCGGCGTCACCCTCGTTAAAAATGCTGCCGAAGCGCGCTCACAGGGTGTGGAAGGCGACATTCAATGGCTGCCCAATGACTGGCTTACGATCATCGCTACCGTCGGCTACAACGAAACCGAGTACCTCAAGTTTGTCGATAACGAATGTCCGCCGGATAGAACCGACGATCCGAATTGTGGTGACGCCTCCGGCAAGCCTTTCCCCTTTGCACCAAAGTGGAATAACACACTGACCGGCCTTATTCGCGTGCCCGTCTTTGACAGCGGCCTGGAACTGACCGCCAGTGCAACCGTGGAACAGTTTTCAGACCAGATTCTCGATGTCGATCTGGACGAGCGAAAAACACAAGAAGGCTTCGAGCGGTATAAAGCCAGTCTTGGCGTCGCCCATCCAAGCCAGGGCTGGAGTTTGAAAGTGATTGGCGAAAACCTGACGGATGAAAAAACCGGCATCCGCCAGGGTGACCTGTTCTCTGGTGTGTTTGTGGAAATCGCCGAACAGCCGCGCACGCTGTACGCGCAATTTGACTGGCGCTTCTAAGAGGCATTAACCATGCCAGACAAATACCCCAAAAGCCCCTGTACATTCATGGGTAAAAGCCAGCGTCGCAATACTGCTTTCAATGTCAGGTTTGCCAGCCGCTGGCTCATTGCCACCCTTGCCAGCCTGCTGCTCAGCGCGTGCAATGATTCGTCGAGCTCCAGCCGAAATGCCGGACTGGGCAGTGCCTCGCTGACGCAGTTCACCTTTAGCGCCGAGGGTTTGCCGCAACGGGACTATTACGTCTATGTACCCGCATCCTTGCCCGCCAACGCCCCGGCGGTGGTTTACCTTCACGGCTGCAACCAGACCGCCAGTGACGCCATGACAGGTACTCGCTGGAACGAATTAGCCGACCGCTCAGGATTCGTGGTTGTCTACCCCGAGCAGAAAAACCCGAACAACGAGCCTGAACCTGCTGACCAGTTGCAGGGGCATCTCAGCGATGGGAACGGCATCAACTGCTGGAATTGGTTCAGCCCCCAGCACCAGAGCCGTGGCAGTGGCGAACCCGGGACCATTGCCGGCATTACCCGTGAAGTACTGGCTCGCACTGACCTCAACATCGATGAAAACCGCGTCTACCTGGCCGGCATGTCCGCTGGCGGCATTATGGCCAGCACAATGGGAGCGACCTATCCCGATCTGTATGCGGCGATCGCCGTCGTCGCCGGCTGCGGCTACCCAGCTTGCGGTGACCCCAGTGGATCTCTGGGCTTTCAGGCCATGGCCGAACATGCTCGTCGACTGCCGGTAATTCTGTTTCACGGCACTGCCGACGAAATCGCCCCCTTCGCGATGGGCAAGGATGCTCTGCACCAATGGCTAGGCAGCAATGACTGGTTCGACAATGGCCAACCGGATCAATCGGTACCGCCCACTCCGGCGCAAACCATCAACATCGGCTTTGATGAGTCACTGTTTGCCAATGCAGGTAGCGAGGGTGATACCTGTGTCCGTAATCAGAACTCGCCCTGCCTTGGCGGCGTACTTGGCTTGCAAAATTATCCCTTCACCATCGAGCGCTACACTGACGCTCGCGGCTGCCCGCTGATCGACTTCTGGATTATTCACGGCTTGACGCACAATTATCCTGGCGGTAACCCGGAGGGTAATTTCGTCGACCCGATCGGCCCGAATATCACTGTCGCAAGCTACAACTTTTTTTTGGCAAACCCGAAAGGCAGCCTGTTTGAAAACGGCGCGGTGGACTGCACCGCTCTACTTCAATAACTACGGTTTGCCTGAATCAATTTTTGGAGATAGCCATGTTGCAATCCACCATGATGCAAATGCCCTTAACCCTGAACAGTATTCTGGAGCGTTGCGAAGCCGTTTTTGCCGATGTCGAGATTATCTCCCAGACACCGTCTAAAGAGCTGCACAAAACCAACTACGCCCAGGTAGCAGCACGGGCACGACAATTGGCCAGTGCCTTGCAAAAGGCCGGCATCAGCCCCGGCGACAGAGTCGCCACCCTGATGTGGAATCACTACGCCCACCTGGAGTGCTATTTTGGCATTCCTGCCATTGGCGCTGTCATCCACACTCTGAATCTGCGCCTGCATGCCGATGACATCGCCTACATCGCCGAACATGCAGAAGATCGCATATTGATTGTCGACGATATTCTGCTGCCACTGTTTCAGGAATTTAAGGACAAGGTCAACTTTGAACGGGTCATCGTCCTGAACTACGGAGGCGAAGCACACGACTTTGAGGATTACGAAGATTTTCTAGCAAGTGGCAACTCCAGCTTTGAGCCGGTCGACATTAACGAAAACTGGGCCTGCGGTATGTGCTATACCTCGGGCACCACTGGCAAGCCCAAGGGCGTACTGTACGGCCATCGCTCATCCGTTTTGCATGCACTGGGGTTCGCCTTGCCGGACGCCGGCAATCTGTCCTTCAGAGATACCATTTGCCCCGTCGTACCAATGTTCCACGCAAAGGCTTGGGGACTGCCCTATGCCGGCGCAATGGTTGGCGCCCGACAAGTGCTGCCAGGCCCGCATCTGGATGCCGAGAGCCTGCTCGACCTGTGCGCCGCAACACAGGTAAATTTCACTGCAGGGGTGCCGACGATCTGGATGCGCGTCTATGAGGAGCTCACCAAAGCACCGGAACGCTGGGCACTGAACGATGGCCTGCGGATGTTTGTTGGCGGGTCGGCAACGCCCTCTTCGCTGATAGAAAAGTTCCGCAGTATCGGGCTAACGCTACAGACCGTCTGGGGTATGACGGAAACCTCACCCATCGCCAGTGTCAGCAGCATGCGTCCGGAAATCGATTTGCTTGATGAGAATGCACAGGCGCGTTATCGCGCGCGGGCCGGCATACCTCTACCTTTGGTAGACCTGCGCGTGCGCTGCGAGGACGGCACGATAGCACCTCGCGATGGTAAAACCGTGGGCGAGCTGCAGGCGCGCGGCCCCTGGATTACTGGCTCTTATTATAATCGGCCTGACGCAGCCGACAGTTTTACCGACGACGGTTGGTTTTGCACCGGCGATGTCGCCGCGCTGACCCCCTTGTCCTATGTGCAAATATCTGATCGCACCAAAGACCTGATCAAGTCGGGTGGAGAGTGGATAAGCTCGGTTGATCTTGAAAACGAACTGATGGCTCATCCTCACGTTTCTGAAGCCGTTGTGGTGGCCGTGGCACACCCAAAATGGATGGAACGTCCACTCGCAGTTGTGGTTAGAAAACCGGGAGAAGAAGTCAGTGCCAAAGAGCTGCAAAATCACCTGCGCGCAAAATTTGCCAAATGGTGGATTCCCAACGACGTTGCCTTTGTTGAAGAGATACCCAAGACCTCAACGGGCAAGTTTATGAAGCTGCAGGTGCGCGAGCAATTTGCCAATTGGCAATGGAGTGACGTATAGCGGACAAGGCTGAGAGTTATTTGATCGGAAACTGGCAGTAAAAGATCGCGCCACCGTCAGGGTTAGGGCGATAGCCAATGCTGCCGCCATGGGCCTGGACAATAGCCTGACAGATTGACAGGCCCACACCCATGCCTCCCTCTTTGGTAGTCACAAAGGGGCTGAAAAGCTTTTCTTCCATTTCCTGACTCAATCCGCAACCGCGATCACGGACTTCGAATCCGACAAAGTCGTCATCGCGATAGGTCACCACGCGCACACCGCCAAAGTCCTTGGGCGCACCGCGCATCGCTTCCATCGCATTGCGAATCAGATTCAAGGCAATCTGCTGCACCTGCACATCATCCGCCATGGTTGCCGGCAACTCCATGGCCGGGTCAAAGGTGATATCCACCTCATTAATTCGCGAGTCAACTTCGGCAAGCATCACCACTTCCTGCATCACCGTATTCAAATCGAGAGGTGTACGACCCTCGGCGGTTGGTTTACGAATGTAGCTGCGCAATCGCTGAATCACATCGGATGCGCGCTGCGCCTGAATGACAATTTTATCCAGCACCTCACCGAGCTTGCCGCGATCAATGTCCGCATTTTCAAGAAAACGCTGAGCAACACGGGCATAGTTACTGACTGCCGTCAGCGGTTGGTTGACCTCATGGGCAATACCGGCAGCCATTTCTCCGCCGGTACTCAATCGCTCCATGTGTGCCAGGTGCTGCCGTTGACTATGCAGTTCATCTTGAGCGGCATTAAGCGCCTGCTGACTTTCCAACCACTCACTGATATCACGCAATACCAGCACCAGGCCGCCACCGTCTAGCGGCGACGCAAAAAGCGCCACGGTCGTAGAGCTCTGACCTTCCCGCGTGCGCACTGCAACTTGCTCTACTGTGATGATTCGCCGCTCCGACAAGGCTTGAGTAATGGTTTGTGATTGACTTTCAAAACTCAAAACTTTGCTCAGCGGCTCACCAATACACTGCTCCAGCTCGCGTCCGAGCAGCGCTTCAGCTTGGGGGTTGAGACTGCTGATGCGCAATTTGTCATCTAGCCCAACGATGCTTTCAGCGACTGCATTCAGAATCTGCCGATTTTCGTCTTCCAGCTCAGCGTTTCGACGCGCAAGTTCCATTTCCAGGCGATGAATGCGTAACTGTGTACGCACGCGAGCGCGTACCTCGTCTCCCTGAAAAGGCTTAGAAATATAATCGACGGCCCCTAGGGTAAAGCCCTCAACCTTGGCATCGGTATCGGTCAGCGCCGATAGAAAGATTACCGGAATACCTGCCGTTTCCGGATCAGCCTTTAATCGCCGGCAAACTTCAAAGCCATCAATGCCGGGCATCATGATATCGAGCAGTATCAGAGAGGGAATGGCCTTGGACGCAATCGAAAGTGCCTGTTCACCATCGCGCGCTGCCAGAAGTGTGTAACCGGTTTCTTCGAGGGTCTTGTATAACACCTGCAAATTCGTCGGGTTGTCATCTACCAGCAGAATCTGTTCCTGGGACACCGGTGTTGGCTGATCCATAATCCCTACTCCCCAGCCGGCTCATTGAGCAGCTTTTTCAACCCCTGAAAATCAAAGTTCTGCAGTAGCGACTGCGCCTTGCGCACGTATCCAGCATAGTCTCCATCTTCACGTATTGCACAAAAGTCGTTCATGGCAGCAATATCACCCAGTGCAAGCAATTCAAGCAGAGCTTCCTTGTCTTCCTGTGGCAAGGGCTCACCCACATCAGGCTCACTCTCAGTTTCTGGCATGGCGGTCTCGCTCAATGCAGTTTCATTGACACCATTTTCAGCGACAACTGAATTGCGACTATGCGCTGCAATGACGGCGATCAATTCATCCATCTGTACCGGCTTGGATAGATAGGCATCGCAACCCACATCAAAGGCGCTCGATTCGGTGTCGGGACCGGCACTGGCCGTGACCATAATAACAACCGTTTCCTGGGTCTCCGGATTCGCCTTTATCTGCCGGGTACATTCCAGGCCATCCATTTCCGGCATTCGGTAATCGATTAGAACGAGGTCTACCTCGTGCTCTTTAAGCAGGGAAAGCACTTCCGTACCATCGCCCGCGCTATAGACCGTGTCCGCAATTTCGTCGAGCATCCCCTCAAGCACCTTGCGGTTATCCGCATTGTCATCGGCGACAATCACCGACAGACCGCTAACATTTCGCGGGCTTGCAAGCTGTGGCGTTGCTTCCGTCGAGTGCCGGCGTTCGTGGTCGACTGCGGGCGGCTCATCAGGCAGCGGAATATCAAAACTGAATACCGTGCCCTTGCCCACTTCACTGCTAGCACTCAGTGTACCGCCCATTGCCTCACAGAGACGTCGACAGATCGAGAGCCCCAGGCCCGTTCCTTTGCCGTCATGTTCATTTACCCGGCGGAAAGGCTCAAATATTTCCTTAATCTTGTCATCAGGAATACCGCTGCCGGTATCGATAACACTAAATAACAAAGCCTTGCGATCACTGTCGTAGTCGACGTCCAGGGTGATCTTGCCGGCATCGGTAAACTTGACCGCGTTACCCAGTAGGTTGACCAGTATCTGCCGCAACTTAACCTCATCAGTACGGACCATTTCCGGCACCTTGGCCGCGACTCTGTGCTCATAGGCCAGACTTTTGGCGTCGGCTCTCTGCCGCAAAATATCACCGACCCCGGTCAACAGCGTTCGTAAATTTGCCGTATGCAGCGACACGCTAACCGTGCCACTTTCCACCTTGGCCAGATCGAGTACGTCATTGATCAGATTTAACAGGTGCTGGCCACAGTTTTCGATAGCGTCAAGATACCCTTGGCTTTCCTTCGGCAGTTTTTTCTGGCGCTGCAACAACTGCACATAGCCCAGTACACCATTGAGTGGCGTACGAAGCTCATGACTGGCGCTGGACAAAAACTGGCTCTTGGCGTGGTTGGCATCTTCAGCGGTAATACGCGCAGCCACCAGCTCGGCCTCCATACGCTTGCGATCTGTGATATCACTCATGATGCCCATAGCCCGCTTCGGCGCTTCATCGGCATCGGTTTCGACCACATCACCGCGGGACAGTATCCAGTGATACACGCCCGCATTGTCGCGCACCCTGAATTCCACATTGATACCCTGATCCTGCACATCAACGCTGGTAAGCGCCTTGCGCATTTGAGCAAAATCACCGCTGTGGAACAGTGTGCCGAAGCGCTGCATCGGCACGGCCTCTCCCGGAGCGGGATAACCCAGCATGCGGTAAAATCCTTCGCCGACAGTGATGACATCGCCTTTCATGTCCAGGTCCCACAGATGACTCTGGGAAGCATCCAATGCCAGCTGGAAACGGCGTTCGCTTAGTTTCAACGCGTATTCCGTCTGGCTCCGGGTATCCACCATGTAGTTCGCGTGACGTGCTAGCTCTTCAAATTCGGCAAAGGGCAACTCGCTAACGTCGATCTGCGTAGAGCGCTCGCTTGCGAGCGCAAAGAATTCCTGAAAGCGGTGAAAGCCTTGTGCATTGAGTTGTGCGAGCCGGCGCGCGACCAGCGTGGCGATCAGCATCAACCCCAATGCAACAGATGAGATGAAGAGAGTATGCCGCAAAACCCTTGCTTCAAGCGCCTGACGCTCTGCGTCCATTAGCGCATAGTATTCGTCGAGAAAAAAACCGGCACCGACAACCCAGTCCCAATCAGTCTGGTAGGTTACATAGGTTACTGCGGGGGAGCTTCCTTTCTGGCCTGAGCGCTGCCACTCCAACTCAACCAAAGTACCATTATTTGTCGCCCCTTTTTGTAATTCTGCCGCCACCTCAGCCATGCCAGGTTGCAGTTTACCCACCATCTCCGGGTTATAGGGGTTCACCAACTGCTTGCCCTGACCGTCGGTCACCATCAGCACCGAACTGTTGGTATCGAAGGGCACCGCAAAAAGGCGCTCAATGACTTCTTGTTGCATTAGCTCTATTTCATCGTGCAAATAGACACTTGCACCGATGTAGAGGTCTAGAGGTTGGTAGTAATAGACAAAGCTGACATTGCGTTTGACCGACTCTCCAGCTTCACTAAAGCGAAATTCCAGAAAATTTTGATTTTTCTCCCGGGTCGCATCGCGAACCTGACGGGCAAAGGTTTTGAGAATGGCGCTTTGCCGCAGTCGTTCCCTCGAATCCGGGTGCAGGGGGGCGAGCAGGGCGCTTCCCTCCCCTGTCAGGGCAAAGTAAAACCCGCGCTGCTGATGAAAACGCAGCGGCGCAATCGTACTGCGCACTCGCTCACGAATTGCCGCCTCACTTTCAGTACCAGCCGTTTCCCGGTGAATATTACCCACCAAAGCCAGCGCCACAGCAACTTCCTGCCGAAGCTCCTGATAGAGGCGGCTATTAAGCTGGGAACTCTTGTAATCAATGTAGTCAACGGCCTTGCTCACTTCCCGTTTGAGCAATTCTGTACGCGACTCAACAAAGGTCTTGCGCAGATTATTGGACTGTTCAGTGAAACTGTCGTATTCCGTGGCAATCCAGATGGCCCCGTTGATTGCGACCGGCACCGCAGCCAAGGCAATCATACTGACCAGATAAATCTGGATCAGACTTCGCTTTTTCCGCATATCGCTCCCGCCTGATTGGCGATTTCGGTAGTCAACCATGCTACAACTGCCCCGCCGAGATCACCAGCCATTTCCCATCTCGGGCACATCCTGCAACTCTTTGCTTTACCAAAGATTTCTAAGCGTTACAATGAAGCAACAACAGGGTCTTTCACTGGTAGCCCTGTATGACCTAAGATAAGTCCAAAAATACGGGGTATGGTATGGCAACACCGGAACCGACAGTCTTTATTGTTGAAGACGACGAGGCTGTCCGCGACTCACTGCGGCTGATGCTGGAATCATTAGGGCATACAGTTGCCTCCTTCGGCCGTGCCGACGAATTTCTGGAAGCCTACGACCCGGAGCTGCCTGGCTGTATTGTGCTGGATATCCGCATGCCCGGCATGAATGGCATGGAGCTACAGCGCAAGCTGAACGCCATGACCTCCATCCTTCCGATTATCTTTGTGACCGGCCACGGCGACGTACCTATGGCGGTAGAAGCCATGCAGCAGGGTGCTGTGGATTTCGTGCAAAAGCCCTACCGCGAACAGGATCTGCTCGACAAAATCCAGAGCGCGATTGCCCAAGACGCTGAAAACCGCCAGGAATTACAGGAAGTTCAGCTGATTGAGGGCCGCTTCAGTGACCTTACCCCCCGAGAGCGCGAAGTCATGGAGATGATGGTGGACGGCAAGGCCAATAAAGTCATCGCCATCGATTTGGACATCAGTCAGCGCACCGTAGAAATTCATCGCGCCCGCGTCATGGAGAAAATGGGGGCTCGCTCGCTTGCCCAACTGGTGCGCATGTCTATGGCGATGAAGCAGGGTAGTTAGACTTTCAGGCGTCGCTGATCAGCACATCCAGCCGTGCAATGACCGCAAGTAACTCGCGGTTCACTTTGTCGAACGCCTCCTCCGCCACTGGCAACACCTCGCAATTGCTGGGCATCGGCGCCCGCGCCGCCACCAGCCCACGCATTCGCGGAATAAAAATAAACTGCAGCCAGTTTTCAAGCGGCATCGTGTCGACAGCAAACGGCACCGTACTGGCCATAGCCTGAGGCGATGGCCGCCGTTCAGCCCAAAGGCCGCTGTGACGCAGCAAGGCTTCCAGATCAATCAGGAGGGAGGCGATTTGGTCGTATGCGTTCATGACAGCAGTATAGCGTGGTCGGGAGAGGCAGGGCCTGCCGCTACTCAAAGACTCGCCGGAAGGGTGGCAGCGAATCCAGCATTTTTTGGCCGTAGCGCTTCGTCAGCACTCGCCGGTCTAACAGGGTAATCCGGCCACTGTCAGACTCTTTACGCAGCAAGCGACCACTGGCCTGCACCAATTTCAACGCCGCGTCCGGCACCGAAATTTCCATAAAGGCATTGCCGTGGTTTTTTTCAATCCACTCCGCCAACGCCTGTTCTACCGGATCGTCCGGTGGCGCAAAGGGGATTTTTGCAATGATGACATGGCGGCAGTAGTCACCCGGCAAGTCAACACCTTCAGCAAAGCTGGCAAGGCCAAAGAGTGTACTCGCCTGCCCTTGGTCGATTTTTTCCCGATGGCTGCGCAGCATTTCGTGCTTGGAGGAATCACCCTGCTTAATGATCAGGGCCTGCGTCGCGGCATCGAGCCCCTCGTAGACGGCCAGCATTTGCCGCCATGAGGAAAACAGCACCAGATTCCCTTTTTCCAGCGCCAGCAATGCTGGCATCATGGTAATCAAGGCGTCCGTGTGGGCCTGCGCATTACCCGCATCACAGTCCATCGCCGGCACAACCAGTTCGGCGTTCTCCTGATAGCGAAAGGGGCTGGGGACAATGGTGCAGTCACTGATATCATCCAGCCCTGCGCGCATGCTTATGCGCCCGAAATCGCCCAGCGCGGTCAAGGTCGCAGACGTCAGCACAGCAGCGTAACAACGCTTCCACAGGGTATCCGATAGTGTGTTGGCCGCCAGGATGGGGCTGCAACTGACCTCCATATCCAGCATGCCGCCGGCACTTTCTACCATTCTGACCCAACGCGCCATGGGCGGTTTTTCGTCACTTCCGTCATTGCGGTAACTGCGCCACAGACCCTGCTGACCCTCAATTCTGCGCTGCACGGTGGCAATGGCGGCAAGCCAGCTTTCCAGAACCTCGCGGTCGATATCGCTGTCTTTCTTGTCCAGCGCCTCTTCCAGCGCCTTTTGCACGTCGTCCACTTCTGCCATGACGGCCGAGCAGGCTTGCGACAATTGCGCAGCCTGGTCGCGCATGGGCTGAGGTACAATGCCATGCTCAAAGCGTAACACCTCACTTCCCGAGACCGCTTCGAGCCCTTCCGCCACCCACGCTTCAAACAGGGGAGCGGCAGCTTGCATTAGTTCAAGCAGGCTGGCCATGTGACCGGCTAGGGCGTCAATCGAAGCGCGCAAGCCTGCCTTGGCTGAAAGCTGATCGGACATCGCTCGCACCGAACGCAGAGTCTGATCCAACCAGCGCTCGGAGGCGTGATAGCGCAGCTGATAGCTGAAGTGATTAATCACTTTGTCCGGCAAGTGATGGGCCTCATCAAAGACATAAATGGTATCTTCCGGCGGCGGTAGTATCGCGCCGCCTCCCAAGGCAAGATCGGCCAGCACCAAATCGTGATTGGCGACTATGACTTCCACATCGAGCAAATTCTCGCGGGCACTGAAGAAAGCACATTCGCGAATAAAGCTGCAGCGTCTACCGGTACATTGGGCCGGCTCCGTGGTCAGGCGCTGCCAGCTTTCATCCTCAATCGCGTCCGGCCATTGGTCGCGATCACCATCCCACTGATTTTTTGACAATGCATCAGCCATCGACTGAAACAGGTGCAGCTCCTGCGCCTCTGGTTGCATCGCCACTTCATCGGGATAGAGCAATTGATTCTGGGCACCACCACCTGAAAGCTGCTGGTCAAGGCGAGCATGGCAGAGATATCGCTGCCGCCCCTTGGCCAGAGCATAATCAAAATCCAGCCCGGAATGCCGAATAATATCGGGAATATCGCGCAGCAGGATCTGTTCCTGCAGGGCCACCGTCGCTGTGGCAATCACCAGCGTTTTGCCGCGCGCACGGGCAATGGGTAAACCCGCCAGAATATAGGCCAGAGTCTTACCCGTGCCTGTGCCAGCCTCTACCACGAGTAGCGGTTTGCCGCCCCGGCGGTGTCCCACATCGTTGTGGGTAATCGCAGACAGGCCCCGCGCGATATGGGCAATCATCAAGCGTTGCCCGTATCGCGGTTTCAGGGATTTTGATTCCAGAAACTGTGAGTACGCCGACTGGATTTCCTGTTTCAGGCTGGCATCGACCACAGACTAGACAGACTCCGCAGACGGTGAAGCCGCAGGTAAGCGCTTCAGTTTAGCGATGACTGAGTTGGCATATAGGGCAATCGCCTTGCTGCGAAATTCGTCCGGAATTGCCGCC
Source organism: Litorivivens sp. (assembly GCA_041619575.1). Classification (GTDB taxonomy): domain Bacteria; phylum Pseudomonadota; class Gammaproteobacteria; order Pseudomonadales; family Spongiibacteraceae; genus Litorivivens. The sequence continues at coordinate 26,633 of JBFKDP010000005.1, forward strand.
AGCCGCTCTTCAAATGCCTGACGGGAAACCTCATCAAGTTGACCCAATTCGCTCAGCACGGCTTCCGGCAATTGCCGCCACGCATCATCGCCAACCTGCTTCTCATAGGCCCAGATATTGCTGGGCTGCAGGCGGTAATCTTCAATGATTTGCGCATCGATCGCTTCAGCCACTTCGATGGGCGATTCAAAATCACCAGTCAGCGGCGTTCCAAAATGAACATGCACTTTGCCCTTTTGGCCGCTGATACCCAAGCCAATACTGAGCAGGTCTTCGAACTCTGCCTTGAGGTAGCCACCTTCACTCTCGCGTAGGCTCAGTTCTCGCGCTTTTGCAGCGTCGCAGGGATCCCATTCATAGGAAATAGCAACCGGAACAACCCCTAGACTCCGGATAAACTCGCTAAAGGTTTCCTCACCCTTTCGCTGGCTCATACAAAGCATTTTAATGATCGCCGGCTCGGTTGCGTCTATTCCGTCCTTGGCCCGTCCTTCGCGCTGGGCCAACCACACCGTCGCTTGTTCGTCTGCCAGTGAATGTCGGATGTAGGCAGAAAGATTCTTGTAGGCCACCAGCATCTGACGTGGCCCCTTGGCCGAACGCTTAACGATAAAACTTTTGTTCAGGCGCATCAGGTCTGCTGCAAAGGGCTTGCTCAACAGATTGTCGCCAATAGCGATACGCACGGTATCGCCCCCGTTATGATAGAGCGCGTAATTCACGAATGCCGGATCAAGGGCGATGTCGCGATGATTGCTAATAAACAGATAAGGCCGGGAAAGGTCCAGTGCCTCCAGCCCCGAAACGGTAAAACTGGAGGTCGTGGTTTCAATCATCTCATCCATGTAATGTTTGACCACGTGCTGAAACTGGCGGACTGTCGTCACACCGCGCAACTGGCGCTTTAACACACTGCGAACAAGGGGGCGCACCAGTTTTGGCAGCCAGCGCTGAAGGCGCGGCAAACGCAAGCGGGCCATGGTGTTGAGCAACTCGTCGTTGTCGAGCAGGCGCGCCAGTACTGGCGCAACTTCAGCATCATTGTAAGGGCGAATATCAGCGTATTTATCCATGAATTACCGTAGCAAATCGCAAAGCGGGCGGGCATGCCCAAAAAGTGCGGCTATTCTACAGCATTCATCAATCCACCGGACAATGCCTAGCAGCAGATCGGGTTTGTCCCTGTGTCAGTAGGGCGCGCCAATGGCCTTGAGGTGGGGATCGTTTTCAGGATCCTCGGAGATATAGCCGCCGCCGTGAACCAAGCCGAACACAAAGGGGTGACGCCGGGCAGGTGGTGTCGACTCACGGCTCCAGGGTGCGGGCATGCGCATGGCAAAAGAGCAGCCAGTCAGTGCCAGCGCCTGCAAGCCTATAAATATCCAGTAGGCGTCATAGACGACAAAGTAGATCAGACAAAAAGTGACATTGGGGATATGCGTGCAAGGCACCTTCCACTTAATAGTCCAGGGTGTATCATGTTCGGGCGCAATATAAACGTCCCAGTAGAGGTCCTGCCAAAGGTATTGCCACAAAGAGATCATCGTATAGGCCAGCAGAAACACACCCCATAGCGGCCAGTCCGGCGTGATATTCACACTCAAATGCCAGAAGCCCAGAAAGCACAGGGGATAGCTGATACCCCACACGATACCGAACAGGAGTTGCGCGGGAATATCGAGTTTGCGGCCAAACCGCAAGGTCCACTTTGCCCAGACTCCCCAGTAGGCGACCAGCACAAAAACCAGCAAGACGAGAGTCACCGGCAACCAGGCTCGGCTGTCAGCTGCGGTTTCGGGTATCAGGGGAGATTCCAACAGGGCCTGAGTGGCGCCGGTCTGCCAGGCAAACAGAAAGCAGGCGATGAAGTAGAGAAAAGCTCGCAACCACGCCGCAGGCGCTGAAAATACCTCAGGCGCATGTTTGCGATAGCGCAGGATATATAAGATCAAAAGAAGGACGCCAGTTGCCGCGAGCGCATAATGAGCCTTATCAATGTCCATAACTCCCCTCTTTGTCAGTGTGCCGCAGCCGCATCAGGCAACATATATTAGACATATTGATATGTCTTTATCAATCAAAGTTAGTCATTCTACTCCTCCGTAGGGGCGCATTTGCGCACAGAATTACCACCCATTTTTGACCGAATCCCACATCGCCGCTGCTTTCCGTAAGCCCTATGCTATATACCTTGGCAGAATTTACTGAAACCGAATTGCGGAGCAAGACCATGACAGACCTAGGCTATCGCCCGTTTGACTGTGACAACCACTACTACGAGGCCGAAGACGCCTTTACGCGGCACGTCCCGAAGAATATGCGCGCCCGCTGTGTGCAATGGGCTGAAATCGAGGGCCGCAAGCGGCACATCGTCGGCGGCAAGGTTTCCTACGCGGTTACCAACCCAACCTGGGACCCAATTGCCAAGCCCGGCTCTATCTCAGACTTTCTGCGCGGCAACCCCAACAAGCTCAAACCCGAAGAGCTGCTGAGCGACCCCGAGCCGCTGCCAGCCTGCTACATCAACCGCGATGCACGCATCAAAACCCTTGACGAACAAGGCCTGGACGCCATGTGGCTGTTTCCAACCCTGGGCGTACTCTATGAAGAATTGCTCAAGCACGATCTGGACGCTGTAAAAACTCAGTTCCGCGCGTTCAACCGCTGGCTACAGGAAGATTGGGGCTGCAATTACCAGAACCGGATTTTTGCTTCTCCCTATATTTCACTGGCGGATGTCGACTTTGCCTGCGAAGAGATTGAGTGGGCACTCAAACAAGGTGCCCGCACCGTGTGCATGCGCCCTGCTGCGGTCTGGACTGCAAACGGCCCGATGTCACCCTCTCACCCCATGTTTGACCCCTTCTGGTCACGGGTTAACGAAGCGGGCATAACCGTGGTCATTCACGCTGCCGACTCTGGCTACACCACCCATGGCTATGTCCAGGACGGTTTCAGTACGGGCGGCTCCAGCGCCTTCAGTGCCTGGGCGCCTAACATCAAACACTTTAATATCGAGCGGGCGGCCTACGATTTTCTGGTCACCCTGTGCTACGAAAAACTGTTTGAACGCTTCCCTAATGTGCGTATCGCCTCCATCGAAAACGGCGCCGAATTCCTGCCCGATCTGGTGCGTAAACTAAAGCAGTCCCGCGACCGCATGGACACGATGGGCTACTACAAGGAAGACCCGATCGAGCTGTTTAAACAGCACGTCTGGATCAACCCCTTCTGGGAAGACGACGTCTATGAAGTAGAAGAAATCATGGGAGCAGACCGAGTAATCTTCGGGTCGGATTGGCCGCATATTGAAGGCATGCCAACCCCCCTTGATTATGTTCCCGAGCTGGCCAAGTTCAATGACGCAGACAAAAAGAGAATACTGCGCGACAACGTGGTAGAGCTGAACGAGCTAAAACCCCTCTAACGCGCCTGCTGCCTACGACAAGGGTCGGCTACCAGGCCGGCCCTGCCCATCACACAACCAGCTGTTTTTCCTAATAAAAACCACGACAAAGAAATTACGCGCCGAAAATTTCCCGAGTTTTTGGCTGTTTTTACACTTTACTACTAGACTTCTAGCTACACCCTTCTCCTGCGGGAGCAAAGCGCTATGATTAAATTAAAGCGTAGTCGGAATTGGAATCTAACTATTTTGTTTAGCTCTATATTGGCAGGCGGTGATGCTCTTGCACAAAATGCGAATCGGGTACTCGAAGAAGTCATCGTAACCGCCACCAAGCGCGAGCAGGCAATCAATGATATTCCCGTCGCCGTCTCGGCCTATACCAACCAGGATCTGGAACAGGCGGGTATCCGCGATGTTAGCCAGCTGACAGCCGTATCGCCCTATATCAGTTTCGGATCCACAGAAAACTCGGCCAGCGGTAATCTCAGTATTCGCGGCATTGGCACACTCGGCACAGACCCCGGCCTGGAATCGTCCGTCGGGGTTTTTATTGACGGTGTCTACCGCAACCGCTCGGGTGTCGCCATCGACGAACTCGGTGAAGTGGAGCGCGTTGAGGTATTGCGCGGCCCGCAGGGTTCCCTGTTTGGGCGGAACACCTCCGCCGGACTCATCCATGTCATTACCAAAAAGCCCAATATGGAGGAGTTTGAAGGCTTTGCAGAGATAACTGCCGGTAACTACGATTTAACCCGCTTTGCAGGCGCGGCCTCCGGGCCACTCGTTGAAGACACTCTGGCGGGGCGACTCGATGCCGTCATCACTCAACGCGACGGCTACCTCGATGATATAAACAGCAGTGACACCTACAACGACCGCGACCGTTACATGCTTCGCGGCCAACTGCTCTGGGATATCAGCGACGCCCTCACGGCACGCATTATCGTCGACCACAGCGACCGCACCGAAAAATGCTGCGGTGCCCCCAGCTCACAAAAGGGTAATCCGCTTGAGGATGTCACTAACTTCCCCAATAGCCGTGGCGACAGTGGACTAGACAACGATACAGATGCCTACGACGGCAACATTGCCGTAACCTCAGGCAGAGAGCAGGAAGACGAAACAGATCAGTCCGGCTTTTCAGCGGAATTGACTTGGGACATGGAGAAAACCCAACTGACGTCGATTACCTCCCTGCGTGAATGGGAAACCGTGATTGTAGGCGACGTTGATTTCAGTGGTGCTGATCTGCTGTTCTATCAGGACGCCAGTAAACCCCGCTCCACCAAGTTTGAAACCTTTACCCAAGAATTTCGCTGGCAAGGGGTCTGGGACGGCGGTAGTTGGCTCGTAGGCGTGTTCTACGCCGATGAAAAACTGAGCGGCAAGTTTTCACCGCGCTATGGCGCGGATATGAACGCCTATGCCCAACGCTATGTCAATGGCGCCATTCCCTCTGTGCCCAATGCCTACCAGACCGCCACAACCTATCCAAACGGCCCAATTCCCAGCGGCAGTGGCGCACAAGCACAATTTATCAGCGGTGAGGGGATACGCGATAAGAGTGAGCAAAACAGTGAAAGTCTTGCCATCTTCACCCAGGAGGATATTGATCTCAGCGACAACCTGGTCCTCACAATTGGAGCTCGCTATACCGAAGAGAAGAAAGATATGGAGGTCAATGCAGTCAGCGAGTTCAGCGCTATCGGTAGCGGACCAGGAGGAGGTGGCGGAAACCCTTGCCTGGCTGCTGCAGCTAACGCCCAGACAGCAGCCGCAACCAACCAGCCAGCGCAAACCCAGGCCTTTTACAACGGCGCGGCACAGATCATCTGCGGTATAGCCGCCATTAGCGGGCCGCTGATCAGCGATGGCCAATATACTTCTGATCGCAAGGACTCTGAGCTAACTGGGACGGTTAAGCTGGCCTATACAACGGCTGACGACACCCTGCTTTTCGTTAACGTTGCTCGAGGCTTTAAAGGGGGCGGTTACAACCAGACCCGACTCAGCCTGGTACCGCAGAATAGCTCGGGCGACCCACTGAAGTTTGATGCGGAAAAGGCAGACACCATCGAGCTCGGCATGAAAACCTATCTGGCGGATCGAACTGTGTCGCTAAATGCCACACTGTTTTATTCCGTGTTTGAGGATTATCAGCTGGGTCAATTCGACGGCATCACGCTTAAAACGTTCAGCATTGACGAAATTGAATCTGAAGGGCTGGAAGTCGAAAGTCTGTGGCGCGCAACAGATGGGCTAACCGTAACTGCTGCCTTCGTCTACACCAACAACCGCTACCCCGATGACTCAAATATCGACACCATTGCACCCACCACCGATGGCAACCTGCGCGCTGGAGCGCAGCTGAGCAAGGAGTGGGCGGCAACGGCAGGCGTTACCTACTCGATGGCGGTCAGCGACTCATTGATGGCCATTGCCCATCTGGATGCACGCTATACCAGCGACTATGATTCAAACTCCTCCCTCGACGAAGATTTTGAAGAGGTTGGTTACACCGTGGTAAACGGACGATTGGGTCTGACCGATAACGCGCGCAGTTGGGAGGTAGAACTCTGGGCTCGCAATCTGACCGACACCGAATACTCACCGATTCAATTTGACCCCCCACCCATTCAGGGCCGCGGAGGTAATGGTCGCATTGGTGACTTTGTCGGCGAGCCAAGAACCTTTGGCCTGACCGCGCGCAAAAACTTCTAATACGCCAAGCTTAGGCCCGCCATCGGGCGGGCCTGGTACAGCGCCCACGCGCCATACAGTCACTGTTGCCATGGGAAACACTGTAGCCGCAGACATTTCCAGTTTAGCAGGGATGTGAGCCTATGATGCGACTACCTGCTCCTGCAAAACGTGCCCTGTAATCAGCTCGACAAAATGCGGCAGCAATGGTTCGGGCAGATCGTGGCCCATGCCCTCGATCAACTCCAGTCGAGCACCCGGAATATGCTTTGCTGTATCGACACCGCCACTTACAGGCACCAGTACATCATCCTTGCCATGAATAACCAGAGTAGGCGCGGTAATGGACTTTAAGGCCTCAACACGACTGCCGCAGGCCGCAATCGCAGCCATTTGTCGTGCAGTTCCTGCCGGGTAGTAGTTGCGCCGGTAGACACTCAACAGACGCTCACGCAACGCTTCGTCTGAAGGCTGGTAGGCGGGGCTGCCGATGATCCGCCAGGTCAGCATCGCACTTTCCAGGTACGAGGCTTCATCCGCTGCAGATTTCGCCGCCAGCCGCAGCAAAACCTTGGTGTCAGGTTTTGGCAGCTTCGGGTTACCACTCGTAGACATAATGGATGTGAGTGTGATGACACGCCCCGGATTGTGTGCAGCCACCAGCTGGGCAATCATGCCCCCCATCGACGCACCCACGATATGAGACTCAGCAATACCGAGGGCATCCATCAGACCCACAGTATCCGCTGCCAAGTCATGCAACTGGTAGGGCACGGATAGGCGCAGCCCCAGTTTTGACGCCAAGAGCATTTTTATGGGTCCCGGCGCTCTCGCGCCGTGAAACTTTTGGGACAAGCCCACATCGCGATTATCAAAGCGGATAACACGCAGCCCTTGCTGCGCCAATCCCCGACAGAAAGAATCGGGCCAGGAGATCAATTGCATCCCCAAGCCCATGATAAGAATCAGTGGCGGATCATTCGCATTACCGAACTCTTCATACACCAGCTCGACCGCACCGGCCGTAATTTTGCGCTCGGAAGTCATCCCAGGTTCCCTCTAGTGATGTTGCTTGAACGGATACAACCAGCGTTGTGAACCGGCGGCAACGAATGGCTGCCAGTCATCTTCCGGTTGCGACAATCGATCCGCGAGCAGCCGCCATACCGAAGGATTGACCGTCAGGCCGCAATGGCTGCCGTACACCTCAATATTCTGACAACGTTCATGGCCTTCTCGCTGCAGGGAGTTCTGCCAATGCACTACGCCATCCGTTCGAGAATACACGGCGGTCGTAGGTACAGGCGGCGCTTCCTGCAGCTGGCTGTGTTGCTCATGATCGACAGGGCCGTTCAAGCGTCGAAACAGGCGAGCAGAAAGTTTGCGTGAATCGCCCCGCTCCGCAATTGGACTGCCAAGACTGATGACCTGTCGGACCTTGTGTGGAAAGGTACGGGCAATCTCACGAGCGTACACCCCACCCAAACTATGACCGATGACACTCATTTTGCCGCCTGTTCGCTCATAGTTGTAGTTGAGTAAATGCGCCAAGCCTTCAAGTGTTTCAGGGCGGGGCCCCAAATTAACACCCAAATTCCACCCCCTGACATCGTAGCCCAGCCACGCCAAATACTTGCATAGGGCACTGTTGTAGCGATCGCTACCAAGGAAGCCCGGAAGAATCAGTACCCCGTGGCCATCGCCCTTCGGGGCTGCGCGCAGGAGAGACTTCGACGCACGCAGGAGCGCAAGTTCAGCGGCGACCCTCGGCAGTTCCAGCAGTGCGAGACTGGCAGGTGCTACCGGGGGAGGAGCCTGGCGTTCCTTACTTTGGTCAGTGTCCGACATGAGCTAAGCCTTTTTCCGTTTTGCCGTGCGCTTTCGGGGTTTCGCCGCCACCACCTTCTGTTCCACCAGTGCAGCGCTTTTCATCTCATCAAAAGATTCCCTCAGACAACCGGCATAGAAAGCCGGATCAGGCAACATATCCCGACACGCGGTAAATGTGATCGTGAACTCCCCGCAGTAGGTAGAGATGGCATGAAACAGACCAACGCTATCCAAAACCGGTCCGGTACCAAAGGTACACAGCATCTTGGCACCCGTGTAGAAAAGCGGTATGGGCGGCCCCGGTACATTGGTGACAACGCAGTTGTAACTGGGGCTAATCCTGTTTGCCAAACTCAGTGAGCTGGCAAGACGCGCCGCCGATGCCGTCAGTGTCGATGGAATAAACTGCGTGTAATCGGTCATGGTTTTGGCGCCAATAGCATTGGTCAGCTCTTTAGCATTGCGCGTTCCCTCATTCACGGCCTGCAGCCTATCCTTGCCGTCGGGAACATCGGTACAAAGCTTGACCGTCATTTGCGACACCAGATTACCGGCAGTGCCCAGTTTGTCCTGAGTGCGCACATTAATAGGTGCCATTGCCGCCAGCGACTGTTCGGGAAGCTCGCCCTTGGCGTCCAGGTAGCGCCGAAGCGCTCCGCCGACAATGGTCAAGGCCACATCATTGACCGTAGCCGGCTTAAAGGCATTCTTGATATTGCGAATATCTTCAAAATCCACTCGCAAAGCATCGATCACCCGGTGGGGAGATACGTTGGTATTAAAGCGGGTACGTGGAATATTGCTGACCCGCTTTAGCTTGCCGCTGACAACACCTGCAGCTGCCTTGACCAAATCCGGGGCAGTATTTTTGGCAATACTTGCAAAACGAAAGGGAATTTTTATGGTGTTGACTTGCGCCCGTAGCAACAGTTCGGCACTGGTTGGCGGATTGTCGACCTTGAACGTTTGAATACTCTCTGCAGCCACAGGCTCCGCAGACAGGTCGTGCATTACCGCATTGATCTCGACACCCGAGGCACCATCAATGGCGGCATGATGCATCTTGGTGTAAACCGCAAAGCAGCCCTTGGGGTAGCCTTCGACATTATCAAGCCCCTCAATGACATAGGCTTCCCACAATGGGCGGGCTCTGTCCAAGGGCCGCGCGTGAATGCGCGACACAAGAATACATAGCTGACGCCAGTCACCCGGCGCAGGAAGCGCGATATGCCTGACGTGATACTCAGGGTCAAAGGTACCGTCACTCAGCCAGTAAGGGTGATCGAGTCGCAGCGGCACCGTCACCAGCCGACTGGTCATCGCAGGCACACGATGCACGCGCCGGGCAATATTGTCGACTATCTGCTTAAAGCGAACCTTGCCCCCCGGTGCCGTCGAGGGATCATATATCGAGAGCCCGCCAATATGCATGGGCGCGTTGCGCGTTTCCAGATAGAGAAATGATGCATCCAGGCCTGTCAGTTGTCTCATGCTAACCCCCGCTTATTGTTGTTTTCTTAGCGTAGTTCACTGCGCTGAATTTTGCCGCTCCAGAGTATGCAACACCATCTGCCATTCTTCTACGAGCTATCTTTTCTCTACACGTCTGCATGGCCCGCGCCTTGCACCACTCACCAAACTTGCAAGTCGTCTATCAAAGACCCTCCGAGGATCAGGGTACCCCAAGTGCTTGCGTAACGGTCTAGCAATTGAAGTCGTAGTCGGACGCGATGTCACTCGATACTTCACTGCCTAAGCAATTGCGTATCGCCGGCGTAATGCGCGACGATTATCAATCCTTGAAAAACGAAAATGGCCGGTGCGATTGCACCGGCCGACAGGTTTTATACGACTTCAAACAAGCCAGCAGCACCCATGCCACCACCGACACACATGGTCACAACCACGTATTTAACGCCGCGACGCTTACCTTCAATCAAGGCGTGCATCACCATGCGAGCACCACTCATGCCGTAGGGATGACCAATAGAAATAGCACCACCATTGACGTTCAGGTTTTCGTTGGGAATACCCAGCTTGTCACGGCAGTAAATAACCTGCACAGCGAAAGCCTCATTGAGCTCCCACAGGCCGATGTCGTCCATTTTCAGGCCGAACCGTTCCAGCAGTTTCGGAATGGCGTAGATCGGTCCAATACCCATCTCATCCGGCCCCAGACCAGCAACTGCAACGCCGCGGTA
>JBFKDP010000006.1:0-36697 GCA_041619575.1 Litorivivens sp.
CAAACTCAAGGTTACCGAGGGCTGAAACAACCGGCGAGGTAACTCCCGCCGGTTGTGTGTAACACTAACCCGCTTTTAAGGCGGCGTACTTCTCGTGAAACTGCTGACGCAGATCCTTTTTTAGTATTTTCCCGGTTGGGTTCCGCGGCAGCGCATCCACATACTCAATGGTACGGGGAATTTTGTAGCCCGCCAGTTTATCCCGGCAATACTCCACCAACTCTTCAGGGCTGAGCTCTGGGCTACCACCACTGACCAGTACCGCTAGCGGCACTTCGCCCCACTGCTCGCTGGGCACACCCACCACCGCCGCATCCTGGATTTGAGGATGGGACATCAGCACGTTCTCCAGTTCTGCAGGATAAATATTCTCGCCACCAGAAATGATCATGTCTTTTACGCGATCCTGGATATAGACATAACCCTCATCGTCCATATAACCCGCATCACCTGTGTGCAACCAGCCATCAACAATAGTAGACGCCGTAGCCTTTTCCCGTTTCCAGTAACCTTTCATGAGTTGCGGACCGCGCGCAACAATTTCTCCTATCTCACCAATCGGTAGAGCCTCACCTTCTGCATTGACGATTTTAATATCGGTGCCAAAAACCGCACGGCCGCATGAGCGCAACAACTCCGGTTTTGATTCCAGTGCCGTGCAGTGATCCTGCGCCGTTAGAAAGGTCAAGGCCAGCGTGGCTTCCGTCTGACCGTAGCCCTGAATAAAGTCGCACTTGAAAATATCCATGCACTGACGCAGTAAATCTTCGGAGATGGGTGATGCCCCATAATTGATGGTATGAAGGTTGGAAAAATCACGTTCGGCAATATCGGGGACACAGGCGATGGAAAACTGCAGCATGACCGGGATGACCGCTACGGTACTGATATCCTCATTGGCAAGGGTATCGATCATACCCACAGGATCATAGTCGCGGTGGATAATCATACTGCCACCGTAGACAATACCCATGAGTGCGCCGACCAAACCTACCGCATGGAAGGTGGGGGCTATCACCAAGCCCTTTTCACCAATGCGAAAGCCTTTACCGGTTGTCATCGGTGCTTGATAGGTCATCAACAAGACATTACGGTGAGTTATGAGTACGCCTTTTGGCAGCCCGGTAGTGCCGCTGGTATACATTTGGAAAAGTACATCGTCGCCACCGGAGCTGGACTCGCTCACAGGACTCGCGCCTTCCAGCCAGTTGTTGAATAGTGGAGAGTGCTCGGCTGAGTCGAAACAGACGCCAGGTTTGGACTTCAGATACTCGCCGCGCAAACCTTCAAATTCCGCATCGTAGAACAGCATTTGAAGCTCCGCATCACTGGCGATAAACTCCACTTCGGACTCGGTCAAACGATAGTTCAAACCCACAGCGACAACACCAAGGCGCGCGCAGGCGAGGAACACACAGAGGTTGTCCACCGAGTTCTTTGCCAGAATCCCAGCGCGATCACCCGCCTTCAACCCGGCAGCCTGCATGGCACCAGCAATCGAATCGACGTGAATTTTGGCTTCGCGAAAATTGACGGTTTTCTGCGAATCGCTCGCCATCATCAGGTCACCGCGATTAGCCGCGTGATAATCCAGATGGTCCGTTAAACTGTAAAACAGCTCCATATCCCGACTCCTATTATTCATTATTGTCCGGATGCCCGAAGGCTAGAATTTTTGGAAAACCTAACTGGCCAGTGCCAGCTTGCGAGCTTTCTCCGAATATTTGTGATTACAAAAACGCCGACGGTGAAAATCAGCATTGCCGAATGTGGCATCGATCATCATCAGCCGCTTCAGGTAATGACCAATATTCATTTCATTGGTAACGCCCATGCCGCCGTGAATCTGCACAGCCTCTTCCGCCACCTCTCGGCCATAGCGGCCAACCATCGATTTCAGCGCGGAGATATCTTCCTGCACTGTTTCGCTGGCATCGGATACGGCGCACATCGCTCTGACCAACAGCGATCGACACTGCTCGGTTTTCATGAACATATCGACCATACGGTGCTGCAGCGCCTGAAATTTCCCGATGGGCTGACCGAATTGTTTACGGGTATTGGTGTATTCTGCCGTCGCCTTGTACAGATAATCCATTGCACCAACCGCTTCTGCGCATAGGGCTACCGTGGCCTCGTCAACCACGGCCTGCATAAACGGAAACGCCTGTCCAAGCTCGCCAACCATTGCACTTGCCGGAAGCTGCAGTGCCTTGAATTCAAGGTTTGCTGCGTGACGCCCGTCCATAAGCCGGTAGCGCGAAGCAAGCACCTCGCTCTCCTTGCTGACGACAAACAGGCTGATGCCTTCTTCGTCTTCAGCAGCACCTGTAATGCGCGCTGATACTATCCAAAAATCAGCATCGGCATTACTCACAAGCACCTTGCTGCCGTTCAGCTCATAGCCGGCACCTTGCTTGCGAGCAGTCGTTTCGCAGTGATTCAGGTGATAACGGCTCTGCCGTTCCTGCCAGGCAAAAGCGCCCTGAATCTCGCCGCCCATCAATTGCGTCAACAACAATTCGTGGTCCGCCGTATTGGCGCCACGTGCCAGCAACTGCCCCGCCAGCAACACGGTATCAACAAAAGGCTCTAACACCAACGCGGTGCCAAACGATTCCATCAAGGTAGCCGACTCGACAATGCCACCACCAAAACCTCCCTGCTCTTCAGCAAAGGGAATCGTCAGCCAGCCCAGTTCTGCCATCGTCCGCCAGTGGGCCCGACTGAAGGCTTCAGGTACTGCGAGCAATGCCTCGCGTTTGCTCGCGTCGTATTCGCTCGCAACAAACTTCTCCACACTGTCCTTGAGCATCTGCTGTTCGTCTGTCAGTGAAAAATCCATTGTGCTCTCCTACAGTCCAAGGGCAAATTTAGCGATGATATTGCGCTGCACTTCGTTGCTGCCGCCATAAATTGTCGAAGCGCGACCAAACATATATTCACGCCGCGCCGCATTGCCGTAATCGTGACCAAGCTCCTGCGCGCTCAACTCATCGGGCAGCACGCCACCAAAGGCCGCCGCCACATCCCACTGCAGACTTTGCACGGCCTGCTGACACTCGGTGCCTTTCAATTTAAGTAGCGAGGATTCCATTCCTGGGGCGCCGCCCTTGTCCACGGTGTTGAGGACGCGTAACTCCAGATATTCCAGCGACATCACATCCATTTCCACTTCTGCCAGGCGCGCCTGAAAATCCGGATCTTCGATCAAGGGGCGGCCGCCATTGTTTTCCAAACTGGCAAACTCGCAGATTCGTTGCAGGGTGCGCAGGCAAAATCCCACACCCGAGAGCGCCGTTCTCTCATACGTCAATAGCGCCTTGGCGTAGGTCCAGCCCATATTTTCTTCACCAATGCGGTTATCCACCGGGACACGTACATCGGTAAAGCTGACTTCGTTGAGGTGGTGTTCGTCATCAATGGAGATAATCGGCGACACGGTGACACCGGGAGATTTCATGTCGATCAGCAGGAAGCTGATACCCTCTTGCGGTTTGCCTTCAGTGCTGGTGCGCACCAGGCAAAAAATCCAGTCGGCGTGCTGGGCGTAGGTCGTCCAGATTTTTGTGCCATTGACAATATAATCGTCGCCATCGCGAACCGCCCGCGTTTGCAGTGCAGCCAGATCAGAACCCGCGCCCGGCTCGGAGTAGCCCTGACACCACCATATATCGCTAGCTTTAGTGGGCGGTAGAAAGCGCTGTTTCTGCTCTTCAGAGCCAAAGGTGTACAACACGGGCGCCACCATCTTGATGCCCATGGGCACCACATCCGGCGCACCGGCCATGGCCATTTCATTGATGTAGATACTTTTCTCGGTCGCAGACCAGTCGCAGCCACCGTGCTCAACCGGCCAACCATTGGCCGCCCAGCCTTGGGCATCGAGCTTCTTTTGCCACTCGATCATCCCCGCCCTGAAAGTGTCCGGATTACGAATTTTTTCCGCCAAGGCCGGCGTATAATTGGACTGCATAAACTGGCGAACTTCCTGCTGGAATGCCTGCTCTGCTTCGGTATATTTGGCGTGCATATTGCCGCTCTCCTGCCCTTGGAAAACAACGCTCAAGCTTCACCCTCAGCTTGCAGACCGGCAATGACGCCACGTGACATCCGGTTGACAATTTGTTACACGCTGGTGTTTTTTTAAGCCAGCCCCAGCTACCCTCGATCTACTGGCTAGAGCTACTGCAGATAGCGCTGCCAACGCAGCATTTGTGGGTTGTCCGGCTCCCGTCCACGCCAGTTTGCAAGCACCTCAGCCGCAAGATCCGACTTGCCGTACTTGGTCGCATAGCGCAGCAACAGGTCAGCGACCGGCGTGGCAAAGGGATTTTCAGCCAGATAGGTCGCCAATAGATCGATGGCCGCTTCGGCGTCGCCGGTACTTTCGAGCGCAATAGCGTAGGTGGTAGCGTAACCCTCAAAGGAGGGTTGCAAATCATAAGCGCGTGCCAGAGCCGCCAGTGCATTCATATAGTGCTTTGCCCTCACCCAATACAGGCCGAAGCGATAGTGTAATTCTGCATCCTGAGGTGCAACCTCCAGCGCCGCATCGAGCCATTCACGTTCGCTCCGCACGGAAGTGCCCCCCTCTCTGGCCAGCTCCGCCAGCTGCAGATAGGGATAGGTAAACTGGGCATCAAGCGCCAGCGCGTGGCGGTAGAGGCGCCTCGCTTCTGCGATCTGTCCGCGCGCCGCTCGATAGTTAGCGAAATTTGCCACCAGCGTCGGGCTATCGAGCTCGCCTGCCATATACCGTTCATAATCAACAAACAGCTGCATCAGGGCCGCTGACTTGCCATCACGCGCTGCCAATGACGCTGCTGAAGCCAGCACAGCGGCGAGTTCCAATCGCACAACTGCAACCGATTCGCCCAAATGGGGGGCGAGTATCCGCCAGCGGGCTTCCAACGGCACGTTCGCCAGCGCACGGACCGCAGCACTGCGAACCAGTGGGCTCGAGTGACCGAGCTTGCCCGCCGCAATCGCCAGCAAATTATCATCCGTCGCAACATCGAGCCGCTGCAATAGTGCCGCCTGGCGAATGGGTGAAAATGCTTCGCCATCCAGCTTAAATCGCTGCGAGGCGGTCGGCATTCCCCCCTCAAAGCCGGCAAACATTCGAGTAAGCCCCACTGATGGACTGGCTTGAGCGCCATCGGCACGAAAAGATGCAATTTGCTCCGCCAGCGCCTCTGCAGTCTGATCCCTGTGGCAGTCTGCACAGGGATCAGGGCTATTTAGCTGTCCGCTCAGCACAGGGTCGGGAATACCAAATCGGTGATCACGGCGGGCATCCACCCCCATGTAGACGGTTGCAGGCATATGGCAATCGACACAGACTAGTTGTTCAGGCTCATGTCCGTGGTGGCTGCTGACAGAGAACACCTGCGCCTGATGGCACTGCCCGCATAAGGCATCGCCCTGGGCACGCAATTGAGCCGAATGCGGTTCGTGACAATGGCTGCAGACAACGCCTGCACTGTGCATCCGGCTTTGCATGAAGGAACCTAGAACGAAAACCTCGTCGCGAATCTGGCCATCAGCGTAATACAAAGGCGGGTTGGTCGCCGCCAGCGCTGTATGGTCCGTTACGTTCATACCAGGGTGCCACTCACCGACCCGGTCGCGCCGGGAATGACAGCGCCCACAGGTGGACAGTTGCTCACCTCCCGGTTGCTGCCGTGCTTGCGCAATAGCGCTGCCTTCCAGCCAGCGCCACTCGCCACGCTCAGCCAAAGAGACAGGAAATCCTGCGTTTGTCGAGTGATCAGGCTTGCCAGCCTGCAACCAGTCAGCATGTCCGGCGCTATCGCCATGACAGGCTGCACACGCCACATTGATTTCGTCCCACTGAGTAGAAAAGCCTCCGCTGTCGGCATCGTAGTTTTTTTGCAAACCTGTGGAATGACAGTCAGCACAGGATGTATTCCAAGTAAAACCGGGGTGGTCCCACGCCAGATCTGACTCCAGCGCATACCAGCGCTGACCGCCCTCGGCTGCGGGCCGGGTATCCCAAGCTACCGGAAGAGCTTGCAACTTGCCGCCGGGGAGCGCTGCCAGATACTGCTGCAGGGGTTCGTAGCCAAAGGTATAGGGAATCGCGTAGATGAGTGTGCTGTCGGCGCGTTGATTGTCACTTTTCTCAATACTGACCCAATAATCACCGCCTTCGCGATAAAACCGAAACACATTGCCCTGATAGGCTGTTGGAGTCTTATCAAAGCGGGCCAGCACAGTGTCGTCGCTGGCATGCTGCATGGCCTTGGCATGATGTGATTTCTGCCAATCCGTATAAACTGTCTCATGGCAGGCACGGCAGTCGCCAGCAGTCATCACCGCAGCCTTTGCGGACAAAAGCGATGACAAGGTAATAAACATTGCTGCAACAGCTGAAATTCTAAACCGTCTCAAGAATTAATTGTCCACCGTATCTACAAGTGCGGCATCATAGCGCAAAATTGTCTCGCTGTTTTCGCCTGTCTTTATGTCAAAAGCACAGGCCGCACGCTGCTATCGATAAAACAATGCATGGAGTATTTAGTATGGACAAGGCCGCAAAAATTGCCGCCGGACTCGTCGCCGTTGTCATGATTCTCTTATGGGGCCAGATTCTGATCTCGCCAGATCAAGTTGCTGCCACTATGCATCTGATGCCCGATGGGGCGGCAGGCCTGAATACCTTCCGGGCAGATGTCGGTGGCTTATTGCTAGGGGCTGGCCTGCTGTCCTTGCTAAGCCTGAAAACCGGCCAGTCCCACTGGTTGCAGGCTGCAGCCTTGCTCATGGGCTGCGCGGCACTTGGGCGATTCAGCGGTATCGTTCTGGATGGCCCAACGCAGTCCTCTGTAGGGTCGATGATATTTGAGCTCGTGCTGGTCGCGATTCTCTTCGCCTCCGCGACGCGCATCAAAAAGGCCTGACTCGTTGTTAGGGAGGCCGTCTGGCTTCCCCACCCACACACCAACACAAGGGTAACGGAATAGCATTTCACACCCGAATGTCTTCTATAGGGCCAGGTTACAGGCAAACAACCCTATTTAGCCTAACGCTTCACACTACAACACGAGCTTTTAAGGTACCCTCCACCGCGCTAACAACTCTACCGATGGGGATCTCATGAAGCACTCGCCTGTCCGCTATGCGGCTCCACTACTCGCTTTGCTCGCAAACACCACTCAGGGCGCCGTGCTCGAAGAAGTGGTTGTCACCGCTCAACTCAGAACACAAAGTCTGGCCGATGTCCCCGTTTCAGTCAGCGCGGTGTCAGGCGAAAAAATCTTCGAAGCTGGTATCGGCAAAGCCGAAGACCTGTCTGCCTACGTCCCCAACCTCACCATCCAGGAAGTCGGCCTGGGCACGTCAATCTATATTCGCGGCATTGGTTCAGGCGAAAATCAGGGCTTTGAGCAATCAGTAGGGACTTACATCGACGGCATCTACTATGGCCGTGCACAGTTAGCCAGAGCACCTTTCCTTGACCTCGCACAGGTCGAAGTGCTTCGCGGACCGCAGAATATCCTCTATGGCAAAAACAGTATTGGCGGTGCCATTAGCATCCGAACAGCTGACCCCACTCAGGAATTTATGGGCAAAACCGCCCTGACCTTTGAGCCCGAGTATAATGAACACAGCGCGGACCTGATGCTGTCAGGACCGATTACTGACGACTGGGCGGTGCGCTTTGCCGTGCGCGCACGCCAATCCGATGGCTACATGACTAACCAGATCAATGGCGAAGCCGAGCCCCAGCGCGACGAATACACTGTGCGCCTGAAAAGTCTCTGGACAACGTCCGATTCCGCGACACTGAAAGTCAAACTGGAACACGGCAGCTTTGATGTAGTCGGCCGGCAGACCGAGGTAATTAGCGATTCACCCTCGGTATCCACCGTACCCTTTTTCACCGGTCGCACCTACGGTGAAATCATGGCCGATACCAATGTGTTCATACCCGGCACTCTGGTAACACCCGAGCTTGGTCTATTTCTGAATGAGCATCCATCCGTACTCGATTCTGAGGGCGACTACCGTTCCTCCCGTCAAAAAGACACCAGTGAAAACAACACCTACAACATCACCGTCGAATACGACTGGTATGTCGGCGAACAGAATTTCACCTCGATTACGGGCTACCTCCAGTATGATTACCGCGAAGAGTGTGATTGCGACTACTCCGGCGTGCGCCTGTTTCAGCTGGACCTCGAAGAAGATTATTCACAATTTAGTCAGGAGCTGCGCTGGATTTCACCCCTTGGTGATACATGGGAATTTATTGGCGGTGCCTATGTACAATACAGCGATCTCGACTTTTTCGATTCCATTAAAGTCGATTCGCCAGTACTGCCACGGCTGATCAATGCCGCTGACCTTCTGGAAGGTGGCGCCCGTGGTGACGTAGACCCCGACCCGACAGCCGGACTGGGAACAACCTCCTTCTTTGGTATTGGCGACGCTGGTAACGCACTGGCCGGCATTCGCTCACCGCGCTATTTCGACTCTGAATCCATCATCGCCTCTTTGTTTCTACAAGGTGCATGGAACATTTCTGAAACATTGCGACTGACACTGGGTGGCCGCTTTACCTACGAACATAAAACAGGCGCCCGCGACCTCAATTTCGCGTTCAGCGATGGAAGCATTCAGCCCATCAGCGAGGTGGACTCCGCAGCCGCTATCAGCTTCGCTGCGGAGCGCCACGACCTAAGTGGCGAGCGCTCTGAAAACAACTTTTCGCCCTTAATCAATCTGCAGTGGTACGCCACCGATCAAGTGATGCTCTACGGCAATCTGAGCCGCGGTGCTAAGGCAGGAGGATACGATGCGCGCTCAAACTCCTCACCGGACCCAACGCCCACCCCAGCCAACCCACAGGCGCTAAATCCGAATCGCGTGTCGTTGATAGGATCATTCGAGTATGAACCAGAAAAAGCTACAAGTATTGAACTGGGTAGCAAGATGAGCCTTCTGGAGGGCGCAGGAGAGCTCAATATTGCCCTATTTTATACCGAATTCGACGACCTGCAGGTCTCTGTATTCGACGGCACACTGGGCTTCAACGTCGGTAATGCTGCCGGCGCAATTTCTCAAGGCATTGAATTTGACGGCAGGCTTGCCCTCAGCGAACACTGGCTGATTGGTGGCGGTGCATCGCTGATGTCATTCAAGTATGAAGACCACTTGGCCGGCACCTGTGTGCAGGGCCAGACACCCAATGCGCCCAATGGCATTAACTGTGACTACACCGGCAAAACCGGACAGTACGTTGCCGACTATTCCGGCAACCTCTTGATCGGCTACGAAAGGGTATTCTTCGACTCGCTGATGTTCCGCGGCAATCTGGATATTCTCTTTACCGACGACTACAACCCTTCTCCCAACCTCGACGAGCGCGTGGCACAACCAGGCTACGAACAATACAATGCCCGCCTCGCACTGTCGGATATCTATCAAACCTGGGAAATTGCCATCGCGGCCAAAAACCTGACAGACGAGCAGATTTACGTTTACACACAGGATCTGCCCTCTGCCTATACCATCGCAGAAGCGGCAACGCATTTTGGCTTTCAGGCACCCCGTAGAACGGTGAGTGTACAACTCAGCTACAACTGGTAATCAGCCGTTCTACACATGACCTCCGGAATATACGACTGGGTCACCACAGCGAATTACACCGGAGGTACACACCCTAGCAGTTATGCCGCCATGCCCCCGCATCGCATTGTAGGCCCCCGGCCCCAGTAGACGTTCCATCTTGCTGCAAGGATGAGCCTGTCCGCTGTACTCGAGCATAACGTCGCCAATGGCAAAACGCTTGCCTTTTAACGCCAGCAGATTAATACCCGAGACCAGCAAATTTCTGCGCAGCTCTGACGGAGCAACACTGCCACGATGTAGACATGCAGCGATAACGCCAAGGTGCTCCTGCTGCAGCAACGTAACTTGGCGGGCGCTACCGGGGCGCCCCTTAAAGCGATCGCCCACGATGCCGGCATCAGCATTCAGTTGCGCCGCTTCAACTTCGATCATCGGCGCGCCGCGTTCAGGGCGCACACCAATCCACTCCAATCGACCCGACTGAGGCAAGGTGTTTAACAATTGATCTAAGGTCGCCCTTTCCTGCACCGAAATCCCTTGTGTTAGCGGGTAAAGAATGCCAACGTTTCTTTAACCTGATCGAGATCCATACCCTGTATTTCTATAACTTTATTGGGGGACGTTGCACCGGAGGTTATCGCGAGGTTCTGCTTGGGAAGGCCCAAGCTTACGCTTAACAAGGTCAGCACTGCTGCGTTGGCCCTGCCTTTCTCCGGCTGCGCGGCAACTCGAATTTTCAGTGTCTCGCCCAGCCATTGTGAAACCTCTGACCTAGATGCACCTGGTACAACTTTGATCTGGAGTTGCGCAGTGATATCGCGCGACCCTTGCTCAGCGGCCATGGCGATTGGTTCGTCGTTGCCCTATATTTGAATACGTATCAAAGCTCATTGGGTACCGAGTATCTATCCTGATAGCGCTTGAATAGCAGCCGCTCTTGTTGGCGGCTCTCGTCCACCGTGTACGCATGCTTGCCGAATTTTCCTTTGGGCTTTCTCGCCAGATAATCCAGCATGTTTGTTTTGGCCCCGCCTGACAAGCTCAGACCGAAATGACTGTAGATACCCTCAATACATGCCATCGGATCATCCATAAGATCCTGATAGCGCGAGTCAGTGATATTCGTCGCCGGCACAAGGCCGCTATCACGCTGATTCATTACTTGCTCGAGCCGCTGGGCCGTCGCCTCACCCATAATAATGTTTTCAAACATCTCGGCATTGAAAGGCTGGTCACTGCGCATGTAGTACAGTGTTCCCATCAGGCTGGTGGTTGAGGCCATGCATTTAATGGGATCCCGATGGGTTTGCACAATACGCGCATCCGGATAGACCTTCAGCAGTGTTTCCAGATGAACCTGATGTTCAGGCGCTTTCAGTAGCCAGCGTTTTCGCGGGTTTTTCCATTGCAGTATTTTGAGAATGGTTTTGTGATATTCATAAACGGGTAGGAAGTCGGCGCTGGCCAGCCAGGCGCTGTAACTGGGCGTTTGATGGAGCGAGGCATTGTGATCGCTGATAAAGGTACTAGCCATCAGCAGGCCGCACTCGGCCGGAATGGTGCCACGCATCTCATGCATACTGTCAAACTCGGGTGCGACCCTGCCCCACTGGGTAAACAGTTTATCCGCCTGTTCTATGCGCAAATCGCTTTCATAGCTCGCCGCTTCTGGAGGCGGACAGGGCTGCAGAGCTTCCCAGATCAGGGGGACACCCACGTCGGGGTCCTGCCAGAGCAGCTCAAACAGAATAGATGTTCCAGAACGTGGAAGGCCGACTATTACCATCGGCGCCACTATTTCCTGATCGAGAATTTCAGGGTGATGCTTGAGCGTATCAACTACCTTCAGGCGCGTGCTCAGCCACAATATAAGATCATTGCGCGCCATCAGCCTTCCCATTAGCGTCAGCTGAGCCTCTGCTTCCAGCGCTTTAATGTAGACCATAAAAGGTTCGCGCCAGCCTTCATCACCAAAATCAGCGAGCCCTGTCGTGTGGCAGGCGTGTTCCGTCAGCGAGTCGGCATCCAGAGGCACTACCGCAGGAAGATTAAAGTAGCTCCCTTCGGTATTAATGGTCTGCAACCAGTCAGGATGTGGGGGTGGTACCCACAAAGGCTTGTCAGTTCCAGACATAATTTTCTCACTCAGGCGGATTTTTATTTTATAGCCAAAATAAGTGGTGCCACCAAGTGACTGACTCGTCGTTCGAAAAGCCAGTCACTGGAGTTTGCTCGAGATTAGTCAAACAGGCCGTTTTCAAACTCCTTGACGCTGTGGTCAGGCGCGGGAAAGTCTTTAATGTGTTTTACGCCGTTAAGCTCAAGGTGGTATTGCTGCGCATTTTCCGCCAGATCGTAGAACTGCTTGTGCCAACGGCGACCAAGCCCGAAGGGGCCGTCCTTGGGCTGTTGCAGAATGCGCGTGGCGGCACCTTTATGCTTCCAGATGCTGAAATCCGAAGAAAACGCAGCAAGTGCCCCGGCCTGAATTTCCTTGGCCACTTTAATATCTTCTTCATCAGGCGTTGCTCCCTTACCTTGCGCGAGCGCCGCATGCCAGACTTTTACCTTGCCATCATCTACGGGCGTGTTGGCAATTAACTCATAGGTCAACACATCACCAAATTTTTGTTTGGAGAGTAGAATGCCGGGACCGGTATACCAGGTGCTGGATATCAATAGCGCGCCATAGCCTGCGTGAACACCACCCTGACGTTGTATGTATACATGATCCTTAAACTCGTTCTCAAAAAACTCGCAGGGGGCGCCGTGGGTTGGCCCCAGGTGTTGCGCATCGGCCATATTGTCGATGATTTCTATGGGGTGCATATCGAGCTCACCCAGATGATCCAGCTCCCAGCGCACCCATGAAGGATCATCCCATTCAGCCAACTTGGGCGCAGGAAATGCCGGCGGCTTACCTTCAGGGTCGTGCCACTTCATAACACAGCCCATCACCTCCTCAACGTGATGACAGCCAATCTTGGCAGAGCGCGGAAATGGGCCGCCGTCGTGATAAGGAATATCGTCGCAGTTGCCATCGGGACCAAAACGCCAGCCGTGGTATGGGCAGCGAATGGAGTCACCTTCGATCTGCCGACCTTCCTGCACAATCGCGGCACTGTCGCTGGCAGTCAGGTGGGTCTGCATATGTGGGCAATAGGCATCAAGCATAACAGGGCGACCAGACTCACCGCGGTACAGGGCGTAATCTTCGCCGAAGAAGCGCACAGCCATCGGTCCGGCATCGAGTTCGGAACTCTCGGCGACGATAAACCAGCCGCGGGGAAAGGTATGCGGGCCAAAACCGTAATCTGCTGTTTTTGCCATGGTATCTACTCCTGTTAAGCAACCATTTAAAAAGTTTCATTTAACTCAATAGCCAAAGCGTTTAATAACGCCCCGCCGTCTTTCTTCAAGCTGCACCCGACGCTCATCAGCATCGATGCGTTTAACGGTATCAGGTAAATGCCTGGCCAACTCCGCCAGTTTAATTGTCTGGCATTGTGGACGCGGGTAATCATTCGCACCCACCCAGCGCACTGTGATATAGCCCTGTGGATAGCCGGAGCAGTCCAACCAGTTTGGGACGCCAGGGTCTTTATGCGCCAATACCAATATCAGTTCTCCATTATCTTCGAGGGCGGCATGGTGGCAATTGGTGCTGCAAAGCCGATAACGATAATCCATGCTTTCCCACCAATAGTTTCCAAACTCCACCGCCCAATATTCAGCCTGCGGCGGCGTAACCCTGACAATCATCGCCTCGTCAGCCGCCAGTTGCCAATAGGCGATTAACGGCAGCCCGCCCGGTGTGGCATCAATGGTATTTTCGTCCCACTCTCCG
The DNA here is from genome assembly GCA_041619575.1 of Litorivivens sp. GTDB lineage: Bacteria > Pseudomonadota > Gammaproteobacteria > Pseudomonadales > Spongiibacteraceae > Litorivivens. The sequence goes on from JBFKDP010000006.1 coordinate 13,448, forward strand.
TAAGCATAGAAAGCATTAGGGTGCGCCTGCCACTTGTCTATCTGATCCGCCCAGTAGGCGGTCGACCAACGCAGCCAGTGCACAGCCTTCGCCAGATGACTGCCGATAGCCTTGGAATCCGGCACCACCGGTGGCTGACTACAGGTTGTGCAATCAATCTGTGCCGACATAGGCACTTCATGTAGCCAGTCTGCAAAAAACTGCCTGAAGGTTACCCGGTAACTGTCTGGCGTTGTCTGAACCCAATTTTCAACGCCCTTAGGGCGTTCTGGTGACAACCATAATTCAAAATTGCCCTCGGTATCCGATTTAAGCTCTTTACCAAAAAGCGTACCAACAACCTGGCCGCCCCAGGGGGTATCACCATTTTCCAGCACCGTTATCGCCATAAAGCGTGCGGTGCCGCGATGCCCGTATATACGGTAAGTATCGGTACCGTTTATGGGCGCGCCCACATAATAAGCATCTGTATTGTCGCCCCCCTGCTTGCGCAACGGATCAAAATAATGAAGCAGCTCAGGGTGTTTGGGATCGCAATTTTCAAGCTCGAATTGCAGGCCCAAAGCAACATTTCGCGCCAGCAGGCGCATACCGGTAGCACGGGTTATATCGTCCGTCGGTGTGGTGTCCCTAAAAAGCACCTCGCCGGCATTGTAAAGCTCGTCGCAAAAATGGCGCCAGTCAGCACGAATACGATCATCACTCGACCCAGCCACCCATGATGCTCCTGTCTTCTATTATGGACGCGCCAAACCCGGCCGTTCAGTATTACTAGAGTGAGACTACCTGTTATAGATTATTTTGACATAGTCCTATCGCAGTAGGGTTTCGTACCCTTTGGATGAGTCAAGGCATCCCTACCCATTGATGCACCCCCGATTAATACACTTGTTTTATTTTACAGGTTTTGCCTGCTAAACTAGACTCACTCAATGCACTCGATCAGCACATTAAGTGCAGCTACCGATTTAATAGGAGCACCTCGCGATGCGGGCTTTCACCATGACCTTGCTACTCGGAATCTCTGCCGTCGCCAATGCACAGGCAGAACCCTGCGCAGATTTCAGCAGTGAGCGCGTACCGCTGTTTGGCGACCTCCATGTCCATTCGAGCTATTCCTTTGACTCGTATATCTCAAGCCAACGCAATGATCCCTGGGCCGCCTACCGGTTCGGGCGCGGCGAATCGATCACCTTGCCCAATGCGGATGGTGAACAAAATGTCGAAGTGAAACTTCGACGCCCGCTGGATTTCATGGCCGTCACCGATCACGCTGAATTTCTTGGGCCCATTCAGGTTTGCACTCAGGACTCCAGCAAGCTCGGCTACTGGTTTCCAGCTTGCATGATGACGCGCAGCTCTAATTTCATCCTTCAGCTACTTGCCGCCGACTACTGGGTCAAGCTGGGGGTGAGCGACACCAGCCAGCAAAAGAAGAAGAGCTTTGCCTGCAAGCTGTCTGATTGTGATGAAGCGGCAGCGTCGGCCTGGCAGAATATTCAGCAGGCTACCGCTGACTACAACGAAGAATGTACTTTTACCACCTTCGTCGGTTATGAATACACCGATGCACCAGATTTCAAAAACTTGCATCGCAATGTAATTTTTCGCAATGAGCTCGTCACCGACCTGCCCATTTCCACCTACGATACTGGCTCCTACAACTTCCCCAAACTATGGACTCTACTGCGCGAGCAGTGTATTGCCGGCAAGCCTGGTTGCGATGTGATGTCTATTCCCCACAATCCCAATCTTTCGGGGGGATTGATGTTTCCAGACCCCAAAAGCCCTAAGGAAGCTAGGGACCGTCTGTTTTTTGAGCCTGTCGTCGAACTGGTACAGCACAAGGGTGCTTCGGAATGTCGCTTTGACCGGATAGCTGGGCGCGGTGTTGGCACAGCTGACGAACTCTGCGATTTCGAGCAGATTAAGAACGACAGCCTGGCCATGCTCGGCAGTGTCGCGGGAGAAGTTCGCACCCTGGAAGCCGACCCCGTGGCCATAGAAGACTTTGGGCCCCGTAATATGATGCGTAATGTGCTCAAAGCCGGCACACAACTGGAACATGACTCTGGCACCAACCCCTTTAAAATGGGTTTTATCGGCTCGACCGATACCCACAGTGCAATGCCCGGAGCCTCGGAAGAAGATTACTACCCCGGCCACTTGGGGCGGCGCGACGCTGGTTATCGCAACATACAGGATCATTTTTTTTCCAATGCAGGCGGACTCGCAGTTGTCTGGGCGGAGCAAAACACCCGCGACGCTGTATTCGATGCAATCCGTCGCAAAGAAACCTACGCCACCAGTGGTACGCGTCCTACACTCCGCTTTTTTGGGGGCTGGGGTCTTGATAGGCAGCTCTGTCAGAATACCAGCATGATTAAGGAGGCCTACGCTCAGGGAGTCCCCATGGGCGGCGATTTGGCCAATCAAACCGCAGCTGCACCGAGTTTTCTCGTTGCCGCAGCCAAAGATACAGGCTCACCGGGTTACCCGGGTACCGACCTGCAACGCATACAGATTATCAAGGGTTGGACTGACGAATATGGGACCACCCACGAACGCGTCTACGAGGTAGCGGGCGACCCAAGTAACGGTGCCAGTATTGACCCGGCCAGCTGTAAGCCCATCGGCCATGGCTATGCAAATCTCTGCGAGGTTTGGCAAGACCCGGACTTTAATCCAGAAGCAAACGCATTTTACTACGCGCGCGTAGTCGAAAATCCCACCTGTCGCTGGTCAACACTGCAATGTAAAGCCGCCGGGGTCGACCCCTTCAGCGATTATTGCGAGACTCAAGCTGCCAACGCCACTGAACAGGCAAAAGATAACGGCGCGTGGGGTGAAGATGTCTACGGGAAGTGCTGTCTGGATAAAGACAATGAACCATTCTACTCACCTGTCATTCAGGAACGCGCCTGGAGTTCACCTATCTGGTATTCCGCTCAATAATGACTGGAAATTGTTGGGACTGTCCCAGACACAATCAGCAGACTAGCGCGCCTGTGCAGCGTAAACGGTATTAAAATAAAGTGCGCCACGTTGCACCAAGATCACCACCTCTGTATCCGGCTTACAAGCCTGCAGCTTTGCAATAAGATAGGCGCCGTTATCATTTTTTATGGTGGCATGTGACAGCTTGTCCGATGCACCACCGAGCACTGCACAGCGTTCGACAACGCCGCTCATCATCGCCAGTGTTTCACCCTGCCTTTGGACACACAGAAGTGCGTAGCCGACTAACATTATCAATGTGCCAAGTAACACTGTACTGAGTTTCAATTTGCATAATCCCGAGTTTGCTTGATGTCAGATCTATCCAGTATTTAGTTTAGGTACCATCTCAGCTTGCCTCAGTCTTTGTCAGGCAGCAGCCGCACGATCCCCTTATTTTCAGTTGCCACGTATATCAACCCATCAGGCCCCTGTTTTACGTCGCGTACCCTGCCAATACCATCAAGGAGCTTTTCTGTCTTTATCACTTTGTTACCCTGCAGGCGGCACAGTTCAAGGTAGCCAAATTTGAGTGACCCCACCAAAAGATGTCCCTTCCAGTCGGGGTAATGCTCACTGGTGACAAAAGTCATCCCCGAAGGGGCGATAGAGGGCACCCAATAATGCACTGGCGAAACATAGCCTTCACGGGTCTGCGCCTCAGCAAATTCGCTGCCGCTGTAATTGACGCCGTAGCTCAAAATTGGCCAACCATAATTTGCACCGGGCTTTACAATATTAATTTCATCGCCGCCGCGAGGCCCGTGCTCATGCAACCAGACATCGCCGGTTTTCGGGTTTAAGGCCATGCCTTGGGGATTGCGGTGGCCCAGCGAGTAGACTGCAGAAATTGCCGCTTTGTGACCGACAAAGGGGTTATCGGCAGGAACCGTTCCGTCATCCTTCAATCGGTAAATTTTACCGCCATCACGCTTGAGGCTTTGCGGGTTTTCATCGCGATTACCCCGGTCACCAATCGAAAAATAGAGGTTGCCGAAATCATCAAACACAATACGGCTGCCATAATGCTGGCCGCGACGTGTATTCGGCTCCGCCTTGTAGAGCACCTCGGCATCGACTAGAGCGTCGCCTGCTAGTCGGGCACGCAGCAAGGCTGTATTACTGCCGCTGCCATCGCCCTCGGGGCTTGAATAAGTCAGGTACACCCAACCATTGCTTTTATAGTCAGGGTGCACGGCAATATCCAGCAAGCCGCCCTGCCCATTGACGTGAACCGCTGGCACACCGGAAATTTCCCGTAGTGCATTCCTCCCGTCCAGCCGGTAAAACTGGCCCTTGCGGCTGGTAATCAGCATATCCCCCGAAGGCAACCACGCTATCGCCCAAGGAGAACGGACTTTATCGGTAAGCGGTTCAATACTGGCTCCGAGCTCAGCGTGAGTACAAGCGCTGCCAAGCAAGGCCCCAATTAGAATTAAAGCTATGCGCAGTGCTATCGCCACGGTATTCCCCCCAGACGGTTACGGACTCTTTCTACCATAATGGGCGGCGGTGTGTGTAGCAAAGCGGATATAAAAAAGGGCGCCCATGGCGCCCTGAAAGATAGGCCTCGTTGAGGCCTGTCGAGGATCGTTAAGCTTCTGTTTCCGGATCTTCAGCCGCAAGCACTTCACCATTTTCTGCCGGCTTGAATTTCGGCAATAATTGATCACGTATAGCAGCTTCAATCTCATCGGCAATATGCGGGTTTTCTTTCAGGTAGTTCGCCGCATTGGCCTTGCCCTGTCCAATTTTGTCGCCGTTGTAGGCATACCAGGCACCCGATTTGTCGACCAGTTTTTGTTGAACACCCAGATCGATAATTTCACCCATACGGTAAATACCCTGGCCATACATAATCTGAAACTCTGCCTGTTTGAAGGGGGGGGCCACTTTGTTTTTGACCACTTTGACCCGGGTTTCATTACCGATCACTTCATCGCCCTGCTTAACAGCGCCAATACGGCGAATATCCAGGCGTACCGAGGAGTAGAACTTCAGCGCGTTACCCCCAGTGGTGGTTTCGGGGTTGCCGAACATAACACCAATTTTCATACGGATCTGGTTGATAAAGATAACCGTGCAATTGGATTTGCTGATAATACCCGTAAGCTTTCGCAGAGCCTGGCTCATGAGGCGCGCCTGCAGGCCCACATGACTGTCGCCCATTTCACCTTCAATTTCCGCGCGTGGCGTCAAGGCGGCCACCGAGTCGATAACGACAAGATCAACAGCACCGGAGCGCACCAGGGTTTCGGTAATTTCCAGTGCCTGCTCGCCGGTATCAGGCTGCGACATCAACAGACTGTCCAGATCAACGCCAAGTTTTTCGGCATAGCTGGGGTCAAAGGCGTGCTCCGCATCAATAAAGGCGCAGACACCCCCCTTCTTCTGACTTTCTGCGATGGCGTGCAGTGTCAGCGTGGTTTTACCGCTCGACTCCGGCCCATAAATTTCAATGATCTTGCGGCGCGGCAGACCACCCACACCAAGCGCGATATCCAGCGCCAGCGAGCCAGTGCTGATAACCGGGACAGCGACACGCTCCTGCTCCCCCATACGCATGATCGAGCCCTTGCCAAATTGGCGTTCAATTTGCGACAGTGCTGCGCCCAATGCCTTCTGCTTGTTATCGTCCATAGCTGACCCCGTTGTTTGCTGTACAGTAAAAAGCCTGTATATATAATCAGTATATCGGCGGGCGCTGTCAACCGTTACCGGAAATTTTTTCTATGGCGTGACTTCACTCTCGGCCGTGGTCAGCCTGCCTGGCTTTGCGTACAATCGCTTCCTTCAATAAGACATAGATCAGGGTGATATGAGCGCAGTGGCCAGTCAGGATCAGCACACGCCGATGATGCAGCAGTACTTGAAGATCAAGGCTGAACATCCACGTGAGCTGGTCTTTTATCGCATGGGCGACTTCTACGAACTATTTTTTGAGGATGCCAAAAAGGCTGCCGAGCTTCTGGATATCACCCTGACCGCACGGGGGAAATCTGCCGGCGAACCCATTCCCATGTGCGGCGTGCCCTACCACGCGGCAGAATCCTATCTTGCACGACTGGTTCGCAAAGGGCAGTCGATCGCCATTGCCGAACAGATTGGCGACCCGGCAACCAGCAAGGGGCCGGTAGACCGCAAGGTGGTACGCGTGGTCACCCCAGGAACGGTCAGTGACGAAGCTCTGCTGAATGACAGACGCGATAACCTGTTGCTGGCGATCAACGCCCACGAAAACACCTACGGCATTGCCTGCCTGGATATCAGTAGCGGCCGTTTTGTGGTGCTTGAAGCTCAGGGCGAAGCGGCCATGCTGGCTGAAATCCAGCGCCTGAACCCCGCCGAGGTTCTGCTGAACGAGTTACTGACACTGCCGGCACTTGAGTCTCGCCCCGGCTTGCGGCGCTGCCCGCCCTGGGAATTCGAGCTGGAAACCGCCAACCGCCTGCTCAACCAGCAGTTTGGCACCAAGGATCTGCAAGGCTTTGGTTGTGCGGAACTACACACGGCACTCGGGGCAGCCGGCTGCCTGCTCCAGTACGCTAAGGAAACCCAGCGCACCGACCTGCCGCATATTCGGGCAATACAGCACGAAAACCGCAGCGACAGCGTCTCTATAGATGCCGCAACACGGCGCAATCTCGAGCTGGATCTGAATCTGGCCGGCGGCGAAGACAACACTCTGTTATCGGTACTCGATACCACGAAAACCGCGATGGGTAGCCGCCTGCTGAAGCGCTGGCTCAACCGTCCACTACGTGACCTGCATGAACTGAACGGCCGCCAGCAAAGCATCGCCGACTTTCAGCGCGATTTCCGCTTTGACACCTTGCGCGATCGCCTGCGGGAAATCGGCGATATGGAGCGGATTCTGGCACGAGTGGCACTTCGATCTGCCCGACCGCGCGACCTGACCCGCCTATACCGCTCGCTGGCCGTTATCCCCTCTCTGGTAGAGCAGTGCCGCCCTATCGATAGTCCATTTATACAGGCACTGGCCGACAAACTCGGGGAGTTTCCGGAACTGACAGCTTTGCTGGATAAAGCTCTGATCGAAAACCCGCCCATGGTTATCCGCGACGGCGGTGTTATCGCTGACGGTTACGACAGTGAGCTTGACGAGCTGCGCAATCTGAGCAACAACGCCGGTGATTTTCTAGTGCAACTTGAGACGCGCGAACGCGAGCGTACTGGCCTGAGTTCACTTAAAGTCGGTTACAACCGGGTCCACGGTTATTACATCGAGATCAGCCGCGGCCAATCAGCCAGCGCACCCGTGGAATACACTCGCCGTCAAACCCTAAAGAATGCCGAACGCTATATCACTCCCGAGCTGAAGGAATTTGAAGACAAGGCGCTCAGCAGCAAAAGTCGGGCGTTGGCGCGTGAGAAGTGGCTCTACGAGGAGCTGATTGAGACGCTCAACGAATCGCTGATCCAGCTGCAAGACTGCGCCCAAGCAGTTGCTGAAATTGATGTGATCTGCACCTTGGCTGAGCGAGCGACAGCGCTGGATTTCTGCCGACCGGATCTGTCTCATGACAGCCCTCTGGTCATTAAAGACGGGCGTCACCCTGTGGTTGAAGCCGTTCTCGATTCGCCCTTTATTGCCAACGACACCCGATTTGATCAGGACCGCCGCATGCTGATTATCACCGGCCCCAACATGGGCGGTAAATCAACCTATATGCGGCAGACTGCCCTGATTGTGCTGCTGGCCCACATTGGCAGTTTCGTGCCTGCGCGCAGCGCCAGCCTGCCTATTGTTGACCAGATCTTTACCCGCATTGGTTCTTCTGACGATCTCGCCGGTGGGCGCTCAACTTTTATGGTTGAAATGACCGAGACCGCCAACATTCTGAACAACGCCAGCGAGAAAAGTCTGGTGCTAATGGACGAAGTCGGCCGTGGCACCAGCACATTTGACGGCTTGTCCCTCGCCTGGGCCTGTGCGGTAAGACTGGTCGAGGAAACCCGTGCCTGTACCCTCTTTGCAACCCACTATTTTGAGCTAACAGCCCTGCCGGATATGTACCCCCAAGCGGTCAACGTCCACCTCGATGCCACAGAACACGACGATCACATCGTATTTCTGCATGCAGTACAGGAAGGCCCGGCAAACCAGAGCTATGGCCTACAGGTAGCCAAACTTGCCGGGATACCCGCCGCAGTGATTCAAAACGCGCGACGCAAACTGGCAAGCCTGGAACAGCAGGTCATTCCAAGCGCGGCGAACGGCAACGGAGCGACACCGACGCAGGCGGATTTATTTAGCGCAACAGGCCCTGACCCGGCCCGCGAAGCCCTAGATGCACTGAACCCGGACGAATTGACACCCCGACAGGCCCTGGATGCGCTGTACCAATTGAAAACATTGAAATAATTGCCCTCAGGCACAGGCCAATTGTTACGGTTTGTTAGGCTTAAAATGGTACCCATTTCTTTTTGAGGTGGTAGAATAGCCGCCTTTGAGCACCTGCACGTCACTACTAGACAGTTAAAAAGAGGCACCATATGACATTTGTGGTTGGGGAAAATTGCATCAAGTGCAAGCACACGGATTGCGTCGAAGTCTGCCCCGTAGATTGCTTTTACGAAGGCCCGAACTTCCTGGTTATCCATCCCGACGAGTGCATCGACTGTGCACTGTGCGAGCCCGAATGCCCTGTAGATGCCATTTTTTCTGAAGATGAACTGCCGGAAGATCAGCAAGTGTTTATGGAGCTGAACGCTGAGCTGGCTGAAGTCTGGCCGAACATCACCGAAATGAAAGAGCCTCTGCCCGATGCTGAAGAATGGGCAGGCGTTGAAGGCAAGCTGAAGCACCTCGAGCGATAAACCAGAGCTCGCAGTTTCAGCTACAAAAAAGCGGCCTTGATAGCCGCTTTTTTATTGCCCCGTGTTTGAGCTTAGTCGAACACCGCTTCCAGATTTACGCCCTCACTCTCGAATATCTCGCGCAGTGAGCGCAGGGCTTCCACCTGAATTTGCCGCACTCGCTCGCGGGTGAGACCAATTTCTGCACCAACCTCTTCGAGAGTTGCCGGCTCATGACCACGCAAGCCGAAACGCCTTGCGATGACTTCACGCTGTTTGACGCTCAGCACATCGAGGCAGTTTTCAATCGCGCCCTTAAGGTCATCATCCTGCAGCAGATCCGCCGGATCATGGGCCTTTTCGTCCGCCAGAGAATCCAGTAAAGGTTTATCCGACTCGCGCCCCATTGGTACGTCGACCGAGCTGACGCGCTCGTTCAGGCCAAACATTTTTTCGACCGCTGCCACAGGTTTGTCGACCTTTTGCGCCACTTCCTCGGCAGTGGGTTCGTGATCCAGCTGCTGGGTCAGCTCCCTCGCAGCGCGCAGATAAACATTCAGTTCCTTGACAACGTGGATTGGCAAACGAATGGTGCGAGTTTGATTCATAAGTGCACGCTCGATGGTCTGACGAATCCACCACGTCGCGTAGGTAGAAAATCGAAAACCCCGTTCGGGATCAAATTTTTCAACCGCATGAATCAGGCCTAGATTACCCTCCTCAATCAGATCCAACAGGCTGAGCCCACGGTTTAGGTAGCGCCGGGATATTTTGACGACCAAACGGAGATTGCTGACAATCATGCGCTTGCGACCGGCGGCATCACCGCTCTGGGCCAAGCGCGCAAAATGCACTTCTTCCTCAGCGCTTAATAAAGGCGAGTAGCCAATCTCATTTAGGTAAAGTTGAGTAGCATCCAGTTCGGCACTGCGGGTACGCCGCTTTTTGGGCTTTTTTGCATCTTTCGAAGTGGCGTCATCGCCAGTGGAGGGAGTGTCGCCCGTTTGATTAAACAGGTGGCTTTGGTCGCGAACAGCTAACTTTTCAGTGTCTACTTTCATGACAACGTCCTTAGGCATGATGCCGTATCTACACTTTGCTGCCTGAATTACACTTCGCTGTTAATTCCTTTTAGGTAGTAAACCGACGGGGTCTACCGGCTTCCCGTCTTTCCTTATTTCAAAATGCAACTTGGTCCGGTCTGTTCCTGTATCGCCCATTAAGGCGATTGTCTGTCCCTGCCTAACGGTCTCACCTTCTCTTACCAGCAAGCGATGATTGTGGGCATAGGCACTCAAGTAGCGATCACTGTGTTTAACAATCAGCAACTTGCCGTAACCCACCAATCCGCTGCCCGCGTAAACCACGACACCATTGGCAACCGTTTTAATAGGCTGCTCTTGTTTCCCAACAATATCAATACCTTTATGTGCGTACTGGTTGGCGCTAAAGCCTCGAATAATGCGTCCGTCTGTCGGCCACTGCCATGCAGATAGCGCTGTAGTCTCAAGGACTTGTGGCGGCTTTTTGGCCAGAGTCTTAACTGCCGGCGCTGCCGGAGGCGGCTTAGTTGCGGTGTTTGTCGGGCGGCTGGCTGGCGCAGGCATTTCGCGACTGGGAACCGACCGCGAAGGCGCAGGGGCACTTGCCACTGGGCGCGACCGATCATTCAGGCGCAAGCGTTGTCCGGGCATAATGCGATAGTCCGAACCAATACCGTTAGCGGCCGCTAACCCACGGAAGTCCAAGCCATAGCGAAATGCGATTGAATAGAGCGTGTCACCGGTACGAACGACGTAACTGTTCGGCACCCGTTCCGGAGGAGAATGGAGGTCACTGACAGGCGCATAATTGGGACTGCCAGCACAGCCGGCGAGAGTAAAGCATGAGCATGCGAGAGCGACCAGCAAGCTTAGCCTTGCGCGGCTGAAAGCGTTTGGATTAGCTCTGGAATGTCTCAAAATACCTGGCGCCCCCTGCTACCCCAAGGTGATAAAAAGCCGCGAACGAGAATTTATGCTTCCTGAAGTACCTTAAACGCTACGCGGGTTTTAATAACTACGAGTACTTTAAAGAGGATTAATATGAAAAAACAGTCTTAGCCAAGTATTAACCATCTCAGACCAGTGCAGGCTTCCGGCTTGCCCAAAAATGTACGGTAATGACCAACAGAATACCGGCCGACAGGCAGGTCATATCGATAAGCAGGCTTGCCTCAAGCGCCGCAGTGTCCATCTCACCGCCCCAAGGCCACAGCACTTTGAGCGACGCAATGAGCACACCAATCAAAAAGCTCATCAGCAATTCGCGGTAGCGCGTCAGTAAATAAGACAAGAGGCGCACAAAGGACAGCAGGCCCGTTGCACACCCCATGCCGAATACAAGCAGCGTCATCAGCTCTAGCTGGTGAACGGCCGCAAGCACGGCCGGATAAACGCCCATGATCAGCAGCAGAAAGCTGCCGGATATACCGGGCAAAATCATCGCACAAATGGCAATAGCGCCCGCGCCAAATAAAATCGCGGGCGTGGGCTCAACATCCATCGGGCGCAACTCGGAGATGATCAGCATGACTGCGATGCCAGCCAGCAGGCTGACTACCAGTGGCCAGCGCCAGCGCTGGATATCGCGCATCAGCACCAGAGCCGAGGCGAGAATCAAACCGATAAAAAAGGCGTAGATCTGTGTGGGGTACTGACTGAGAGCCACACTGATAAGCTTGGCGAGAGAAAACAGACTGCAGGCAATACCCGCGATGAGTGGCAGTAGAAAATTGCCATTCACACGCTGCCAGCAGGCTTTAAGCTCACCTTTTAAAAACAGTCGGGCAAGTGTTATGTCAACAGCGTGAATGCTTTCAATGAGCTTGGCGTAGATACCGGTGATCAGGGCAACCGTGCCGCCCGACACACCGGGAACGACATCCGCCGCGCCCATGGCCATACCTTTGAAAAACGTCGCTAGCCACTGCACTAGCCTAACCCAGCCTACCGGAAACAAGCGGCACAAACATGACAGGTTCGAGCGAAAGCTCTTCCAGGCTGTCACCCTGCTTTTTGAGTAAACGCAACTGCTGGCTTCGACTGTCGCCCACAGGTATGACAAGCATACCGCCATCGGCAAGTTGATCGATCAGCGCCTGTGGAATAACTTCCGGCGCAGCGGTAACCAATATACCATCGTAGGGGCCACGCTCTTCCCAACCCATACCGCCATCGGCATGTTTCAGGTGAACATTGTTGAGCCCAAGCATTCGCATCCGCTCACGTGCTTTCGACTGCAAAGGCAGTATGCGCTCGACACTGTACACCCGGTCTACCAACTGCGCGAGAATCGCAGTTTGATAGCCGGAGCCCGTGCCCACCTCCAAAACGCGCTTGCGCGGCCCGACAGACAGTAAGAGCTCAGTCATGCGCGCGACTATATAGGGCTGCGACAGGGTTTGCTGGTAGCCGATCGGTAGGGCGCTATCTTCGTAGGCGCGATGGGCCAGGGCCTCATCCAGAAAAATATGGCGTGGCGTGCGCGCCATCACATCAAGTACAGTTTGCTCTTGAATACCCTGTTCGCGCAGGCGGCTGATCAGTCGATCGCGCGTGCGCTGGGATGTCATCCCGATACCACCTAAATTCAACTGCGTCATCGTTCTAGGGTGAAACCTCTGAATAATCGATTAATTCTCGCACAAGGGCGGTAGCAAAGCAGCCTCGCGGCAAACTAAATCGCAGCCGCAAGCCTTGAGGGGCGTTCTCTGCCTCGAGATCGGCAGGATAGACTCTCAGAGGCCTGCGGGCAGTATCGACGCCGGCACGCTCCAGGCCCTGACAAAGCTCAGGCTCGGACGCCAGAATACGTGCTTCTATTTCTGCCACTTGGGCGGCGGGGCCACGGCCACCACTGCGACCTGCCAAGGGGCCGGAGAGCTGAATGTCCCCATTCGCAAGACGCCCTGCAATGTCATCAGATTCAGTCGCTGCAAATACGCTGTTGCCGTCACCCAGAGTAAACAATTCACCTTCCAGCGCCTTATTCCAGGTACCCGTGCGGACGCGTTCCGCAAGCACCGCGTTAAACAGGTGAGAACGGGCTACAGAAAGCAACAGGCCCCGTTTAAATCGTGACGGTCGTCTGCCACCGGCAAACCAGCGTCGCGCTTCCGCTAGGTTTTGCCCGCCAAAACGCTGCTCACCAAAATAATTGGGGACCCCGCCTTTTTGTATGAGCGCCAGCCGTTCAGACACGTCAGCCAAGGCAACGCCTCGTAACAGAAGCTCGAAATGATTGCGGCGGTGAGTGCCCCGCCGCAATTTTCGCTGATGACGCCGGGACTGCAGAATCCGGCATTGCGGGTGACTGAAAGCCGTCCAGTCCGCGCTGGGCTGACCTAGCATATGCAGCCCAAACCATTGGCGTGTGACGGCGTGCTTATCTTTTAAACCCGAGTAACTGACATCCTTGGCACCAGAAAAACGCTGCAGCAATTCAGCAAGGTCTGGTGTTGTCAGTTCACGTTTTTCGACCTGCACCCAGTCAAATTCACCAGCGCCGCTAAACTCCAGCTCAATAATCTCGTCTACGTAGAAGTCTTCCGGCTGTTGGCGCAATGCGCCCTTGCACGATGGTTCTCCCCAGGCATAGGGACAGCTCAACACAAACTCAACCCTCTGCTTCCAGCAGCACAGTGGCGAAGGCCGCAATGCCCTCCTCCCTGCCGGTAAAACCGAGGGTTTCACTGGTGGTGGCTTTCACGCCTATTGAATCCGAACCGACTTGAAGGTCAGCGGCAATACATTCGCGAATCGCATCAATGTGTTTAGCGAGCCGCGGCTTTTCAGCCACCACCGTGATATCGGCATTACCGAGTCGATAGCCTCGCTCGACTATCAAGGCATAAACGTGGCGCAGCAATTCGCGGCTATCAATACCCGCGTAGCGCGCATCGGAATCGGGAAAATGCTTACCGATATCTCCTAGCGCCAGTGCGCCGAGTAAGGCGTCACACAATGCATGCAGCAAAACATCGCCGTCGGAATGGGCAATCAAACCGCGATCACAGGGAATACGAACACCGCCCAGAGTCACCGCATCGCCGTCCCCAAAGCGATGCACATCAATGCCCTGACCGATTCGTAGACTAGCCATGTCGCTGCGACTCCAAAATCATTGCGGCCAATTCCAGATCTTCCGGGTGGGTTATTTTTATATTGCGGCTACTGCCAGCGTAGAGCTTCGGGGTATAGCCCGCCTGCTCAATCGCCGATGCTTCGTCGGTCACCGCCCGGCCCTGATCAATGGCCCCCTGCAAGGCTTCGCGGAGCATGCCCACACGAAACATTTGCGGAGTCTGTGCCGCCCACAGTTTTGATCGATCAACCGTCTGCTCGATTTGTCCCTCAGCATCGGCTCGCTTGATTGTATCTGCCACCGGCACCGCCATAATGCCGCCAACGGGATCGCCGGCCAGTGCACGCATCATTTTTCCGATATCGCTGGCGCGCACACAGGGTCGCGCGGCATCATGTACCAGCACCCAGTCACTGGCGGCAGCACGCTTGAGTGCTCGCAAACCGGCCAGTACCGAATCAGCGCGCTCGGCACCACCGATCACCACCGTGACTCGCAAGTCAGAAAGGATGGCAAGCTCATGCCAGCGCTCGTCGTCGCGCGCAACCGCGACAACAACCTGCTCAATTTGAGCATTGCTAAGCAAACGCTTTACCGAATGTGATAACAGGGTTTCGCCGTTAATGCTCAGGTACTGTTTCGGTACTGCCGAAGCCATGCGCGAGCCATAACCTGCCGCTGGCACGACCGCCCACCATTTCGGTGAATCTGCGCTCACGGTTTTTCATCCTCATCCACAATCAGGAAAAAGGTTTCTCCTTCACGGATAAGGCCCAGCTCCTGGCGGGCGCGCTCCTCTACCGTGGCAAGATCTGTTTTCAAACTCTGGACTTCTCGGGACAAGCGCTCATTGCGTTCGCGCAATTCTGAATTGGCCTGCTCCTGCTCGGTAATCTGGCGTTCCAAACGGGTAATCTCTTCCCAGCTGCCCGGCCCTACCCAAAGGCGGAATTGCAATCCTAGCAAAACCACCAGCAGCAGAATAAGGAGCCAGTTTTTCTTCATACCCGCCTAGACCTCTAGCGGCAGGTCAGGATTTGAATTCATCCCGGCCACGGTAAACAGCACCCAACTCGGCTTCGATGCGCAGTAAGCGGTTGTACTTGGCTACGCGATCTGAGCGGCAAAGGGAACCGGTCTTAATCTGTCCTGCTGAGGTTGCCACCGCCAAATCGGCAATAGTGGTATCTTCGGTCTCACCGCTGCGGTGAGAGATGACCGCAGTGAACCCGGCATCCTTCGCCATTTTGATGGCATCCAGCGTTTCACTCAGCGAGCCGATTTGGTTGAACTTGATCAGAATGGAGTTTCCGACTTTTTCATCAATGCCGCGCTTCAGGATTTTAGTATTGGTGACAAACAAGTCATCACCGACCAGTTGTACGCGATCACCAATGCGCTTGGTCAGAATGGCCCAACCGTCCCAGTCACTCTCATCCATGCCATCTTCGATGGAGATGATGGGGTACTTCTGGCTCAGGTCATCCAGATAGGCAGCAAAGCCCGCTGCATCAAACACTTTGCCTTCGCCAGCCAGATCGTATTTGCCATCTTTATAAAACTCGGAAGAGGCACAATCCAGCGCCAGCGTAACGTCTTCGCCCAATTTGTAACCGGCATTGGCAACCGCTTCTGCAATTACTTCCAGCGCAGCTTCGTTGGAGGGCAGATTTGGCGCGAAGCCGCCTTCGTCGCCCACGGCTGTACTCAAGCCGCGACCCGACAGGACCTTTTTCAAGGCGTGAAATATTTCTGCCCCCTGACGCAATGCTTCGGTAAAGCTGTCGGCACCCACGGGCTGAATCATGAATTCCTGAATATCAACATTGTTGTCGGCGTGCTCGCCGCCATTGATGATGTTCATCATGGGTACCGGCATGCTGTACTGGCCAGGTGTGCCATTGATATCGGCGATATGCTGGTAGAGAGGGATGCCTTTCTCCTTGGCGACCGCTTTGGCGGCGGCGAGCGATACGGCCAGAATGGCATTCGCGCCGAGATTGCCTTTGTTTTCAGTACCATCGGCATCGATCATTGCCTGATCCAGCGCACGCTGATCTTCGGCATCATGTCCCATCAACAGGTCACGGATAGTGGTGTTGATATTGGCCACGGCCTTTTGCACACCCTTGCCCAGGTAGCGGCTCTTGTCACCGTCACGCAATTCCAGTGCTTCGCGTGAACCGGTTGACGCACCCGAGGGGGCGCAGGCTGTGCCGACAGCGCCAGAGGCAAGAACCACATCGGCCTCTACCGTGGGATTGCCACGGCTGTCCAACACTTCAAAGGCCTTTATATCGACAATTTCTGCCATTGATCTAACTCCAGATTGGTCTAATTAAAATAAGCTTGCGCCCGCCTGCCTATTTGACTAGCGGATGTCTAGGGGTGGCAAGGCTTTAACAACGTCATCAATCGCTTTCATCTGAGCCAGGAAGGGCTCCAACTGACTCAAGGGCAAAGCACTCGGGCCGTCACATCGGGCATTATCAGGATCGGGGTGAGCCTCCAAAAACAGGCCCGCCAGCCCCAACGCCATACCGGAGCGACCAAGTTCAGCAACCTGATGGCGGCGGCCACCAGAGGCAGCGCCCATTGGGTCTCGACACTGTAAGGCGTGGGTTACGTCAAAGATCAATGGCGCACCGCCACTGACCTCGCGCATGGTTCGAAAACCCAGCATATCAACCACAAGGTTGTCGTAGCCGAAATTGCTGCCACGCTCGCAAAGCATGATTTGCTCATTGCCGCACTCGGCAAACTTTTCCACGATGTTCTTCATCTGCGGCGGGCTGAGAAACTGTGGTTTTTTGACGTTAATCACCGCGCCGGTAGCTGCCATAGCCTTGACCAGATCGGTCTGGCGCGCCAAAAAGGCGGGCAACTGCAGGACATCACAGACTTCGGCCACCGGTTGGGCCTGATCACATTCGTGGACGTCGGTAATAACGGGCACATTGAACTGGGCTTTGATTTCCTCAAAAATCTTAAGGCCCTCGTCCAAGCCTGGGCCGCGATAACTGTGCACCGACGACCGGTTCGCCTTGTCGAAGGAGGCTTTGAACACATAGGGAATGCCCAGCCTGGCGCACACCTCAACGTAATGTTCAGCAACCTGCATGGCCATATCGCGACTTTCCAGTACGTTCATCCCGCCAAACAGGGCAAAGGGGTGCTGATTGCCTACGGAGAGGTCGCCGACCTTAAGTGTCTTATCCTGCCCCGCCATGTTATTGATCCAGTTGGTCTGCGGCAGCGCCGACAAAACCGTTAAACAGCGGGTGCCCTTCGCGAGGTCGCGAAGTGAACTCGGGATGGAACTGGCAGGCGATAAACCAGGGATGATCGTCCAGTTCGACAACTTCTACGAGGGAGCCATCCGCAGACCAGCCTGAAATTGTCAAACCTGCATTCTGCAACTGTTCCAGATAATTGTTGTTCACCTCATAGCGGTGGCGATGACGTTCGACAATGCGCTCGGAGCCGTATGCCTCACAGGCCCGGGTGCCCTCTACGAGGCCGCATTCTTGCCCACCCAGACGCATGGTACCGCCCAGATCAACATTTTCGTCACGGACTTCCACCTTACCACTGGCATCTTGCCACTCGGTAATCAGGGCGATAACCGGGTTAGGCGCATCAACGGCAAATTCGGTGCTGTTGGCGCCGTCCAGGCCAGCAACATGGCGGGCATAGTCGATAACAGCGACCTGCATACCCAGACAAATCCCCAGGTAAGGGATTCTATTTTCGCGTGCGTGCTTGACTGTCAATATCTTGCCTTCCACACCGCGATTGCCGAATCCGCCTGGCACCAGTATGCCTTGCACACCGGCGAGCACTTCAACACCCTTGGTCTCGACCTCTTCTGAATCGATGTACCGGATATTGACCTTGATCTTGGAGTGGATCCCGGCGTGGGACAGCGCCTCGTTCAATGATTTGTAGGCGTCAATTAGCTCCATGTACTTGCCAACCATGGCAATAGTGACTTCCTTCTCGGGATGAAGGTCGCCTTCAATGACGGCATCCCACTCGGAAAGGTCGGCTTCCGGGCAATCAATCCCGAAACGCTCTACGATAATCGCGTCCAGCCCATGCGCTTGTAGCATGGAGGGGATTCGGTAGAGCGAATCTGCATCGGGCAAGGGAATGACCGAGCGCGGCTCAACATTGGTAAACAGGGCGATCTTGCGGCGAGAACCCTCATCAATTTCATGATCTGAGCGGCATAACAGAATATCGGGCTGCAGACCAATGGAACGCAATTCTTTAACCGAGTGCTGCGTTGGCTTGGTTTTGGTTTCACCCGCCGTAGCGATATAGGGTACCAGTGTTAGATGCATCAGCATTGCGTTTCGTGCGCCCAGTTCAACAGTTAACTGTCTGGCCGCTTCAAAAAATGGCAGACCTTCAATGTCACCTACGGTGCCGCCAATTTCGACAATGGCAATATCGGCATCACCAGCACCGAGCATAACCCGCCGCTTGATTTCATCGGTGATATGAGGAATGACCTGCACCGTGCCACCGAGATAATCGCCGCGACGCTCCTTTTTCAGCACCGTTTCATATACGCGCCCGGTAGTGAAATTATTGCGCTTACCCATCTTGGCGCGCAGAAAGCGCTCATAATGGCCAAGATCCAAATCAGTTTCCGCACCGTCTTCTGTGACAAACACTTCACCGTGCTGGAAGGGGCTCATCGTGCCCGGATCTACATTGATATAGGGGTCTAGCTTCAGGACTGTAACTTTCAGTCCTCGAGCTTCGAGAATGGCTCCGAGCGACGCCGAGGCAATACCCTTGCCCAACGACGATACAACACCACCGGTCACGAAGATAAAACGCGCCATGAACTACCTTTAAGTATGCTGGTTATGAGAGCAGAGGCGCGGGAAAGCAGGCTTTCCAAACCCCCGTGAGATGGGTGGCCAGTCTATCAGGATGGCCGTGATGAGACAAACGAAATACCACTCTCATCCACTAGCCCAGTCTGGTATAATCGCGCGCTCACTGCTTCACAGCCAAGGCTCTTTAAATGCAACCGATGTTGAATATTGCGCTGCGCGCTGCGCGCAAGGCGGGGGATATCATTGCCCGCGCGTCCGAACAAACCGAGCGACTCAAGATTGAGTCCAAGGGCACCAACGATTTTGTGACCGACATAGATCGCGCCGCCGAACAGGAAATTGTCTACCACATCAACAAAGCCTTCCCGGAACACGCCATTCTCGGCGAAGAATCCGGCCTGACCGAAAATGGCGATTCCGATTATCAATGGGTTATAGATCCACTGGACGGCACCACCAATTTTATTCGGGGTATTCCCCACTACGCCGTCTCCATTGCCTGCCTGCACAAGGGCGTGGTTGAGCATGCCGTCATTCTCGACCCGATACGACGCGAGGAGTACACCGCCAGTCGAGGTCGTGGCGCCCAGCTCAATGGCCGGCGCATACGGGTCAGTTCACTGGCGTCACTGGAAGGCAGCCTGATCGGTACCGGCATTCCCTACAAGTCGCGCAACGACCATCTGATTCCGGCCTACACGGCCAGCCTGGCGGCGGTCACCTCGCAGACCGCGGGCATTCGACGCGCCGGGGCAGCCGCACTGGATCTGGCCTACGTTGCCGCAGGCAGGCTCGACGGCTTTTGGGAAATCGGTCTGAACCGCTGGGATATTGCCGCTGGTGTCTTGCTGATTCGCGAAGCCGGTGGCTTGATCAGTGACTATCAGGGCGGCAACACCTATATGAATAGCGGCAATATTGTCGCCGCCAACCCGAAAGTGCTCAAGCCTCTGCTACAGACTCTGAAGCCCCATCTCGGTCATCTTGGCAAATAAAGCCGGATAGCCTCTCAGCCCCTGCACGCCGCCGGTGTGCAGGGCAATAATTCTTCTATCCTTTAACTCCGCCGCTGCAGTCTGCTGGTAAATACCCCATAACATCTTGCCGTTGTAAACCGGATCTAGGGCAATACCGTGCCGCTGGTAAAAACCCAAGATAAAGTCCTGCAGGGGCTCATTGCACTTGCCATACCCACCGCCGTGAAAGCGATGCTCAATAGACCAATGCCGAAAAACACCCTTCAACCGAGACTGCCAGGCCGCAACATCACTCTCCAGAAAACTGGCGCCCTTCAAGGCCGAATAGCCCACCACCTCAGCTTGACAGTGTTCAGGTAGCCCAGCCACCAAGCCTGCCAAAGTACCCCCTGTGCCACAGGGCACCGTAACCAGATCATTGCGCCCTAGGCGCCGCCCGTCCAACATCTCGCCCAGCGCAGTGCAGGCCTGAACGCCTAGTTCATCGGAGCCCCCTTCGGGCACCCAGTAGTAATCCGGGTATTCAGCTTGCAATTCAGCAAGAAACTTCCGGTCGTGCCGCCGGCGATAATCATTTCGAGAGAGAAACTGGATTTCCATGCCCCGTGCCATTGCATCACGAAGCATGACACTCGGCGCTACCTCAGCATCGCCGCGAACCAAACCGAGGGTTTTCAGCCCGGATTGTTTGCCGGCCAAGGCAAGTGTATGCAGATGATTTGACCAGGCACCGCCAAAACTGGCGATACCCTGTGCTCCCCTGCTGTGTGCTTCAGCAATCGCTGGCAACAATTTGAAAGCCTTGTTACCGCTGGCAGGCCCCGGGATGCGATCCAAGCGCCAGAGAACAAGCTCTATGCCGGCGCTACTCAAGGTCGCGTCGGTCAACGCCATAAAAGGGGGCGCCTCGGCTGCAGTCTTGCTCAATGCTTGGTAGCGCCCGCAGCGACCGTCGATTCACCCAAGGCTTCCGGCAAACCTTTGTGGAGGCGGCAGCGGTCGCTCTCACCATGCCGATAGAATTTCGGTTTGAGTACCTTATCAATGGGCTCACCACACACCTGACCATCCGCGTCACTGAAACGACAGACTGGTAGCCGGTAATGCATCATCCACTCGCGATAGTGTTCCTCATCCACATCACAGCGCAATGCAACGAAGGCAATGGGGTTATTCAGGTAGTCCATGATTTCGCCAGGTGTAAGCACCAAATGCTCGATTCCCGGATGGTAGGCCACGAAGGTAATGCCACTATCCGTCATGCGCTGCAGCACCTGCCCGCTGTCATTCTTCAACAGTGACTGCTGCTCCTTCTTCAAATTCGATACTTCTTCGCGCAAACGACTGATTTGCTCATCGCGATAGTGAAGCTCTGTTTCGCGCATATTGATGCGGTCATTGAGTTCCTCGGCCTGACGGGCAAGCTTTTCAGTCAGCTCTACCGCAAAACGCTCACGCAGCACCTCAAGCTCTGCCGCGTAGGAGTCGCTGCCTTGCTTGAGGGTAAATTCATATTGATCCCGGATTTTACTGAATTGCTTTTGGTATCCGTCAACAGCCTCTTTAAGTTCAAGCTCCTGCCGTCGTGATTTAGATAACCGCTGTTTTAGCTCTTTTAAAAGCTCAGCTTGCTTTTGCAGGCGCTCCTGGTGGGCACTTTCCAGCGTCTCCAGCCTGCGTCTGGCCCGCTCCGCAAGCGTACTCAATTCCAGCTGATGCTTGCTTTGCAGCCCTTCCAGCCGCCGCCGATATTTACGATTAAATACAGGGCCAGCGGCAATGGGTGTAGGGGCTACTGACGGTGCCTGAGCTGGCGTAGCGGCAGGGGTCTCGACAGCCTTCTCTTTTACCAGCCCCAAGCGATTGCGGGCGATAGACTGCTTCAAGAGATCGAAAGTAGAAAGGCTTCCTTGGAGATCTGGATCCCACAATTTATCGCGATACCACGCCACCGGGCAGCTACTTCGGCATGCGAGGCGAATAGTGCCTTCTCCCAGATCCGGCCCAGCAAGGCCGTGATCTGCCAGATGCTGCAGGGGGATATTCCAGCTCGCCTCGACCTGCCCCTCTTCATTGAAGGGCAAAGTAAAGAACACAGCGCCCTGAATTTTTAACCGTGGACTGATCTGAAGGAAAACCGCCTTTACAATGCGATTGGCATAATCCGGCAGCCCAATATAGCCATCAAGCACGGCTTCAAACTCGGGGTACAACACTTCCTTGTCGACCAAGTCGCCCTTAAAGAATATAACGGCTTCATTGCTCCCTGCCTGTAAATCGGGCATATGCCAGAGGCTCCCACGCATCACTAAGTGACAATCTTCCAGATACTAACTGTATATCATAGACTTAATTGGGAAGCCCATCACAGTAATTGGGCATTAGTCACTCCAAGCCATCAAGGGTCGGCCGCACCATCAATTGCCCTGCTACGCCACACGCGCCACAGACGCGGCAGTGAAGACGTTTATTATTCGCACAATTCGGCATAGGATGGGCAACATACTGGCGGTCATCAGGGGGTTACAGGCCCCGCACCGACAACCATCAGCAAACCGAATTAACAAACAAGTCCACAGGGGGCGACATGAGCAATTTGGCTGAAGCGCAAACCATAGAATCACCGTCACGCATCGCACAGCTTTTTGAACGACAAAGGGCTGCCTCACGAAGCGCACCCTACCCCAGCCTCCAAGAGCGAATCGAGCACCTTGACAAGCTCGCCAAGCTGCTCGAGACACACCAAGATGATATCGCGGCGGCAATCAACGCTGACTTCGGCAACCGCCCCAGCCAGGAATCCAAAGTACTGGAGATATTCGGCCTTATCAGTGGTTGCAATTACACGCGCAAACGCCTAAAGAAGTGGATGAAGCCGCAAAAACGCCATGTTGGTCTGGCGTTTTTTGGCGCCAAGAACACCGTGCTGCCCCAACCCAAAGGCGTGATTGGCATTGTGACGCCTTGGAATTACCCTCTGTTTCTGGCCCTGAGCCCAGCCATCAGCGCCCTTGCTGCCGGCAATCGCTGCATTATCAAGATGGCCTCAAATTCCCAAACGCTGGCAAAACTCATGGAAAAATTGATCAGCGCCGAATTCGACGAAAGTGTGCTGGCGGTTGTACCAGGCGTATCAGCTACCGAGTTCACACACCTGCCTTGGGACCACTTGGTTTTTACCGGCTCGCCGGCAACGGCCAAAACGGTGATGGAAACTGCCGCCAAATACCTCACACCCGTGACACTGGAACTGGGTGGCAAGTCGCCCACCATCGTTGCAGAAGACTTTGATGTGAAAGTTGCCGCAGAGCGCCTCTTGTTTGGCAAATACCTTAACGCAGGGCAAACCTGTGTTGCTCCCGATTATGTGTTTGTACCGAGATCCAGAATAGAGGCCTTTATTGACGCAGCAAAATCTATTGTCAAAGAGCGCTACCCCTCGCTAGAAACGCCCGACTACACTTCCATTATTGACGCCA
>JBFKDP010000007.1:0-34272 GCA_041619575.1 Litorivivens sp.
CAAGATCAGACTTGTTCGCTGAGCCCGAGCGAAGTTTTTTGATATACGTGGCCTTGTTGCCAAACGACTCAAGAAAGGCAAACGGGAATTCTTCTTTATCGAATGGTTGCTCCGCAAGGTCGGAGATAGCCTGTTCAATTTCAATTGCGTTCATTCTTTTCCTTAGCTTGTTCTGTCGATAGGGTGCTGCAGCAATCTATCTTGTCCTTTCTATCTCTTGTCAGCTCACCAGTACGCGGACTTTGGCGAGAACATCCAAGGTGATATCGTCGGGGGCTTTTTCCACAAACTTAACGCCACGGCTTTCGTAGTCGATGGTGCGCACTTGCTGGCAAAGAACGGCGCCTTGGATCTCACCCCTATCAAGAACCACCTCAAAACCGTGCCCGCGCACACAGTTCGCGATCGGCGCCACGAGTGCAAGTTGGATCTGTTGGTTAAATGGCTCCTGGGACAAAACTATCGCGGGCTGGGATACTTGGCCGTTGGCCTGATCAATGTCCGTCCAGATGATATCCCCGCGTCTGGGAATGTATTTTGCGGGCACCTAGATGTCCTCCCTGCCCGCAGGCTTGGCACCTAACCAAGCCGCATCTTCTTCGGTCCGAGCAAAGGCGTCCGCATCGGACACGGACAGCAATTGTTCGAGCGTATAGCGCGGGGCGGCGGGCTTAATCACGATCTCATCCCCTCTCACCTCCAGCTCAACGACATCGCCAATTTGTAGCCCGGCCTTCTTGAGCAGCGCCGCCGGCAGCGTGGTACCTGCTGAGTTGCCCCATTTGCGAATATTCGTTTGCATGAATTCCCAATGCCGAGTTATACGATGTTTATACATTAGCAGAAGGTGTGGTATTATACAAAGTATAAACGCATTGCGGGGCATAGGCAGAGGAGGTATTATCTGGTGCATCAGGACTCATCACCGAAAA
Source organism: Litorivivens sp. (assembly GCA_041619575.1). Classification (GTDB taxonomy): domain Bacteria; phylum Pseudomonadota; class Gammaproteobacteria; order Pseudomonadales; family Spongiibacteraceae; genus Litorivivens. The sequence goes on from JBFKDP010000007.1 coordinate 933, forward strand.
GAGGGGATTCACATGGTTGGTCCACGCGTTCAGTAAGTTTGTCATTCGCGCCCGGCTTGATACTGGGCGCCCTGCCCGCCTTTGCAAATCAAGCCACAAGCTCTCCCAGCCCGTCTAGCAATGACCTTCTGGTTAAAGTATCGATAGCGCTTGTCACGGTTTTAACCGCCCACGCCATTATTCCGGTCGTCAAGGCCATCATCCAGAAGCGCATCCTTAGAAAAACCTACCGAGTGTATCTGCGTGCTCACGTTGATAACGCGCTGGAAAGTTTCGGCGGCGCCGGATCTACCCACTTTGCCGAGAAAAACGGCCTCGCGCCCTATACGGAGTCAGATTGGTTTGCATACCTAAGTAAGCATAACTTAGGGGTTCCAGAGGTATTCAGAAGTGTGGTGTCGGTCATCGAAAGAGCTAGGGGGGAGCCTGAGTACATCCCGTCGGTCAGTTATTTCGGCATAGAGGGCAAACAGCTTGGCTGGAATAGTCCGGTGTGGGAGTTGAACGGGCCGGAGTCGGAGGCGGCAGTTCAGTATTTCCTGACGTACGACCAGATAGAACAGTCGCTCGATTACCAGTATAGCGGCTGGTACTTTGAGCTGATTAAAGGCGACTCGGCGAGCAGGGCGCGATGGTGTCAGGGGCTGGAAAACGTGCTGTTCGACATGGCCCAACATTATAAGGCGGTCAGGGATCTCAAGCAGGTGCTCGACAGGCTGGACTAACAAAAGCTAAATAGGCTGACTCTCCCCCTGCCTTCTACATCAGGTGCAAACTTTGATAACACTCGATCCACGATCAGGCTTCATGGAAGTTCATTCCTACATTTCTGGCGCTGACGGAGCCGGGCCGGTGTTGTCGCTCGGACTACTTAGAGAGTCCGATGAATCGACGAGACGCTTTATCCTGATGCTGGCAACGCTTTTGGCGCACTCAGATTGGTCTGCTGAAGAGCTTATCCCGAGGAATCAAACTGAGGTCAGGCAACTGGGCTATTCACTTCAGTCGATCCTAAGCCTCTCCATGCTGAAAGGCGATCGCAGAGCACGCATAGTCCAAAGTTTGGATTCACTGAAAAGTGGGCTATTGCCGGTGACAGAGGCCGTTCACCTGTTCTCCCCCAGTTCCTCTGTCGACGGCGCAAAACCCCCTTTTGGTGACATGTGGGGAGTTGTTGATGGTTTTCACCCGAACGACATACCGTTTCTTTCCCAATGCCTCGGTCGGCACTACGGGGATATTTTTGGTGAGCTAGCTAAGCAGATCGTCGTAGCGCTGGAACACGGTAATTAACCCTTTCTGGAGAGCAAAAATAGAACCGTGAAAAGAACTCCCACCCAAAGGCCGTGTGCGATAACGATGTCAGCTCCAGAAGGGCCATAGCTATATCCGCCCGAGATGCTAGAGAACAGTTTCTTGTTTAACCAGGGCGTGACAAATATGCCAGTAGGGATACTGATGATGATGGCGTTCAGCGCGTGCCCTATAACCTTCTCGCTTGTTTCCATTTATAGCTCAACAAATCCGTTAGACAGGTGCGCAATCATAACAATTATTGCAGCCGCATGCGACGTAGACTGGACTTGTTGAAACACCGTCTTTAGGTTTTCATCTGCTTGCAGGCTGATGCAAAGTTTGCCACGATAGTCCTTCGGCTCCCTGATCCGTTGTGCTGGCGTACAGAAGCTCTCCGAGCGCAGAAAAACCGCCCCCAAAACCTGATTCTGGTATTCCTCCAGAGGGGTTGTAGCCAGCGCCTCCCTTCATTATTGAGGAAGCCGTTATGAGTTCACTTCTGGCCTTTCATCCTGAAAGCATTAATTACGTAAAATCCAAAGCCAAGATCCTTCAGAAAGCCAATCCAGGGATGGCGTTGTCGCAGGCTCAAGAAACCACAGCCACAGCTCTTGGCTACCAAAGCTGGTTTGACTGCCAGAGCCGACTAAACGGGAAAGGGCAGCCCGGCCGATCAATCCATGATGAAAAACTGTGTCGTTCAGATTTCATTGCAAGGCGACATTTTCAGTATTGCGCCCTTGTTGAGCGTGGGGGGGTGGCTCCGGGCTTTGCCGAGGTCGTGGTTCGTACCTGGGGGCTAAGCAGCGAAAAGTCGACCGCCAACTACAGCAGCCTGATTCACCCATTTTCTGAGATCATTGACGACATCAACGCAATAGCGAGCGGAGAATTGGATTGGGCACAAGATAATTGGGATAGTCCGCCGGAACGATTTGGCGATCATATCGTGCTGGGCCATCTAGGCAGCAAGCACACATATTATGTGTTAGATCACACCGCCTACAACCAATTGCCTGCGTACATGCGGGGCAACGCGCAAGCGTATCTTGAATATGAGTCTGGTTTAGCACTTTGTTTGTTCTTTGAAGAGCTAAAAAATAACGCAGAGGCCGAATCAGCCGGGCTGTCCTACTTAATAAATCATGCCCCTCACCACTATCAATGGTATTCAGGTGAGCTAACACAGGATGACAGGATGGCGCGTGAGCCAAGTCTTGCGAGTTTAAGATTAAAAGCAGAGAAACATCCCGAAAGTTGGTTCCCACTGTCGTTTCGCACCATTCTCGTTGAAAGCGCTGATTGTTCAACGGAAGGTGGCTACATCCCGGCGATCCAGGGGGAGGCTTTCGCTCGCTTTATAGAGACAGAGGGCGGCATTAATTTAAGGGAGGTTCAATGGTTTGCATTCCCCAGCGACCAGACGCATAACTTCATGCAACCAATATTTAGCAACGAAGGTTCTGTAGGGCCACTGAAACTAGACCGGTTGGTAGCGTGTCGGCCAGTGTTTCATTCACCTTTCAAGCACGGCCCTTTCTCAGCAATTGAATACTCATGGGGTATAGAAGGCGCCGGTATGAGACTAGATGAAGAGCTGGACTACCCATAAAGGCGCATCACTGAAAAAAGGGATTCACACGGTTGGTCGACGAAACTCAGTAATTTTGTCTGTCGCGACCGGTTTTTTTAACTTCACCGCTAGCAGTTAGTCGCAGAATGATTAGGGCTGATTGACCTCAGCCAAACCCTGCAGCCACATTCCAATCATGTGGGCGGATACTGGGTTTTGCGCTGCCACTACCTTTTCGATGTAGTCCACACCGACCGTTACAGGGATATGGTTAATTCGCTGTGAGTGTTTCCCGTGTGACAGGTAGATGGACTGAATGAGCTTGAGCGGCTTGCGTTTTTCGCGGCGAGCGATGGAATGGAGGATTACTGCGTCCACCACTTCGCCGTCCGGCAAGGTGATCCAAGCGTGCGCATTGGCCGGGGCGGTCTGGTCGTATCCTGCACTCAGATCGTCAGCCAGTGACGCTGCCGTTGTTCCGTAGAGTGGTTTACCATTCACCTCGACATCGCCAATGGTGACGCTGTGAGGAATCCCCTTCATGCAAAGATCCATTGAGATGCACTGGGTGTAGAAATAGCACTCGCCAACGGGATCAACCGGAAACGGCATTCCCTTGATTGCCTGGCGGACAAGTAGCCCAATCTGTTCGCTATCGCCTATTCGTTTCTCCGGCTTAATGGGCAGCCAGTCGAAACGGTAGGACTCGCTCAATGGATTTTGGGTCGCTGCCATATAGCGCTCTGCGTAACTTGTTGACGCGGTATTCATTACCAAGGTTGCTCATAGAACGATTGAAGGATGGCGGTGACTATAGAGTTGCTGGCAGTTCAAGGCAAATGGTCTTAGGGACTGAGTATCATGCAGTAACTTTTGCTATTGGACCGGGCTATTAGGCGTCGGCCAAGATGGAATAATTTGCTTCGAGGATTGCTCTGTTGATGCAGCACCGCTGACTGTTATGTAATTGCCGATAGGCATAGATTATTCATTTCGATCAACGGTCGTGGTATTTCGAAAGCTCGTCCCGAATTTCCTCTGGCGAGCGCTTCAGCGTTTCTAGTTGTGCTCGGTATTGGGCCAGCGAGCCATAGGGGCAGGGAACTGTTGGTCGGTCAGATGCTTTAACAAAATTCACGCGCGCGCTTTTCGGCTTCTGCTTTGGAGGCACAAGGTATCGCCATACATCCCGACAAAACGCCCATATGCCTAATGCTCCAAGCAGGATGCTACCAAAAGCGACGGCACCACCCGAAACACAGCCATTCCACCCCCGCCCACAAACCGTTGAACTTCCCGAATCACCCTGCAGCAACCAAACGCCCGTCACCAAGAGGACGCCACCGCCGATCAATGCAACGAATGCGCCCTCAGTGTTGAATTCACGCGGCACCTGAGATGGACGATCTTTAGTGTCAACCATGTGCGGTACCGGGGCCCATTGAGGCTAGCGTCTTAGCAGCCAGGTCCACATCATCCCGGTACAGGCGCTTTGCCGCCCGGAGTTTGCTCGCGTATGCCGCGACATCTTGAGGCAAAAGGCCGTGCGCCTCCTTCCAGTGAGCAACGACCTTGTGCCAGCCAGCTTCAAACGAGCCGTCGGGGCTGAACCGCCAAGAGGTAGACTTCTTGCCAATCTGAACTTTCACCACAACTGCCGGGTTGCGATCCATCCTGACCTCAGGCTTGATGCGGTACCCTATCAGGCGACCGCATGACGAAAATGGGGATTTTGTCTTCAGTCTTGCTAGCGCATTGAGCTCTTGCTGCTTGCGATCAGCCTCGGCTTTATCCTGGCTATAAAACTGGAATTCACGGCCGTTAACCTTCTTGTATGCGCGATAGCCGCCGGTTGGATGTGGCCGCGCTTCGGTAATCTCCGGTGTCGACATGTCTTAAAGGCTTTACCTCTATTGGCTTAATCTTTTAGAGATGACTGTCTACCATCACTATTTATGTTATGAACTGCGTGATGTCAGCCTATTCTCTGGCGACGGGTATGCCAAGGCGCTGCAGCAAAATTTGATCGATGATCAAGCTCCACGGAATTTCATGCCTGCATGCCTAGCTGGCGAACCTATCATGTACAGCTGCCAATCCAAGAGAGGAAGGCGTCGGTGTTATCGTCCTGATGCTGCCCTACAGGAACAAGCTTCACAATTCGACAATCGAGCTCCAGCCGAGCGGTGTTGCGTATAAAGTGAGCTTGGGATTGATGTAATCTATCTGTGGTTTTGACTTCTAGCAGGGTATGGCGGCCTTGACGATATAGCATCAGGTCAGGATACCCTGCCCCCCAATGGTGATGTAATGGGAATTCGATAAGACGGGTTCTACCCCAGCTCATCGCCGCCTTAACAGCGGCATCTGGGTCTAAATGCTTGGGCCACCAGGAACCATCTACTTGTATCTGAATCTGGTTGCGCATTTCCTGAAAGAAGGCGTCATCATCATAGCTCTTAGCTAGTTTGCAGATACCCTTATTGGTGCGGTTATGGTAGGCCTGGCTGTTAAAGTCTGCTGGGTAGGGGTTCCTTCCTTTCCTACGCAAGCTTTCCTCATAGAGATTAGCGAATCTTGTGCGCCATACCTTCAAGTGTTCACCTTCGTCGTTGATGGCGATTTCAAACTCTTTCTTTACAATATTCTCGACATATTGCTCGGGGCCAACAAGCTCCCCCTGCCAATACCATCGAGCTTTTCTTTTCACTTTCGCTTCACTATTAGCGTAGAGCCCACTAAACAGAGGAACCTTGAGTAACTCGCATTGGTCCTCCAGAGAGAGATTGATAAAGAAGCCTCCCAGAAGCTCTTCAATCTCGGACTGAATCGCTTTATCGCCTTCCGTGTAATGCTTGATCCATTTCTTATCCAGCCAATAAAACTCGGGTGTTGCCAGACCGGTGTAGGACAACACCTTGGAAGTGCGTGTGGATAACCCAAAATCTCGGTAGTAGGAAGGTTTCAGCAGGCCCGGATTTGATTCATCAACCGGCCCTAGCTTAACGACGGATGTCGGCGCGGTGTGTTTCTTGCGAGTCATTTCTTTCTGAAAAATGGGAATACGTTGGCGCTAAAAAAGTCATGCCGATAGCAGGCGCGGATTGATAATACTGTTCTTGCGAGGCCAGTCAACCCAGCATTTAAGTCACATCTAGTGGACTCGCGAAGTAGATGGTCGCAGTGCGGTTACGATGCGCCACTTATGGAACATGAACACATGGGAAAACAAAGCCCGCCTTGCTTACACAGGGCGGGCCATGCTGACAGTTTGGGACTTGGAGTTCCCTGATGCCGCCAGGCGCGTGCATATACCAGCAGCAACGGTCGAACTATACCAAACCTGTGCGCCTTTCCCCAAGCTAGAAAGGCGGCACTAAGGTGCCGCGCTGTTCGCCAATCGCTTTTTAGTAGGTGATCGTTCGGCTAAGGCTGACCGTGTCTCCACTGTCGTCGGTGGCAACAAGATCTACAGTCGACGTTCCCAACCCATCTTCGTGTTCAGTGTTGAAGCTGAACTTGTAGCTGGTCAAAGCAATAGGCTGCCCATCGAGCGTCCAATCGTAATTAACCACAGATCCATCTGGGTCTCGGCAATCGGCATTAACCGTGATCGTGTCACGGATGCGTAGGTGCTCGATCTCACAACTCGGGAGTTGATTCGGATTCGCGGTGACGCCTGTTGTGATATCGCTAGAGACATCCAGCTCGGTATCAACTTGAGCGCGAAGCACGTAGCTCCCGGGCTGGGTGATTTCGATCTGCGGACGCGGGCCCTCAGCGCCGGCGACAAGGTTGCCATTCAGGAACCAGCTGACGGTGTCCACCCTGTTCTCACGGTGCCCCCCGCTTACACTTAAGCGCGGAGATAACGTATAAGGCGCACGATCGTATCGGTTCGATGAGTAGGTATCCAAGCGAAGATCGTAGGGTGGCGTTGGCGCAACAGTGAGGTTGTGCACGACCGATTCTGAGTTGCCTCGCTCGTCGTAGACCTCAGCTTCGATGGTGTACGTTCCCGGCTCAGTTATGTGGGCCGTGACCCGGCCATCACGTTGGTTCTCGACGGCAACTCCCGCCGGGATGGTCCAATTGAAGTGAATTGGCTCGCCATAGGTTTGTCGATACCAGGTCACATCTTCCGGCCGCACGTCAAAGCGGACGGGTGTTGGCACCTCTGGATATCGGGTCGAGACGTCCATAACAAAGTTTGGCCAGACATACTTCCACAGGCGCACTCGTTTGGACGCTTCACGCGTTGTGGTCTCGGAATGCCCGACCACCCATGTCCGGTGCTTCAGGAAAACGTACCCCCCCATGCCGACTTCATCGAGCAGCGCTTGAGGTGGACTCCAGTTAAGCGTCTGTCCTTCCACAATAGTGCCGTCAGGTAGCTCCCACTCCTGCCCTATCGTCATTGTGCTTTGGCGGTTGCGCCATGATGGGGTCGCGGTAGCTTCAAACGTATAGTTGTAGCCGACCTCGAAAATGCGCGGCCCGCGCAGTGACAGTCGAGGCTGGCGAGGTGTTTCAAAAATGACACTGCCACGCTTGGCGCTCCAGCTTGAGCGCATCGCGGGATCCGCATCACCTCGGCGCACCTTGACCATATAGCGCAGATTAAGGGCGGCTTCGCTTTCCAGCGTAGCTGAGGGACCGTTGATGACATGGTCATTTCCTTCCGCATCACGGTATTCCCATACCACCACCGCGTCGTTCACCGGTTCACCTTCCGCGAAGGCTTGAGCAGTGAGTGTTACGGGCTCACCCGGTGCAGAGTGCTCGGGCCCGGCCACATCGATGTCGAGAGGGATATATGACCAGATCTCAACGGCTTCTGTATTGGAAACGGCGCCGGAGTGCTTGTTGGTCAGCCGAGCCCGGAATTGATGGACGCCCTCTTCGACCCGCATGTACAGCGTTGGCCTATTGGCGTCGGGAATGTCCTCCCAGGTGTTACCGTTGTCGAGTGACACTTGCCACTGCATGTCTCCCAGTGCGCTCATCTCGGTGCGATCGCCGCGCAGTGTTAGCCGTGTGCCAAGCGGTGACGGTCCTTCGCTGACCGTGGCGTGCACCAGTGCTTCGACCGGGGTGCCTTTGTAGATCCGCGGCGCCAGCGCTCGGCTTGTAATGACTCGCTCCAGCTCTGGCTCGGGAGCCACAAGCGTTGCGACCGCGTAATAGCGATTTTGCCCTTCGAGCTCCTGCAGGGTTTCTGGCGGGATGGTAAATGACACCCCTGTGTCGCCAAGAGCCTTGGTTTCCGTAATAGCCTCATACGTGTCATTAGCGCGATCGTAAGTGGCCAGGTACACATTCCAGTTCCCCATGCTAGTAGCGTCGTAACTGAGTTCACCCGCATATGGGACGCCCAACATAAAATGAACATCGTAGGCGTTGGTATCAAGGCCGGAGCGATCGCCGTTTAGCGCAGTGCGAATGCCAGCATCAGGCATCACGATACCTTCGATTGTGTATTCCTCGAAGGACTCCGGGTAGTCGCTGTAAGCGACGGTGATAGTGTACGTGGCGGTATCCCACAGGGGGCCTTCATGCCCCGGTGTTGCCTTATAGTTGCCGGAACGGACGCCGCTGTAGATAACGGGCTCACTGTATCCTGTTGAGGCGATCGTAATGTCCACGTCGTAGTCGGCCCCATTGCGAAGTACTGCCAGCGTCGCCCCGCCACCGTAGTCAACGGCGTAGTGTCCGGAGGCCATAAGATCTCCCTTAAGGATATCCAGCCCGGGAGGTGGAGGTTCGGTAACCGATACGCTGTAGTTGCCGCTGCCAATCCAAACCGGCTCGCCGGTGCGGCGGCTAACGACGCCGACCTGCCATTCAACAGGGTACTCACCGACTTCATCGAAGCGGCCTCGCCAAGCAGCTGCACCCATGCTGGACCAGCGCTGAGCTTCGAAATCTGGCGGCGCGTTGGTGAGCTCTACGTAACAAACACTCTCCGGTGAGGAGGTGGCCAATTGCAGATCCGTTGTAATCGTGCACTGATCAGGATTCGCCAGTGCAAAGGTATAGAGCTGAACACGTTTGACGGCATCGCTCTCAACCCCTTCCGCGACGTTCAGCTGGATATTTGCCTCTTCAACTACCAAATCATTTGAGACGGTTTCCAGCACCTCGAACGCCTCCCCAGACTGAATAGTCAGGTCGTAGACGATGGTATCGACACCCACCTCCTCTGCCTGTCCGTAGGCATTACCGCTGAATTCGTCATAGCTACCGTAGTCCAGACCATCAGTGAATGTTGCTATGCAAACGGGGTCGGTGAATGTGCTGTATGACTGCGCAGTCCTGCGATTATCAGGAGTGTCGGTCAGAACGCGGCAGACATCGCTGGTGCCTTCAACCGCGATCTCAAGGGAGCGCATATGGGGAACGGTCCAACTTTCGGTTACCGCCTGCGAAGTTGGTCGAATAACGGTCCCTTTAGCGCGGATATAGGGCGCACCCGCGGCGTCCATGGAGATCATAACCTCGAAGACGGCGTCTTCCTCTGCCGCAATCATCGGAAGCGTGACAACGGATCGGTTAGCGTCGAGATCATAGGCTGAAGCCACTTCTGCACTTTCACCCGGCTGGAGGGTGACGCCATTAATCGTCATTGCCGTTGTTGAGGAGGCAGCCAGTTGCGCTACGACAACTGACGTACCTTCAAGCAAGCGACCCGAGTTATCGCGCATGGTCGGACTGGCGAAGGCATGGTAGCCCGTAACATTGTCCTTGATGGCGATAGCGCTGGCCGGGATGTTGAAGCTTTCTCCCCAGCGAGAGTCAATGACGACGGGTGTGAAGTAGAAATCGCGAACCAATGTGGACTCATTACCGCGTTCATCAACACTGGTCAGGCTGATGGTGTACGGCACCTGGTCGCTAGGGTACATCGCTGGCGTGTCGAGCTTGAACGTGCCGTCGACTCGCTGGGTGATTGTGAGGCCCTGCGCGTCAATGTTGTCGGGGCCGCCGGTGATTGATGCCTCGGTCAGCTGCGGATTGTCGTCGTAGTTATCCGTGACCGAAATATGTAGATCGTCTACCTGTTTCGCCTGGGCACCGTCACTCGGGATTTCAGCGATATCGATCACGGGTGGAGTGCTATCGATGAACATGGCTTCGCCGTTTTCGGTAATGCTATTGCCGAAACTATCCGTTGCTACAATGCTGACAGTGTAGGTGCCCTCTGTCAGGGTGCTAACATCCACCTCGTGAGTGAAGTTGTGACCATTGAACACAAACGTTTCGACGGTCTCTTCGAGTGCGATGGTTCCCTCCTCATCGGTGAAGGTAACCACCATCCTTTCCATACCGAGGCGTCCATCAAAGTTTCCGGCGCCGTATTCAGTGCCGTTGATCGTATAGGCCCCGGTCTCATTGTTGTAGGTCGTATTCTGGATCAAGGGGTTGGACAGGTCAGAGTAAAGGTTTAGCGTCAGCGGATCCGACGCAACACTGGTGCCTTTGCGGTTAACCGTGGTTTGGTGTTCCAGTTTCGCATTGGATTTGTCGGTACCAAATGCGCGACTGGAGGGGGTAAAGCTACACATTGTCCCCGTTGGTGGGATCTCGCAGTAACCCATGGGTGTTACCCACTGCTGGGTGTAATAGCGCGGCTCAACCTCGACTTTGAATGTGTCCAGCGGAATTACGCCAACCTCGCGGTTGTACCGGTGCTCAATGCTGGTGTCGATAGGCTGGCTGCCCGAGATCACGGAGAACGCCGTCACCACCGGTGGGCGATGCTCCATATCAAACACCGACGGCTCTCCCCTTGATATGTTCCCGAAGTTGTCCATCAACTCGACGGTGACTTCATACTGAGCGCCGTATTCGTTGGGGTCGAGTTCTACTTCAAAGCGGAAATTATCGCCGGCGGCATCTGTTGGAAAGTTGGCGGTTTCAACGTAGATGGTTCCCGTGTTGACGTCTTTGAGCTCGAAGCGCGCTGACTGGATACCAACCAGGCCGTCCAGTTGACCGGTGTAGGGTTCGATTCCTTCTACCCAAATCAGCTCTCGGTCAGCGTCATAGCCCTTGCCGGTTTCGCTGGGGGCGGCAAGATCGGAGTAGATCGTGTAGGGGTGCGGATTGGACACCATGCCATTGCCACTGACGTAGGCCTCTTGAACTGTTGTCGAGCTCTTGTGGGATTCGACGTTGTTGTCGGTCCCAACGGTTAGCGCGCTTGGCACAAGGCACTCTGTTTGGCCAGCGGGAATGGTGCAGCTACCGCCGTTGAACTCTGGGGGCGCCCAGCCCTGCTCATACACACGTTGTTCGACTTGCACGGCAGCATCGATGGTCGCAACGCCGTCGTCTCGGTTGAGATACAGCGGATCGGTTCGGGTCTCACCAGCAACGCTGTAGGCGGTTCCCGTGATGACCGGGGGAATGCCGTAGTAGAACGTATGCTGATCAGCGCCGAGGTTGCCAGCGCTGTCACGCCCTTCCACGTAGACCGTATAAGGGGTGTCGGAGCGAACAAGATCGGTGAGGCTCGCTCCCCAGTGCTGATTGGTGACCGCAATTTGGCCTGTGTGATCGTACCCGGTGTTGGTGTTTGTGACGCGCATACTGACGGACGTAACATCCCGCAGATTGTCTGTGGCGGTACCGCTGAAATAGTAATCGCCATCAACGCGTTCTTCATCCAGGGGCGTTGTAATCTCGATAACCGGTGGCGCGGCATCGATATAGTAGAAGTTGCGATTAGCCGAACCAACGTTGCCTTCAGCATCGGTCCCTGAGGCGACCAAGGTGTAAGGCTGGCTATTGCTTGGTGTTAGGCCGAGCGAATTTAGGTCGATAGCGGTAGACCACGCTCCGTCGCTGACGCTCGTAGTGCCCGCAGTGACATCAACACTGTCGGGGCCGCCAGTGATTCGCAGCGACACAGAGGTAGGCGCGACCCGGTTGTCAGTGGCCGTGCCGTTGGTAGGCATTGTACTGCCGGCTTCATGCTGACTATCGGGCGTGGGCGCATCGATCGTGATAACCGGTGGCGTGGTATCGGGGGGGGTGTATGTGAACTGGGTATTACCTTGAGCCCAGTTCATATGTCTATCCCGGTACCGGTACTCAACGTCAATCCGACCTTCTACCGCGCCGGCGTAGTCGCACCAGCCTGATACAAAATTGGGAACCTGGTGTAGCCGATAAGCTTCAGAGCCCCGGTAATAGCCGATCTGCTGATTACAACGGGCAATTTCCGTACCCCCTTGGCTTAGGGTGAGCTCCGTAAAGTACATCTCTACCGACTCATTTTCTTCTAAGCCAGACATCTGGGCCAGCAATCTAACCCGGGCATTGGCGTTATCATTTTCGAGCCCGCGCATCTCGGGAATCACGGGCTGGTAGGTGTATTGAATCGGGTAGTTTCTAGTCCCGTAAGCATTCTCAATGCTGAGAATTACATTGCGAACTTTTACTTTGTCGCCTGTCGTCGGCGCGGCACCGTGTGAATAGCCGCTGCTGGTGCATTCATCCTGACCTGCTGGAATGGTGCAGCCGGCGGCGAGCTTGGGGTATTGCCCAGAGCCCGCGACATCTTCTTCCCACCACTTAATGTAGGTGGGGTAATCAACGGGGCGCGATGCACGGTAGGAAGCCTGAGTGGCATAGAAAGGCTCGGTTTCGCGCCCACCGATGCGCAGATAGGGGTCCCAGGTAAGAGAGACGCTGGAGTTCCACCAGAAATTACCTTGCGCTGTGTAAATGCCATGGTGAGGTGAAGCTTGCGCAAAGGAGGCTGTTATAGCTACCAAAGCAATCGTCGTCTGCCATATAAGAGCTATGAAACGTGACGTGCTGGGGCGGGATGAAATCGACATGGCATTAATTCGTCCTATAACGTTATTTGCACTTACTGGTGGTGACGCGCTTACAGTGCTCGACGTGTAACTTTGATGTGCTCGCGAAAATCAGCCAGGGATGCCCCACTGATACTGGCTAGGCCGATAGTGACATCGAGGCTTCCCACTTGGATCGTGAGGAATTCACCTCCTGATAGGCCCCCTTGTTGTCTGGCGGGATAGCCGTCTATTTCGAAGTCTGACTCCCAGTCGCTGGTCCTTGGCTGGGAAGATAACGATATTCTTTTGCAGTCAGGCACAGTTATGGTGTGGCGAAGTCGGACGGTGGGCTGACGGATGTCGTACTCTTTTAAGGCGCAATTCTGCCCTCCAATACGAGCGGTGGTGTCTGTGTTGCGTGGCGTTAAGAGTCTGTTGGTGAAGCCCAGGCGTTTGATGTGGGCTTTCATCTCCCGGAGATAATCGTGCGTACTCTCTGGCGGATGCACGAGGTGACCTGCAGCGGATTCGACGCTTCCAGCGACATCTGTTGCAGCTTGAATGTCGCTGTCTACAGGGGGTTGCGCGCTAGCTATTGCCGCAAGTGCTGTTGCGATCGCAAAAACGGTGAATCGGCGCGTAAACAAAACCTTTGTCATGGTGCAAGCCTCGGTAATGACTGCCCGGAGCGCGGCTCTCAGACAGGGTTTCTGACACCGATAATGTAGCTTCTGGTGCGTCGCAAGCTTGCTTCTCGGGCGGTATTTAACTGGTGTAAGGTTTTTGTGTGGTGGTGACACCGGGAACGAGGGCAGCGAAGAGGATGTGGGGGGTCATCGAGATTGACCGCCTTCTCTCAGAAAGGCTTGTCGGCTGGGGTTAGATCACACCCCATTTGGCCAGTGCAAGATACGTCCCCCCAATGACGGCGCTGAGATAAATGGCGCTAACAACCAGCTCTTTGGTGGACATGCCTTCGGGCAAATCGTGGGGACTGTGCATGAATTGCTCCATGGGTTCGCAGCAACCGGCGCCCCACCCTTGAGACCCCGATTGCGCTGAAGCCGGATCAACCTTCTTCCGGGTACTTCACAAAAAAGTGCGTTGTTTGTTTGTGGAACAGCAGCGGGACTGGCCGTTTAAAAAACGGACTGGGCGGCAGGTAGACAATGACATTGTCAGGCGCGTGTTTGACCAGCGCGGTGTTGAACCGCTCGATAAACAACTGATAACGCTGCTTGTCTTCGGGGGTTCGCTGTTTCTTCGGTTTACGGAAGTAGTCATTTTCATGGAAGAGGTAACCGTTGACCTTGGCGTAGACCGGTTGCGTGGGTGCGTTCTGCGCTGCCCGCAGTGGGATTTCGGCCTCCATGCGGGTGTGCTTTAACCCACCGTGAATTCGATTACCTCCGGTGTTTGTCGTTAACGGGGTGTGGAGAGTGCAGCCAGCACGGCAGACATCGGGGTGTTGGACGAGGAATGCGTGGTCATTGGCGTACCGGCTCATTTTCCGTCGTTTGGCTACGGCCTCGAAGGTGGTTTCCTGAAAGGTCGCCCCGACCTCTTGGAGCGCGCTGGCAAACCAGCGGCGCATGTCTGGGACGGTGGCTCGTTCGAAGGCATCAATCGAGGGGTAAGCCGTTTGGGGCGCGTAGACGATGTAGCCAGACCGCGTGGCCGTTGGTGCTGAAGTGGACATGATGTCGATGATAGAGACCAAGGCGAGTGGCCCGGCGTTGACGATCCGGCCGACGGAGGTGCCCATCATCATCGTAGAGCCAGCGGCGCCGGCGATGGTCAGGGTCGAGGTGGCGTTATCGTAGGTTTGGCCGAACGTCGAAATGTCGTGTGATCGGAAGGCAGCATATTGATCGGGTGGCAACTCGACATCATTCAACCCCTCATCCATCTCCAACCCTTTCATGACCTGGAGGGCATAGGAATCGCGGGGCGTGCCGGCGCAGGCGGTTAGCAGGACCGTGGTTATCAGCAAAATCAGGGTTCGGATCATCATGCGTGCATCCTCTTAGCGCGGTATTTTAGTATATACCTCGTATATCCTTTAAAGGTATAGGGCAAGCCACATTTTCTTTTGCAGGTGAGTATACGGCGGCCATGTCACTGTAAAACGCGTAGAAGAGGCTCAAACAGGCGGTTGCAAGCAAGATTTGGAGGGGCTGGCTGTGGTTGGGACGAATCGCGCTGCGGGCGTGGCGGCTAGTCTTCCCCCGAAAAGGCCGCGCTAGGCCCGTACCCGCCTGGGTACAAGCCGTAATCCAAATTGCCATAGAAATTTACGGGGACTTGGGGGCCGAACTTGACCGACAAATTTTCGATTCTCCCTATTTCGGCCCAGAAACGGCGTTCCTGTAGTTTATTCGCGCCTCTGGTGACCTTGTAGCCAGGCCTTAACTCGACAATGGTGTAGGGGTTTGAATCATCAAAGTCTTCTAGGTTAAGACGATCGTGTATGTTGAACCCGTCGATGGAGATGTATTCGGCCCATGCTACGCCCGACTTGGTTACGAGCCCGGTGATCTCTCCAGCTTTGTGCTGCTCGACAAGCGCCGCCAATGTCGGTGGATCAGGACGCAAGACCTCTTGTACAAACGTTCCGTCCGAGCGTACGTATTCCGCGTAGCGCAGTTTGTCTTCTTCGCGGGTTTCATGGAATCGTTTAGCTGGCACACTTCCCATCCGTAATAAATGCCCATGGCGATGGTAGCACAGGTCCGCCGCAAGGGTATCCGGCTAGCATTTACTAGCACACCTCCCTCTGTGCTACGCACAGGGCACTCTGTAGCCTGGTCCTCTGCCACCGGCCAAAACCACCCCACCCCACCACCGCTCTATTGACCGCGCATCGCGCGCACGGAGGAGACATAAGGATACGTAAGGGTTGATTAGGAAAAAGAAGGGGGCTATCCGGGTGGCAGAATGTGTCTAGTGGGGGTTCCCTTGAACTAAGGGAGGTGTGCTATTATATACCTATATCCATTGGGGGCAGCCATGAATACCCGTCCAGTTATTGCGTTGACCAAAGCTTGCAAGCTGCTCGCTGTGCAGCGTGACGCCCTGGCTGACGCCCTGCGGAGTGACCCCCTGCCCGTATGGTTGCCAGACACAAAGCCTGATGTGGCACGCGAGCTGGCAATCGAAGCCGTCAGTGAGCTTTACCTCGGTGAGCGGGGGCGCCCTCGCCCCGTATCTGGGATCATTTGTATCAGTGAGAAAACCGCCACCCTTGCCAAGGCAGTGAATGAGGCGAAAGCGGCACTGGCTGATTGTGTCCACGCGCTTAAACCCAAACCCGACGAGCGGAAAACGCGAAAGGTCACCCTTCACAAACTATTGACCGAGGAGAAGGGCGAGCTGTATGTGCGCGACCGCCGAGTGCAGGATGCTCTGCGCGACGCCCGTTTCGCGGACATCGACCTTACCGCTGCTTACCGTCAGCTACGGATCTTGAATAATGTCGATGCGATCTCCTTCTCGTGGCAAACAAAGCGACGGGAAGTGATTTCACTGGAGCCGCGCGAGGCGATCGCCTTGGCAGAAAAACGGCTCAGCGGCGATGAGCTGCAGATGGCCCTACGGATTCTGGCCCAGTACCGACACCCGGTAGCGCGTGTGCGAAACAAGAGCCAGGCTCAGCTCAAGGCAAACGTGTACTTCTTTGAGCGCGGCGAGCGAAAACGCGTGCTTATCCCAACCGCAGCACCGGTGCTTGTCGTCGGCGCCGAGATCCCTGTATGCCGTTGGCCCGGCCCATTGGAGGCCCAAGTCCCCGGACTTCCACGGCAGCACTCTCAACGCATTGCCGATCAACCGCTGATCCCGGCACTGTCGCTCTACCCCTACGCGAAGGATCTTCACTGATGGACGGTGGCACTCTGCGCAACCAACCTAAGGTCCGCGTGTTTGGAAGCAGTGGCGCCCTGTGTGCTGAGGCTGTTGTTTCGCAGACCGGTTACCCGACCGTGAATTTGGAATTTGCCATTGTGCGCGACGGGAAAGCCGCCTGGGACAACAAGATGGTTATCCAGCCCGATTCCCGCGAGCTGCCTTTGCTGGCAGCTTTATTGATTGGGTATCGAGCTTCGGTCAGCTTCAAGCGCGACGATAAAGGCGTTGAGCTCAAGCGGCAGACAGGAAACAAAGTCTATATGCGAGCGAGCTCCAACGCGCTATTGGTGAACGTACCGGCCGTCGCCGGCGACGCCTACCAATTGGCTACCCTGGTGTTGGATCAGCTCGCGAAGTCCAGCCACTGCGGGGATAGCCTCATGCTCGTAGCGTTGCGTGCCAACGCCGGCGAGCAAGTACACAGGAGCTAACCATGACAATCGCTTGTGAAAAAGAAGGTGACGGCCGCTGGATGATCAGACTCGATGGGTTGCGCATCGGCATCGTGACCGGCGGCAACCGGCGCTATGTTGCAGAGAACCGTAGCGGGAAATTCATCGGCGTTTCACGCAGTGTAAAGTCTGCGGCGAAACTGTTGGTGCCCACGACTGAGCCGCAGCCCAATGGCGTATAAACCCTTAAGTCAAGCTTGCGCTGAGCTGGTTGCAGCAAAGAACAAACTGGACGCAAAACATGGCATCCAGGCGCTGCCCATGACGTTTATTTCACAGGTCTTACCGTTCGCCAACGCCAAGCGGATAAACCACCACTTCGGGGAAGCCGCGACGATGTTATCCCCGAACCAGATTATCGGATGCAACTGGCGTGGCCATAAAATGCCGGATGATCCGGAAGGCACCATGCTACGACTCGACACCCTCACTCAGCGCGACCCCGGTCATCGTGAGGCCGCGACGGTGATAAAGGTGGGGCCTTTCCCGCTGTACCTTGCTGATCAAGGCAAGTGCCGCGTACGCCTATATCAGCACTACCAGCGCCCAATGAATGTCCGTATCTCCCAAGCGCTGCCCTACCCCGCCGCCGAGTCTCTGACGCTACTGCGTGGGCCGCTCAATCAATGGTGGCTGCGCTGCACCGATCGCGAAGCGCTGCGAGGGTATCGGTTGAATACGGAGGACATCGCGTTTCCGGAGATTACCGTCCCCCTATTGAAAACCTATGGCGTTGCGGTGAAGTGGGTTTGGCAATTCAACGACCCTGTTTATCTGAGAATTCGCCGTGATAGCTATGGCTCAAATCATGCTCAACCGCGCGAGGCGATAGATGTCAGTTAGTGATTCGCAATCCGTGGCTGACCGTGAAAGACGCAAGTTTACGCCCACGCAGCAGGTCGATAGCCTGGCACACCTTTTTGTGTTGTAAACGAGGTTTATCTTGGAAGGACGCATCAAGTTTTATAATCGGCAAAAAAAGTTTGGGTTCATCGATAACGATGATGGTCCAGACATCTACTTTAATGACACTGACCTACCCCCCAACATCTTCCTCCGCAAAGACCAGCGCGTGAGTTTTACTGTTCTCCCCTGCGATGGTGGAAAGCTTCGTGCAAAGAAAGTGAGACCGGTCAACCAGAGAGGAAGCTCACATGAGCTCCCGAACTTTGTGATGCAGTAGCCCCATTGAATTTAACAGATGAGGGGCTCACCCCATTCCGCTTAAAGCACGTGCAAAAATGGATGTGGAATGAGCATGAGCGGTGGAAAGGCGCGGCTCCGATATCTCCTGAAATTTGTCTCAGCTAAAGACGTTGGCTGCGTGAATAGAAGCTGGAATTAACATTGCGCCCGTACTCTCCATAGCCTCGGCATCTACGCTTATTGCGAAAGCCAAAACAAACCGCACAACCAGCCATTGCTTCACCGCTAGGTTGTGCGTCGGGGGTGTCTAAAGAACCACTACTTTGGTGAGCGCTCTTTGCAGGTATATACGGGCCCCGGCTGGGTTAAGCGACACGAAACAAACCGGTTGCCCGGCAACTCAAACGAATCCAGCCGGGTTGTTCCCTGCCAGACCGTCTCATGCCGTATCGCTTTCTCCATCAATTCTTGTCGCTTATCTTTCGCGAAATCACGCAATTCCCGGTCGGCCTTCGCCAAATCTTTATAAGCCTGCTCTCTGGAGCGACGAATGAACTCTTCTGGGCTGACATAGTTATACGATGCGCGCTTTTCTCGCTCCTCCGGCGAAAGCTCAATTTTGACCGCCATCGCGTCGTCGAGATCCAATTCCCAGTGCGCTCGACGTTTAAGTACACCGGACAAACGAACTTTATCACCGTAACTCAATTCAATTCCGTCTATGTGATCCGTGATGATCGCGCGGGGCTTATAGATCCGCTTAGAGGTTTCGGGATCATGCACTTGAAACACCATATCGCCGTCAACTGACTTCACGTAAAACGCCGGGACTTCGACTTGGTGGTTTCTGCAGTCATCGCGATACCTAAAGTCCACTTTTTCAGAAAACCAAAACCTTTCCCCGTCAAGATAAGCCTCGCCACTCTCCCTGGCGATACACCTTAATGCGTCGCTAGTTTTAATAAGGGGTAAAGGCTCAGAGCACCCCGCGAGCACAATTGACAACGCCAACCACACAGTAAGACGTGAAAATCTCATCCAATCCCCTTCATAAAACCGTTAATTCTATCGCAAGTGGTATGCTTTCGGCATGGTTGATTTTGTGTGAGCAATGAAAGAATGTTGCGAACAGCAGGAAATATAGCTGGCTGTCTTTTCGCACGTGACCTTAGGCGGCCTTTCTTTCGTAGAAAAGACTAATGAGTAGTTCGACGCGTGTATGCGCCATCAATCCAGCTTGACCGGCGAAAACAGAGGCTGCGAGTTGCCCCGCACTGCTACGAGTAGCGTTTCATATACGTAACGCCAGCGGCGAGATAACCGAGCGTAGCAATACCAAAGGCGATTGGGATGGCAACTTCAAAAGCGGCCGTAGACAACAAGGCGACAAGACCAAATACCGCTCCGAGAAGCATCATTGCTTTTGTTTGGTTGTAGCGCTTTTTCATCTTAATCTCACACGTGTTTAACAACTGAAAGTCATCTTGAAACTAATCTTTTTCCCGTGATGTGCTCAACTTTCGGATACTCGTGGCGTGTCGCCGCTGTTAACGCAAGTCGAACACTCTGTATTTCGGGTTTTCCAAGTCGCTTTCAAGTGACGTTGATAGGCCCGCTGAGACAGCGGTCACGATACCATTGCAGTGCGCTCGCACCAGCTGGGCAAGCCTAGATTCAGGCTTGATTTCAATCATCGCATCGCTCATTCCTTCCCAGCGAAGCAGAAATGCACCAAAGTCGACTTCAACCGGAATCAAGCCAGGAAGGAGCGCTGATACAACGACGGGGTCCACGGTGACGCCTGTTGCGTGTTTGGCTAGCCCACGGGCTTTTTTATCACTGACGTCGGTATATCTAGGCTGGTATAGCTCATTCCCAAGGTGGTCTGTGACCATCGATCTACTTCCTGCTGGTTTGTTGGCATCTGGGCCCCCGCCCTCTGCTGACCAAAATTGTACTGTCGGGGTGGGATGTGCATCAGCAGCAAATGATGTGCGATATTACGCGCGCCGTCGCCTAACCCTGATGATCGGTGATTTTTGGGGCTGCTCAGGGTCAGCTAACTCTTGCCGCAGGACAGCCGTTTCTCGTGGCGCAGAGATACCCACTTTTACTTGGTTTCCACTAATGCCAAGGACGGTCACTGTGATGTCATCACCGATTTTGATGGTTTCGTTGATGCTCCGGGATAGTATTAGCATCGTCAGCCTCCTTGCTAAAAACGTTTGGTTACCTTGAGATATTGAATCAGCGTCAGATACCTATCTAGCGCCGATCCCACTCGTTGTTATTGTCGTCAAAAACTTCTTGAGGCGCAGTTGGCTCCCTACCTTTCAAGGTGACCGCGGTTCCTGAGGCAACGACAAACAGCATAGACTTATCCTTGCTGGAGAACTCGCTATAGTCAAGATCGACGCCGACAACGGCGTGCGCGCCAAGCTCAGCCGCTTCATTCCGTAATTCTGCCAGAACATTCTTTCGGGCTTCTCGCAGAATGTTTTGCGTCGTCTTACTGCGGCCGCCCGCTATGTCACTCACGCTTGTAATGAAATCTTTGAACACATTTATGCCGCAGGCACATTCCGCGGTTATCAGATCAAGACGCTGGTCGATAGCCAGATCTGGGGCATAGGTTTCGGTTGTGATGATAATGCTGCTTTGATTGCCGTACATGCTCGTTTCTATGGCGTCCCGTGCTTAATCGGGCACGCCGTCTCCATTTTGATCACGATAAGCATCCGGATTAGCCGGAAAAGCGTCATTTATGTCAGGCACACCATCCTCGTCAAAATCAGATGTGGGAGACTGGTTAATAAGTGAATAATCTGGCTCGCTATCGTCGTCACGCCCAAATAATGAGCCAATCAATTTGTTCACGTCGCCTGCATCCGATGCGCCACTTTGTCCCTGCGCTAGTGCTGGCCATGCGTGAGCGAGGAGCCCTGCTACCAGAAGTGCGAGAACGCGTCGATTTGTGTTGAATCTCATGGAAAGCTGTCCTCCGCTGATTGCGCTCAGTTTATGGGTAGATCTATGCGATACAGTTGCCAGGACAACCCTTCGCGACGGAATTGAAACGCAACATCCCCAGTCTTCCCGTTATTCACCATGACAGCAAATCGATTCATATCAATAATTCGGTAGCCTGAATACAGCTCCCAACCAATGGTCGCTGGCACTTGCTCGACACGCTCATAGGTGCCGGTCGCCAGAATCGATCGGACACCTTCTAGCGACGGAATGCTCTGTTTCGCCTTCTTGAAGGTAAAGTACCTACGGACATGCTCGATCTTCTCCTCACGTGTCTTCGGTGTCTCTACGGTGTTGTCGAGCGTCAGCTGGCTCATCAAGGCTTCCTTGATGCTGTCGATCTGGACAGTCTCCAGCCCACCTTCGTCTGTAGCGGTATTGAGCTCGGCGGTAGCGGCATGTACCCCCATGTAGGCGCTAGTCACATAGCCTCCACAGAGGATGACTCCGAGCAACAAGACGCCTACACCGAACTTAATAACCGGGCCTCTAAGAGACCCATTGCGGCCACTAGGCTGCTTCTCCTCGGTCCGAGACGGATTGTGTTTCTCGTTCATTGGGCTCTGTCCCTGAGGGGCCGTGGTCGCTGCCTCCTGGGTCAATTTCACATGCTGCTTGCCGTCAACGGTTACAACCTTAACTGTCTTCTTTCGGACAGCCTCGATCAGTTCGTCGGGGCTCAATCCATGTTTCTTGCCGTACTCAGCCAAAGGCATAGTTAGGGGCGTTGTGGTGCTCATCACAGGCTCCAATTTGTTTATTACCGGTGATAGTAGCAGTCACCAAGGGCTACGATCTTGCGTGAAACGGCCTGATCAGGCCGTTTCAGCAAAGGTCGGTGGGCGATAACACCAGTTATGGCGCATATTGCTCCGATAGGTAGACCTCAGCACCGCCATCATCTCGAACGGTTAACTCCAGCGTGCTGCCGTTTTCGTTCAGATCCTCGCGCTTCATGCTGATCCTACGGGATGTGATTGAGAGCGGCTGGCCATCCAGAACCCATTCATAGCTCTTGATCAAACCGTCAGGATCCTGACATCGCGCTTCAACCGTAACCGAATAGCTGCTGCGGTAGCTATCTTGCTCACAAACTGGTGGTTTGTTCGCGAAGCCTTCGATTTCGATGCTGTGCTCAGTATTAACATCAAGCTCAGTCTCAACGATGGCTTTAAGCTCTTTAACGCCAGCTTCAGTAAACGGAATACGCGGATATCTATCCAATCCTTCGTGTACCACCTCACCATCAAGCAAGTACTTGATATTGGTTATCCGGTTCTCGCGGTGACCACCAGAAACGCGGAGGGTCGTCGCGATATCGAACGGTACGCGAGCGTAGCGATTGGTCGGATTCCCCTGCATTGTCACCGTGTACGGCGGTGTCGGTGCAACGTAGATGGTCTTAGTGACTTCCGAGGTATTTCCTCGGCTGTCGCGAACCACAACGTTGATATCGTAGGAGCCCTCTTCGAAGGCACGGACCGTTACCCGGTTTTGCCGTTCTACCAGAACTTCCAATCCCTGAGGCAGAGTCCAATCGTATGTGATCGGCTCGCCGTAGGTTCGACGGTACCACGTGAAGTCTTCTGGCTTGACCTCTACGGTCATGTTCGTCGGAGCCTCCGGATAGCGCATTCTTTCGATAATGTTGAATACCGGCCATTCGTACTTCCAGATCCGGATTCGCTTATCTGCAACTCCAAGAGTCTCCTCTTTATACCCTTCAACCCATGTGTGGTGTTCAAGTGTCACATAGTTGCCAAAACCCACTTGCTCCATAAGTTCTTGTGGCGGATTCCACGTGAACTCAGTGCCAGCGACGCGGCTACCATCCGGCAGAACAAACTCGCTGACCACGACCAGATCAGTAGATCGGTTACCCCACGGATAGCGCAAGGAAGCGTCAAACTGATAGTCATATCCGACCTCGAAAATTCGAGGGCCGCGGATCGACGACCGTACCTGTCTTGGCTCAGCTACCGTGATTGATACCCTGCGCGCAGTCCACGCGTACCGATTGTCAGGGTCTGCCTCTGCTGGGCGCGCACGTACTGTTACGCGCTTGGTTTCTTTATTGACACTCAAGTACTCCAGTGTGTCGCCAGGCACAACAACTTCGTTCCCCTCTTCATCCATATACCGCCACTCGATCACGGCATCAGGGAGAACCTCTCCATTCAGCAGTCCCTTCGCTTTCAGGGTCGCAGGAACACCGATAAAGGTATATTCATCACCACTGACTTCTATCTCTGGCGTGTCATAGACCAGTACCGGAACTTCATTTGTATAGCTTTCGATTTCCGTATAGCGATTGGTGATCCGCGCGCGATACCGGTGGTTCCCGGCTTCAGCGCGATCTCGAAGCGCCGTACGATTCGCACCCTCGATGTTAATCCACTGCCCCGCCTCGAAGCGCTGCCATTGGATAGTGCCGATGGCACTTCGATCTAGTGAGCCACCGCTTGTCCGAATATCGACGATGAATGGCGCCGCACCTTCAGGCCGTGTTGCCTGTGCGTGCATCTGAACAGGACCGCCTCGGAATATTCTGGGGCGAACGCCTCGGCTAACGACGCGTTCTTCATAACCCTCAACCGGAGACTGGAAGTCAAATACACCGTAGATAGTCTTCCCGGCTACCTCGCTTATCGTCTCGGGGGCTAAGTAGACTATCTCGCTGGAGCTACGAACATCGATCACTTCCGTGATGGGAATGTATTCATCATTCACCTTCGTCGCCAGGAAGGCTTTCCAGTCGCCCAATCGATTCCGGTTATAACTGTATTCTCGACCAAACTGCTCACCGAATTTCAGTGTTACAGGTGTTGGTTCGTGATCCAGAATTTCTCGCTCAAGGACAATAGCCCCCTCAGTGCGATATCCCGATACTGTTAGCGTCGTTAGGTTCAGTGTCGTCACATACTGGGGATTCGCTGCGTAAGCAGCGGTAATCACGATATCCTGCTCCTGCCAGAGGGACGCATTACCTATATTCAGCGTTTTGAACGCACTGGGATTAAGTCCGCGGAACTCCTCGATCAAACGACCCTCTGCGCTCTTAACCACGACGTCGATCTTGAGCTCCGAAGCATTTCGGATTACGCCCAGTGGCTGATCGAGCTTGGCTACGTAACGTCCATCACTTAGCCGCTCCGTTCGCGAGAGCTCCAATGGTGGGCCGCTTGAATCCAAGACTGTTAGAACGAATTGATCAGGGGCCTGCCACGCAACTTCACCATAGCGGTTCGCGCGACCAATACTCCATTGCAAGGTGTTCTCACCAATTCTTGCTGGAGTGCCAGCAATGCGTAGATCGCCCTGGTCACTCAGACCTTCCGGCATCACTGTGTATCGGAAGGCGCAGTACCGCTCTGGATCAGACTTTGCTTCGTCCAGATCTGTCGTAAGCTGACATTGATCCCCGCTTCTACGGACTAGCTGAATGGCTACATTGTCACCCTGCCAGACAGTATCTGCTGTCTCGTTGGTCGGTGTGAGAATCACTTTTGACCATTCAATGACATCCGTTACGGTGATGTTAACTTTTGGTGTGATCACCTCACCATCATCATTAACCTCGATCGTAAGCTGATAACTTCTCAGCTGCTCGTAATCCAAGGTTTTGTTTTGGGCTACCGTGATCTCACCTGTGCTTTCGTTGATCGAGAATACATCACCCACATTGCCGTCAATGATTCTGAAACGATAGCGGGGGTTGGAGTCCGTATCGGTTGGCTTAACCGTTGTTACCCGCGTGCCGCTGCGAGCACCCTCGGAAATCGATACCGACTGATCCTCGGCGGCCAAAGAGTATTCATTGACATCGTCAATCCAGACCTTGAAGTCTCGAACTACAGAGTTTTCACCGTCAAAGGCCTGCACGGCTATGGTCAACGACTCGTTCTTCTCAGCGTCGAGTTTCGAGGCATCCACTACGACCACGTCACCAGTTTGCGAATCAAGGCTAAAGACTTCAGCCCCATCACCACCTTGTACGTCGTAGGTCACCGTGTCTGCTACATCACGGTCAGTCGCGGAGACTGTTCCTACCATCGTGCCGGCCGGACTGTTCTCAAGAACGCGCAGAACAATGTTCTCGAACTGAGGGGTATGCTCGTTCAAGTCGTTAATAATGATCTCTGCTGTGGTGTACGCGACCTCTTCTTGATCCGTCACTGCAACCATCAAATCAAAACGCTCGTACCGCTCGCGATCGATGGGCGTTGAACGCGCGACCATAAGATCACCGGTGTCGGGATCAACCTTGAAGGCGCCCTCCGTGTTGCCGCTGGTAATTGCAAATGAGTACTGAGGGTCAGCGTCATCATCGCTGGCAACCAAGCGCCCAATTACAGTCCCAGGGGGCGAATTCTCATCGATGTCTGCAGATAGCGGCTGCAGCACCGGCGAGTATTCATTAACGTCGTTGAGGTAAACCGTTAGTGTACCTGTGCCGGTGTATTCTCCATCTGAAACCTCAATGGTCAGCGGAATGGACTCTATGCTTTCGCGATCGAGCTTCGATCCGTCGGCGACAGTGATATATCCCGTTTGCGGGACGATATTGAATGCGCCTTCTTCATTGCCAGTGAGGATTTCGTATGTCAGAGAGTGCTCAACATCTTTATCCTCGCCTTTAGCCGTAGTCACCGGCGTGCCAGTTTCCGCGTTCTCGTTGACATAGGCGGATTGCGCCGGGAAGGTCGGTGAATTGTCGTTGATGTTCTGCAGGACAATTCTGTAGCTACCTTCGCCAAACTTCTCGCCATCGCTAGCCCGAACCTTGATTACGCGGTCTTGCTCAGTGTCTGCATCCAAGGCGGATGAATCGGCAACAGTGAGCTCGCCAGAATTGGCATCGAGCGCCAAAGCACCGTCGCTATTACCCTCAATGATAGAGAGTGTTACAACGTCGCTCGCATCTCCGTCAGTGGCTGACAATGTGCCGAGAAGCGTCCCTTCTGGAGCATGCTCTTGGACATGGATGTCGTCGTGTGGCTGCAAGACTGGGGCAAATTCATTGAAATCACGAATGGTGATCTCTATGGCGCCAGAGCTTTGTTTCTCGCCATCCGAAACCCGGACATCCAGGGTAACAAGGTCCGTCGCCTCTGCGTCGAGTGCTTTCGCCGTTGTGATCTCGCCTGTTCCGGGATCAAGAGCGAATAGCCCTTCTTCGTTTCCACCCAGAATTTCGTAAGCCAGTACGGCTTCCGCATCGTCGTCGCTCGCTTCAATGACGCCAACAAACGAGCCGATAGACGCTTCCTCGCCGATGGCCATGGCAGCGTCTGTCACAACGGGGTCGAACTCGTTAACGTCTTGCAGATCTATAGCAACACTGGTGAAAGACTCTTTCTCTCCATCATGCAGACGAATCACGCCATTAATGACGTCGTACCGCTCTCGGTCGAATCGCGCGGCATCAGCTACCGTAAGTTCTCCAGTGTCGCCATCAATTGCTAAGCCGCCGGACGATGAATCAGTTTTTATTGAGTAGGCGATGACCGCGTCTCGATCTTGATCCACGCCGTTGATGGTTGTGATGACATGGCCAGGGTTAGGATTTTCGTCCATGGTCATGGCGACATCGTCCGCCCGAGGCGTGAACTCATTCACGTCATCAACAGTGATGGTATAGGTTGCATCATCCGTGTTCTCACCATCAGACACCGCGATCAGCAGTTCGATAAGCGAGACACTTTCGGCGTCAAGCCCAGTATTATCTGCAACCGTAATAACGCCCGTCTTCTCATCCACGGCAAAGATGCTGTCAGTATTACCGGCAGCAATCATGTACGTTAGCTCGGCATCCGGGTCGGTGTCGGTTGCCTCGATAGTGGCGAGAACAGTGCCATTGGGTTCATTCTCAGGAATGGTGTAGGCCTTGTCCGGTGCGCTGGGCGGGTACTCATTCACGTCGTTAATCATGACCGTCACAGCGCCGGTATCGGTGAAAGTGCCATCGCTCACTTCGATAGTCAGCGTAAAGCTCTCGCGCTGTTCCCGATCTAGGTCCGTACCATCATTGACTGTGATTTCGCCCGTGTTTTCGTTAATCGCGAAAACTTGTCGGTATCCCTGAAGAATTCCAAGGCTGCTACCGTCGTTGCCGCCTGTGATGGCATAGGTCAATGTAGGCTCGGCGTCCGGATCATGCGCCTCAGTCATTCCAACGCTCGTGCCATTGGGGCTGTTTTCATCAACAGACATGGTGTGGTCTTCGATGATTGGCGCGAATTCATTGACGTCATTCAGGGCGATAGTCGCTACTGCCGTGTCGACTTTGTCGCCATCACTGGCCTGAATAACAAGGCTGAATGCCTCTACCTGTTCTCGGTCAAGGGGCTCGGAATTCGATACGGTAATTTCTCCGCTGTCGGGATCGATAGCAAAGGCACCACCCGCGTTACCTTCCATAATCTGGTAGATCAGGACATCCTCGGCGTCTGCGTCTGTACCTGTCATCACGCCTACAGTCGTTCCGGCTGGAGAGTTTTCATCGATAGAGAAACTTGCATCGTCGTAAACCGGGTTGTGCTCATTCACATCTCGGATGATCGCGGTAACGGAGGATGTTCCCGTGTGCTGCCCATCGGACACCTCGATCACGAGATCGAATCGATCTCGCGACTCGCGGTCGACCGGTGCCGGATTCGCCACAGTGATGACACTGGTTTGTGGATCAATGCTAAAGGCACCATCCACATTGCCGCCTGTAATGGCATAGTTCAGCTGAGCCTCGGCGTCCGCATCCGTCCAATTGAGCTGCCCCAGCACCTGACCAACCTCGGGGTTCTCATAGATCTCGAAGGTTGGGCTATCGCCACTTGGAGTGTGTTCATTGACGTCGTTCAGCGCGACGATTGCCACGGCTGGCGTGACTTTCTCGCCATCGGTGACCTCCACCTGCAGGTCAAACTGCGCATAAGTCTCTCGATCAAGCTCGGCGCTGTTCGCGACACTGATCACACCAGATGCACTGTCGATCGCAAACGCACCGTTCGGGTTGCCGCCGACAATGCTGTAGGCCAAGGTCGCGGTTGCATCGGCGTCACTCGCCTCAACAGCGCCAACCACCGTAGCGTTTGGTGTGTTTTCATCGATGATAAAGCTAGCGTCTTCCACAACAGGCGCGAACTCGTTTACATCTTCGATGTTCACCGTAACGGTTGACACCACTGTGTTGTCACCATCAGACACATCTACAGTAATGACAATATGATCACGCATTTCACGGTCGAGTGGAGCGCGATTGTTCACCGTGATATCACCGCTCAACTCACCTATGGCGAAGGCCTCCTCGATGTTACCCGAGGAAATGTAGTAGCGGAGCTCCGCAGTGGCATCATTGTCGGTACCTGTAACGGTACCTACTGCGCTGCCGGGAGCGGCGTTCTCATTTATCGTGAAATTTGCATCGCTGGTTGCCGGAGTGAACTCGTTTACGTCTTCGATATTCACAGTAACGGTCGCGGATGCAGTGTTTTCTCCGTCATCAACCTCTATGGTCAGCGTAAAACGCTCTCTCTGCTCCCGATCCAGGTCGAAGCCATCATTCACGGTCAACTCACCGGTATTGGCGTTGATCGCAAACACCTGGCGGTTGCCCCGCAGCAATCCAAGGCTACTGCCCTCATTACCGGCCGTTATGGCGAAGGTGATAACGCCTTCTGCGTCTGGGTCGGAGGCCTCAACCATCCCCGCGCTGGTGCCATTGGGGCTGTTCTCCGGCACGGACAGCTCGTGGTCTTCGATTACAGGGGCGAACTCGTTCTGGTCACCCAGAACAATCGTCACCTTCGCAGTATCACTACGGGTACCATCATTGGCCTGCATCGTTAGAACGATTGACTCGTGGGTCTCTCGATCAAGTGGAGCAGGGTTATTGACGGTAATCAGACCACTGTCGGGGTCAACTGAAAACGCGTTGTCGATGTTGCCGTCAATGATATAGAAACGTGGTACGTCATCCGGATCGTCATCCGTGGCAGTTACCGTGCCAACCTCGGTGCCAATCGCGGCGTTTTCCTGCACGGTGTGGCTACTGTCGTCGATAACCGGCGCGAACTCATTGATGTCTCGGATCGTGACATCCACCGTAGCATCGGCGGCATTCTCTCCATCCGAAACACTAACTGTCAGCGTGAAGGCTGGGTTCGTTTCACTATCAATTGCAGCGCTGTTGTCTACCGTGATATCGCCACTGAAAGGATCGATAGCAAACCCGTTATCAACGTTACCGGCAGTTATCGAGTAGCTAACCTCATCCGTAGCGTCCTGGTCGCTCCAATCAAGACTGCCGACAAAGAAACCAGATGCTCGATTCTCCTCAATCGTGAAGGCTGCGTTCGCACCAGAAGGGGTGAATTCATTCACATCATTGAGATTTACCACTACCTGGGCATCATCGGTGAAATCACCATCGCTGACCTCGACGGTCAATGTCAGACTGTCGCGCGTTTCGCGGTCCAGAGCCGCGGTATTGGCTACAGTAATCTCACCGCTAGTGGTGTTGATCGAGAGCGCACCATCCGTATTGCCGGCAAGAATCTGGAAGCTTGAGGTCGACTCTGCGTCCGCATCGCTCGCTTCCATTACACCGACAAGGCTACCGTTAGATGTGTTCTCATCAATTACGAACGTAGCGTCATCCAGCACCGGCGGGAACTCATTTTCATCGCTCAGTGTGACGGTCACAATCGACGTGGCAGTGTTATCTCCATCGTTTACTGCAATAGCCAACTCGATGCTCTCGCGTACCTCTCGGTCGAGTGGCGCTGGATTGGCAACGGTAATTGCACCGCTTTGTTCGTTGATTTCGAACGCGTCATCAATATTGCCTGAGGCAATTAGATAGCTAAGCTCTGCGGTCGCATCCTGATCATCACCCGTCACGGTACCTACAGGTGAACCCGCGCCGCTATTTTCGGCTATGGTGAACGACTCATCTGAGGTCGTTGGAGTGAACTCATTAACGTCATTAAGCTTAATGGTGATGGGCGCGTCACTTGTGACCTCGCCGTCAGAGACCTCCACCGTGATGACAAACTGTTCGGTAGCCTCACGATCGAAATCGTAGTTATCCGCAATAGTTATATCACCGGTGTTCGCATCGATATTGAACAGCGTGCGATTGCCCTGTAGAACTCCAAGGCTGCTACCCTCGTTACCCGCTGTAATGCTGTAGGTCAGCGTAGCTTCATCGGTAGCGTCCTTGTCACCCGCTACCGGGCGACCAACCAAGGTGCCATTCGGGCTGTTCTCATCGACATCGAGGGTGGTTGCTTCAATAGTCGGGTCGAACTCATTGACGTCATTCAGGTTAATAACAACCTGGCCAGTGCCGGATCTGCTGCTGTCAGAAACAGTCACCTC
This sequence comes from Litorivivens sp., assembly GCA_041619575.1. Taxonomy (GTDB): domain Bacteria; phylum Pseudomonadota; class Gammaproteobacteria; order Pseudomonadales; family Spongiibacteraceae; genus Litorivivens. Next base: position 31,523 of record JBFKDP010000007.1, read on the forward strand.
CAGCGCAATCGATTCGTAAACCTCCCGATCAAGGGCGCTGTTGTCCGCAACCGTGATCTCACCGGATGTTTCGCCGATCGCAAAGATGCCTTCTTGATTGCCAGCGGTAATGCTGTAGGTCAGGCTGGTGGTCGCGTCCTGATCCTGCCCGGTGACGGTACCCACACTGGTGCCAGCCGGTGCATTCTCGTCCACAGAAAACGAGTAGTCGGCGATCGTCGGGGCGAATTCATTGACGTCCGTAACGTTTATCGTGGCAGTAGATGTTGCTGATTGGCTGTTCTCGGTCGCGCGCACCACCAGTGCGAAGCTTTCAATGTTCTCCCTATCCACCGCACTCGGCGTCAGTACGCGGATCTCGCTGGTATTGGGATCAACTTCAAAGGCGTTGCCGGTATTTCCGCTATCAATCGCGTAGGTGGTATCCCCCTGTGTCGCATCCTGGTCAGCCCACTGCAGGATACCAACCACTTGGCCGGCAGTCGGGTTTTCTGCAAGCGTGAAGGATTCATCCTGACCGGCCGGCGGAAACTCGTTCACGTCATTCAGATTTACAACAACAGTGGCGTCGTCTGTTTTCTCTCCGTCGGACGCACGTAGAACAAGCGTGAAGTCATCGCGTGCTTCCCGATCCAATTGCGCTTGATTTGCAACCGTGAGATTGCCGCTCGTGGCATTGAGCGCAAAGGCGTTGCCATCATTGCCCGACACAATGCTGTAGCTAAGCGTATCGGTGGCATCTGCATCTGAACCGGTGAACGTGCCAACCAGAGTGCCATTCGGAGAATTCTCGTCGATATTTACGCTTTGATCGTCATATATCGGTGCGAACTCATTCACATCGTTAATATTGATCGTAACCGTAGAATTCGCGCTGCGTGCCCCGTCACTTACGACCACATCCAGGGTGTAGCTATCCCGGGTTTCGCGGTCGATCGGGTCCGGATCCGCAACGGTAATCTCGCCGCTGTCGCTACCAATCGCGAAGGCGCCACCGGTGTTGCCGCCAGCAATATTGAAAGTTAATTCAGCGGTCGCATCCTGGTCGCTGGCAGAGACACTACCGACAGGTGTTCCTTCCGCGCTGTTCTCATCAATGATAAAGGTTTCGTTGGAAGTAACCGGTGTGAATTCATTCACGTCCTCGATTTCGACGGTGATCTGAGCGCTGTCAGTTGTACCCCCCGCATCGCGTACCTGAACAGTGATCACGAACTGATCATTTACTTCACGGTTGAAGTCGAAGTTGTCCGCAATCGTGATATCACCAGTGTTGGCATCGATGTTGAACAGCGTACGGTTACCTTGCAGCGGACCGCGGCTGCTGCCGGTATTGCCGCCGGTGATGCTGTAGGTCAACGAGGCCTCATCGGTGGCGTCTTTATCACCTGCCACCGGGCGACCAACCAACGTGCCGTTCGGGCTGTTTTCCGCTACGGAGAGTGTGGTCGGCTCAATGGTGGGGTCAAACTCGTTAATATCATTGAGATACACCAACACCTGAGCGTCGTCACTGCGCTCCCCATCCGATACGGTGACGGTCAGACTGATGTACTCATAGGTCTCGCGATCAAGTTCCGAGCTATTGGCTACGCTGATCTGACCGGAAGCTGCGCCTATGGCAAACGCACCAGCGGGATTTCCGCCGGTGATGCTGTAGCTCAATGTTGCCGTTGCATCCTGATCACTGCCGATAACCGTGCCGACATTGGAGCCGTTGCTGGCGTTTTCGTCGATGGTAAATGTCGTATCGTCTAGTACCGGATCGAACTCATTCTCGTCGGTGATATTAATGGTGGCGGTCGAGGTTGCGGATTGCCCTCCCTCGGTCGCGCGCACCACCAGTGCAAAGCTGGCGACGCTCTCGCGATCCACCGCGCTCGGCGTCAGTACCCGGATCTCACTGGTGTTCGGATCAACCTCAAACGCGTTGCCAGTGTTGCCGCTATCAATCGCGTAGGTGGTTGTGCCACTCGTCGCGTCCTGATCAGCCCACTGCAATGTGCCAACCACCTGCCCGGCAGTCGGGTTTTCCTCAATGGTGAACGTTTCATCCTGACCGGCCGGCGGGAATTCATTTACATCATTAAGCGTGATCACGACAGTCGCATCGTCGCTCTTCTCGCCATCGCTGGCACGTAGTACAAGGGTGAAGCCTTCTCGGGTTTCCCGGTCAAGCGCACTGCTGTTCGCCACCGTCAGGCGCCCAGTGCTCGCGTTCAGCGCAAAGGCATTGCCATCATTGCCCGACACAATGCTGTAGTTTACGGTATCGGTGGCATCGGCATCAGTTGCCGTCAGAACACCTATTTCTGTGCCATTCGGCCGGTTTTCATCGATAGTGAAGGCGGCATCCTCATAAACCGGTGCATGCTCATTCACGTCAGAAAGGTTGATTGTGACTGCAGAATTGGCGCTGCGCTTACCATCGCTCACAACCACTTCCAAACTGAAGCTCGCGCGGGTTTCTCGATCCAGCGGCGCCGGATCTGCCACGGTGATATCGCCAGTATCGTCACCAATAGCGAAAGCCCCGCCGATGTTCCCGCTAGCGATACTGAATGTCAGCTCGGCCGTAGCATCCTGGTCACTACCCGTGACCGTCCCTACCGCAGTGCCCTCGGGGCTGTTCTCGGCAACGGTAAAGGTGCGATTGGACGTCGTCGGGGTGAACTCGTTTACATCTTCAATCTCGATAGTCACTGGCGCAGAGCTCGTGGTACCCCCGGCATCGCGCACCTGCACGGTGA